>JAIVJM010000291.1 GCA_020199995.1 Acidobacteriota bacterium | reverse complement strand
CTTACACGGAGTGGAACCCGTTCGTCCGGAGTGTCAGCGGCGAGCTTCGGGAGGGCGGGCGGCTGAAGATTTTCGTGCAGGTGCCGGAGGGGCGCGGCATGAAGTTCAAGCCGAAAGTCCTGCGGGTCGAGCCGACGCGCGAGCTGCGCTGGCTGGGCAGTCTCCCCCTCCCCGGGCTTTTCAACGGCGAGCACATCTTCCGCCTCGAGCAGGCGGGCGCGGGCAGCACGCGCTTCCTCCACGGCGAGCGTTTCACGGGCCTCGCGATCTCCTTCATGGGCGGCACGCTCGACAAGGTGCGGCGCGGTTACGAGCTGATGAACGAGGCGCTCAAGGCGCGCGTCGAAGGGCGCGCGAAATAGGATCGAGGAAAGGGGGAGAGACTCCGATGACGGAAAGCGACTACGCGCACAGCACGCAGGGCGACGGCCTCTGCCCGCGCTGCGCGGAGGGGACTCTGAAGGCTTTTTACGAGCTCAGCGAAGAGGAGCGCGAGGTGGTCAAACGCCTGCCCGCCTCCGCCGACTACCTGCTCGACGCACGCACGAAGCGCCGCCGCTGGTGCACACGCTGCTGGCATGAAGAGGACTCCGCGCCTCCGCGTCTCGCTTGAGCCGTGGCCGTCCTACTTCTTTTACTCTGCATCAACTGAATTTCGTTCGGAGGCATCCACATGAGACTGAGTTGCGCCTGTGTCCTGCTCGTCGCCCTTCTGTCCGGGAGCCACTTCTGTCTCGCGCAAGGGGGCGCGGGGCCGAAGGAGTCGAAGACGTATGTTATCCGCGCGGCGCGGATGTTCGACGGGAAGGGCGAGCGCGTCGTCGCGCCCGGCCTTGTCGTGGTCTCGGGCGGGCGGATCGTCTCGGTCGGCGCGGGCGCGGGCGCGCCTCCTGCCGGGGCCGAAGTCATTGACCTCGGCGACGCCACGCTCCTGCCCGGCTTCATGGACGCGCACACGCACCTCACGGGCGAGGCGAGCGACGACTGGAAGCAGGATGAGTTGGACTCGCTCAAGAAATCAATCCCCGAGCAGACGCTCGACGCGACCGAATACGCGCGCAAGACACTCCTCATCGGCTTCACAACGGCGCGCGACCTCGGCTCCGGCGACCTCGTTGACGTGGGCCTGCGCAATGCCATCCGCAACGGCAAAGTCTGGGGGCCGAGGATGCTCGTCGCCGTGCGTGCCATCGGCGCGACGGGGGGCCACTGCGACCCGACGGGCGGCTACCGCCCCGGCATCTTCGACCGCACGACGGGCATCTCGGACGCGGTCGCCGACGGCCCTGACGCCGTCCGCGCCGCCGGCACATATCTTGTGCCCACGCTGATGGCCGCCGTGGGCCTCAGCGAGCGACTGGAGAAGGGCTCCTACTTCCCGCCGCAGGTCGAAGCCAAGGCGCGCGCCGCCATCGCCAGCATCCGCGCAACCTTTCAGAAAGCCGTCGCCAAAAAAGTTCGCATCGCCTTCGGCACCGACGCCGCCGTCTACCCGCACGGGCGCAACGCCGAAGAGTTCCGCCACATGGTCGAGTTGGGGATGCGGCCCGTGGACGCCCTGAAGGCCGCGACCTCCGTCAACGCCGAACTGTTCGGCGTTTCTGACCGCCTCGGGACACTCGAAGCGGGCAAGCTCGCGGACATCATCGCCGTCCCCGGCGACCCCACGCAGGATATCCGCCAGACCGAGCGCGTCTTCTTCGTGATGAAGGAGGGCGTCACCTACCGGAACGACCGCGCGGGCGCAAAGCCGTAGCGGAAGGGGCGAGGAGGGCCGCTGCTTTCTATGAAAGCATCACAAGGAGAGGTGCCGGTGACTGACACTAAGTTGGAGGAAAGCACTTGGGACAAGGGAGCGGGGGCGAGCCCCCTTCCCGACCTCAGAGCCTGCGGAGCGTCCTTCAACCCCTGCGGCCTGACAGGTCAGGAAGGGGGCTCGCCCCCGCCGCGCCTCCGGTACCACTCAAGCCGATCTCTTTTCGCAATGCTTCGGGTCGGGGCGGGTTTGCGTCTGACGGTCTTGCTCTGCCTCGCGCATGCGTGCGCGCCATCGGCGTTCGCGGGCGCGCGGGAATCACGCGGCATTGGCGAAGGCGGAGGCGCCGCTGCGTCGCAGAGCAAAGGGCGTGTGCGCGCGTCGGCCCGTCGAACTCCGCAACGACGCCGCGGCGCGCGGGCGCAAAAGCCCGCGCGCCGCAGGCCCGACGTGATTTTCATGCCGACGCCGACCGAGACGGTCGAGGAGATGCCGCGGCGCGCGCAGCTCAAGGCGGGCGATGTGCTCTACGACCTCGGGAGCGGCGACGGGCGCATCCCCATCGCGGCGGCGAAAACTCACGGCGTCCGCGCCGTCGGCATCGAGATTGACCCCAAGCTCGTCGCCGAATCCGAAGAGGCCGCGCGCGCGGCGGGCGTCTCAGACCGCGTCTCCTTCCGGCAGGAGGATTTATTCAGAGCCAACTTCCGCGAGGCAACCGTCGTCACGCTCTATCTTTCGGACAGGCTCAACGTGCTCCTGCGCCCCAAGCTCCTCAGCGAGCTGCGGCCCGGCACGCGCATCATCTCGCACGACTTCCGCATGGTCTCGGATGAGTGGGTGGTCGGGGGCGGCGGGCAGTCGCGTGGAGCGACCGACGAGGAGGCGCAGTTGGTGGTCGAGCCTTCGGAGCAGCGAGTAGCCTTCGCAGAGCGCGTCGAAGTCCTCGACGCCGAGCGAGTCCGCCGCGCGGAGGCGTTCGAGCGTGGCGCGCGTCGAGCGGTCGGAGTCTTCGTCGGGGAGTTGGTCGCGGAGTTGGAGGTAGCGCGCGGCGAAGTAAACGTCGAGCATGCCGCCCAGCCCGAACTTGATGTCGGTCGGGGGCGCCACACCGGTGCGCGCGTGCTCGCGTTCCAACCGCGCGCGCACGCGTCGCGTCTCGACGCGCAGCGCTTCAGTGCCCGCGCGCCGCGCGCCCTCATGGACGGCGGCGCGCGCTCGACGTTCGACACTTCTACCCAGTTCGAGGTCGCCCGCCACCGCGCGCAGCTTGACATGCGCGAGCCACTCCCACACGTCGGCCCGCTCGCTCAGATAGTTGACGAAAGCATTCGCGGACGAAGCGACCGCGCCGTTCTTGCCGTCGGGCCTGAGACGCAGATCGACGCGGTAGAGATAGCCGTCGCGCGTGAGGCTCGAAAGCGCGGTCGTCATCAGCTCTGAGAGGCGTGCGTAGGCTTCCTCCTGCGCGCGCCCTTCGAGCGGCGAAGGGACGGCGGGGTCGTAGACGAGCACGAGGTCGAGGTCGGAGCCGAAGTCAGTGCCGCCGCTCGCGAGCCTGCCGAGGCCGAGCACGGCGAGGCGCGGGCCCGCGAGGAGTCTGCCGTAGCGCCGCGCCAGCTCGCGCCGCGCGACGAGGAGCGCGGCGTTGATGGAAGCCGAGGCGAGAGACGCTTGCAGCGCGTTTGATTCGCCGAGCGTGAAATCGCCCGCCGCATCGCGCGCGCCGATCTCGACGAGCAGGTGCGCCCACGCGCGGCGGAACGCGGAGAGTTCGCCGCCGAAATTTTTCTCCGGGTCGATGGCCGCACGCAGCAGCGCGCGGTGCTCACGCGCTTTGACGACCGCCGCCCCGGTCGAAACCGACGGAATCAGCGAGGGGTTACTGGCGATCATCTCGCCGAAAAACTCGGAGGCCCCGCAGAGCCCGACGAGCGCGCGAAGATGCGTCTCGGTCAACGCGAAGCGCACGCCCGATTTGTCGAGCGAGGCGGCGATGCGCGCCAGCAACGTGAGCGCGCGCCGCGAGTTGAGCGAGCGCCCGGCCTCTTCATGTAAAGCGCGCGCCAGTCCCTCCGCTTCGACGGCCCCGGCGCTTTCGATAACCCCGGCGCTCTCCGCGCGTGCGGCCCCGGCGGGCTCCGCGCGCACGACTCCGTCATTTTCCTCGACGCCCGCGATCCGCGGCGCAAAGACGCTGGCCGCAGCTCTGGCCGCAGCGGTCTCCACGTCCACATGCGGCTCCGAGATGGCTCGCGGGTCGCGGGCGGAGGCTCGCCCGCGGTGCGCGTCCCGGACGAGGGGCGCTCCGCTTTCGTCGAAGTTCGCGGGCGGCGCGCCGCCCGCTTCCGGGGGGGGTGGCGGCGGGTCGTCTTGCAGCCGCCGTTCGTCGGGGTCGGCGGCCTCGAAGACGCGCCGGTATGCGCGGCTCACGTTCGAGGTGTGGAAGCGGAGGGCGCGGTCGAACTCCGCGAGCGCGTGTGGGCCGCCGAAGTGCATGCGGCGCGCGAGGAGCGTGCGTCGCGTCGTGTCGTCGGGGACGAGGTGAGTCTGGAGGCCGTGCTCCATCTGGACACGGTGCTCGGCGGTGCGGAGGAAGGCGTAGGCGTCGGACAGCTCGCTCCGCTCGCGCTCGGCGACGAGGCCGCGGTCGGCGAGGCGTCCGAAGCTGATGAGCGTGTGCGACGCGTGGAGCCACGTGTCTCGACCGCCGTAGGCGAGCTGCAAGGCCTGCGCGATGAACTCGATCTCGCGGATGCCGCCCTCGCCGAGCTTGACGTTGAAGCCGCGCGCTTCTCTCGGGTGCTCGCGGTCAATCTTCTGTTTGGCGAGCCGCACGTGCGAGAGAGCGCGTGCGACCGTCTCGCCGCGGCGGTAGACGCGCCCGCGCACTTCGTCCGCGAAGCGCGCGAAGAGCTGCGCGGAGCCGGCGGAGGCGCGCGAGCGGATGAGCGCCTGAAGCTCCCACGCGTGCGCCTTCTCGCGGTAGTAACGGAGCGCCTCCGAGAGCGAGGAGGCGAGCGCGCCATCGCGCCCGTGCGGCCTCAGACGCAGGTCTACGCGGTAGGCCGCGCCCTCGCCCGCCTGCTGCCCGACGGTCTGCGCGACGCGCGCGGCGAGCTTGACGAAGAACTCGCGGTTGGTGAGCGTCCCGCGCTCGCCCTGCCCCGTCGTCTCGCCGTCGTCGGAATAGAGGAAGAGGAGGTCTATGTCGGACGCGTAGTTGAGTTCGCGCGAGCCGAGCTTGCCCAGCGCGACGATGCAAAAGCTCGCCGCCATCCGCCGCGCGCGCGCGTCCTCGCACTGCGGCGCGCCGTAGAGATTTTCCAGCTCCTGCTGCGCGAGCCCCAGCGCGTATCGAAGCACGGCGTCGGCGAGGTTCGACAGTTCCTCGGTCGTCTCGACGAGCGTCGCGTCGTGCCGGATGTCGTGGAGATAGACGCGCAGCAGCTCGCGGCGGCGGAAGCGCGCCAGCATCACCTGCGCCTCGACCTGCGTGTGCGTGAGCGCGAAGCGCGCCAGCGACTCGCCCAGCTCTTCGGTCGTCCGCACGCGCGTCAGCCCGCGCTCGCGCGCGAGCCACGTCAGGTAGTCAGGGTTCTGCGCGAGCGTCGTCCCCAAAAGCGGGCTCCACGCGGCGACGGCGAGCGCGTCCGAGAGAAGCCCCGCGTCGCGACCGAAGACGCGCGTCGCCCGCGGGTGCTCAGCCGTCATGCGCTCGTAGAAGTGGCGCGCGCCTTCCGCGTCGGGCAGGTCGCGCACGAGTGATTCGAGTTGTTTGTCGAAGGCAGGCACGAGTCGAATATATTACGCGCGGTGGAAAAGACAGAAGCCCGACCGTGAGGGAGAGCATCGGACAGTAAGCAGTGAGCAGTGAGCAGATAAAGCCCAGTCAGTCTTGACTGCTCACTGCTCACTGCTTACTCTTCGCTCTCCCTAGATGTCGAAGTACATGCCGAACTCCAGCGGGTGCGGGCGCATCCGGAGCGGCTGGATTTCTTTCTCGCGCTTGTAGGTGATCCAGCGGTCGATGAGCAGAGGCGTGAAGACTTCGCCCTTGAGGAGGAACTCGTGGTCGGCTTCGAGCGCCTTCAGCGACTCGTCGAGCGAGCCCGGCAGAGAAGGCACGTCCTTCAGCTGCTCGGGGCTCAGGTCGTAGATGTCCTTGTCGAGCGGCTCGCCCGGATCAATGCGGTTCTGGATGCCGTCGAGCCCCGCCATGAGCATCGCCGAGAAGGCGAGATATGGGTTACACGAAGGGTCGGGCGGACGAAACTCCAAACGCTTGAGTTTCGGGTTCTGCGAGAACATCGGGATGCGGATCGCCGCCGAGCGGTTGCGGGCCGAGTAGGCAAGATTGACGGGAGCCTCGAAGCCGGGGACGAGCCGCTTGTAGCTGTTCGTCGTCGGCGCGGCGAAGGCCACGATCGCCGCCGCGTGCTTCAAGAGGCCGCCGATGTACCAGCGCGCCAAATCGGAGAGGCCCGCGTAGCCGTCGCCCGCAAAGAGCGGCTTCTCGTCCTTCCAGAGGCTCTGGTGGCAGTGCATCCCCGAGCCGTTGTCGCCGTAGATCGGCTTCGGCATGAAGGTCGCGGTCTTGCCGTACTGGTGCGCGGTGTTGCGCACGACGTTCTTGAAGAGCTGCAGGTTGTCGGCGGTTCCGAGCAGTGTCGAGTAGCGGAAGTCAATCTCGCACTGCCCGGCGGTGGCGACCTCGTGATGGTGGCACTCGACCGTGATGCCGACCTTCTCGAGCGTCAGCGAAATCTCCGAGCGGAGGTCGCTTAACGAGTCGGTCGGGGGGACGGGAACGTAGCCCTCCTTGGGGCGGATGCGGTAGCCGAGATTGGGGCCGCGCACGTCGTCGCCCGCGCGCCCGCTCGACCAGTGACCCTCGTCGGATTCGAGCGTGTAGCCGGCGGAGTTCTGGTCGTTGTGGAAGCTGGCCGAGTCGAAGATGAAGAACTCGGCTTCGGGGCCGAAGTTGACGATGTCGGCGATGCCCGTAAAGCGCAGGTAGCTCTCGGCGCGCCGCGCCACCGAGCGCGGGTCGAGGCCGTAACCCTCCTTCGTGATCGGGTCCACTGCGTTGGCGATCAAACAGAGCGTATCCTCCCCGGCGAACGGGTCCATCCACATCCGACCGGGGTCGGGGATGAGCAGCATGTCGGATTCGTGAATCGAGGCCCAGCCGCGCAAAGAGGAGGCGTCGAAGCCGAAGCCGTCTTCAAATTTGCCTGCGTCGAGCTCGTGAATCGGGAACGTCAAATGATGCCACGCGCCGATAAGATCGGTGAAGCGCAGGGAAAGAAATTTCGCCCCGTGGTCTTCGGCATACTTCAAGGCCGTTTTCGAGTCCATATGTTCTCCTGGAAAGTTGTAGAGGGTGGAAGAGGCTGGCCGCCCGTGGTTGGCAGCGCAAGACGTGTTGGGAATGAACCGGAGCGGGCGTCGTAAATCATTGGGTGACGCTGTAAAAAGCTCGAATTA
>JAIVJM010000290.1:4769-7442 GCA_020199995.1 Acidobacteriota bacterium | reverse complement strand
CTGCAAGTCCTTCACGCACAGTCGTCAATTTTTGTTTCAACAAGAAGCCCGCGCCGGTGCTCCGCGCGGCGGAACTCAAGACCCAATACTCGCTTTCGATCAAAGTGGACAACTCTTCAGGGCTGATTCCGTTGAGACAATCTTCCAGAACGAAATTACTCGTCGCTTCGACGGCTTGCTCAAACGTCTTCGCATCGTCAGACAGCGCAGCTAAATGGAGCATTTGAGCGGTGCTCTGTCGGTCGGGATGTTGCTGCCAGAGTTTCGAATAGGCTTCAACGAGAGCGGCGCTGCCACGCAAGTCAGAGTTTTTGACAACGAACGAAACCAGCGAGCGCAAATTAGTTTCTGACGTGGCAGCCCATTCGAGAAGACCATGCCAGACGCTTCGATAGAGAGTGAAATCATTCGCGCTCTGCGCTTCCGTGAGTACTGTCAAATCTCCGCCCGCCGCACGCCTCAGGAATGACGCATTTCTCTCTTCAGTCTGTTTGCTCGTTTGTGCTGAAAGGAAGCGCTGGTTTGCCGCGTGCGTCTCTCTGTGATCGAAGAGGCTGCGCGGAGACATGTGTCTCGTTTGAAGTTCTGCACGATGGTCGGATGACGCGTGCTGCCTGCGATAAAAGGTGTATGCGATTGCAGCGAGCAGGGCGAATGTGATGATGAAAAGGGCGATCACGTTTGACGCCTGTGCGACTCGTTTTCAAGCGATGCTGAACGAACACTACTTTAGTCGCCGCATCAAGACGAGCGCCAGCTAAAGTCATTATACGACAACCGAAGTGAAAGGGTTCTCAAAACCGTCCGCCTCCCGATCTTTATTCTCCGGCGGGAGCGAGGCCGCTTCCGCCCCCGACAAAGTGGACGATTTCCACTTGATCGCCTTCGCACAACTCCGTCTCCGGCCACCCGGCGCGTCGCACGACCTCGCGGTTGAGTTCGATGGCTAGCCGCTCAGGTGGGAGTGAAAGCCGGCGGACGAGATCGGCGAGCGTGAGTTTTTCCGGCAACTCGCGTATCTCCCCGTTGACTTGAACGCGCAAATAAATTCCTCTGCTAAGGTTTGTGAATGACGCGGCGCAGTTCGGCAGAGAAGCCGTCAAGGGCTGCGCGCACGAGCACAGCGGCACGCCCTTTGGTGAAGCGCGGCAGCCATGCACGAATCGTCGCTACACCGTCACTGTCAGAGCGGGTGGTTAAAATAAGCGGGCGAAACTCCGAGCCGAGAACTTTAACCGTCACGGGCACGTCCGCCGCCGCGCTGCGAACCTCGCCCCCGCCGCGACTGACGCGAATGCGGATCGTCACCTCTTCGCCCGCATGAAAAGCTTTCTCATCATCCAGAGCGAGTATGTTCGGGTCGGGCGTAGGTTTTTTGATTTTAGGCGCGCTCGACTCAGCAACAGTCTTAGAGATTTTCGGCTTTATCGGTTTAACTTCAGCGACGACTGGTGGTGGGGGCGACGTACTCTGTACATCAGCGTCGCGTTGGGTCAGGCGTTTGAGGTCTTCAATCCGTCCGGCTTTAACAGCGGCACAGATGAGCTTGTGCTGGCGTTGGAGTCGTTCGGCGAGGACGAGCGGGTCGAAGCCCGCATTGAGCAGGTCATAATAGTGCGAACGCTTGCTCGCCAGAATCGCGCCGCCGACATAGACGAGCGACAGGATCAATGGCGTGTCGAGTCATTTATCTTCCGTCTGGACGTGGTATACCACGCCGTTAAATTCAATGTCAGTGTTGAAGCCGGTGATCACAACGATTACAGGAAAGTTGCTTTCGCGTAGAGGGTGAAAGTAACCTTAAGAATTGCCGATGGTAGTAGTCCGGTGGAACAGTAACATAGCCCTTCAATAAGGGTCAATCTCCCTACAAACCGGGCTTTTGCGCCGCGCTTCCTCTTGCTTGACACCATTTAGACCTTGCACTAACATGACTTTGTGCCATCATTCTCAATCTCGCTTACGAGCAGCTTTACGCTCTTCTCAGCCTAAGCTGACGGGAGGCCAGTGTGCGTAATTTCGACTTGATAGATTACCTGCCCATCCTGCTGATGTTCCTCGTCGCGGGGGGCTTCGCGGGCGGCAACATTCTGCTGTCTCAACTCGTCGGGCAGCGCAAACAGACGCGCACGAAGCTGATGCCTTACGAGTGCGGCAAAGACCCTGTCGGGTCGGCGCGCGAACGCTTCTCGGTCAAGTTCTATCTGATCGCGATGATCTTCATTCTCTTCGACATCGAGTTGATCTTCCTGATGCCCTGGGCTGTGGTCTTCAAGTCGCTCGCGGCGCTGGGGCCAGAGATGCGTAACTTGATCTACGTCGAGATGATGTTGTTCGTCGTGTTGCTGTTGGTCGGTTATGTGTACGTGTTAAAGAAGGGTTTGTTTGACTGGAACGAGCGAGCGCGGACTGAGGCGGAAGCCGAAGCGCGTGCTCTGGCTCTGAAGGAAGGACGCAGGGCTGAACTGGAGCATCGCGCCGCAGCCTGAGAGGTTCAGGAGTTTTTTTATGGGTCTCGATAATATAATCGCGGAAGCCCTGCCGGAAGTATTGACGACGAAGCTTGATGCACTCGTCAACTGGGCACGTAAGTCCAGCCTCTGGCCGGCGACCTTCGGCCTCGCCTGCTGCGCCATCGAAATGATGAACGCGACGAGTTCGCGCAACGACCTC
>JAIVJM010000290.1:0-4695 GCA_020199995.1 Acidobacteriota bacterium | reverse complement strand
CAATTACGCCATCGTGCAGGGCGTGGACAAGATCGTGCCGGTGGATGTGTACATTCCGGGCTGCCCGCCGCGTCCCGAAATGCTCATCAACGCCGTGATGATGTTGCAGGACAAGGTGATGAAAGAATCTCTGCGCGACCGGCGCGACATTCCCACCGAGCAGGCGCGCGAGGCCGTCCCGCCGGGGACACTGCCCGGTTCCGGTATCTCCGCGCTCAACGAAGCGGCGGCGCAAAAAGCCGGCGGAGAGGTTTCACGCCCCTATACGATTCCCTCGCGTCACGAGCGCCGCAGATCGTCATAAACTTATGTCAAAAGATATCGAGCGCGAGCAGATTATTGCCGAACAGGTGGCGAGCGAACCGGCAAAAGACCAAGTTGGCTCGAAGCTGATTGATGCATTGCAACAATCGCATGGCGATGCGTTGGTGGAAGTGATTCAGGCGTTTGGCGAGATCACGATCATCGTGCCGCGCGCTTCGCTCGTCGAGTTGTGTGACTATCTCAAGCGGACGCCGAATTTTGAGTTTAACTTGCTGGCGGACATCTGCGGCGTTGATCGCGGGCCGGAGGAAGACCCGCGATTTGAAGTCAACTATCATCTTTTTTCCACGACTAAATTTCATCGCCTCCGCCTCAAGGTGGTCTTGAGCGAAGAAGATTTACATGTTCCGACCGTGACGAAAATCTGGCGCACCGCCAACTGGCACGAGCGCGAAACCTTCGACATGTTCGGCATCATTTTCGACGGCCATCCCGATCTGCGGCGCATTCTCCTGCCCGACGACTGGCAAGGCCACGCGCTCCGCAAAGACTTTCCGTTGCGCGGCTATGAGCCGTACAGCCTGAGCTAAGTGATGAGTGTCCCCCTTACAAACTTGCCACCGCAATTTGAGGTCGTCGATCAACCGCTCGACACGCAGATGACGATCTCGATGGGGCCGCAGCACCCTTCGACGCACGGCGTTTTGCGTCTCGAACTCGTCCTTGACGGCGAGATGATCGTTAAATGCACGCCCGACATCGGCTATCTCCATACGGGTATGGAGAAGCTGTTCGAGTATAAGAAATACCAGCAAGGGATCGTCATCACAGACCGGATGGATTATCTGAATCCGCTCGGCAACAATCTCTGCTATGTGATGGCGGTGGAGAAACTGCTCGGACTGGAAATCCCCGAACGCGCGCAGGTGATCCGTGTGCTGATGTGCGAGTTGCAGCGCATCGCCTCGCATATGGTCTGGTTGGGGACACACGCGCTCGACATCGGAGCGATGACCGTTTTCTTCTACGCCTTCCGCGAGCGCGAGAAAATCCTGAACCTGATCGAGGCAGCATCGGGCGGTCGCCTAACACCTTCTTACTTCCGCATCGGTGGATTGATGATGGACTTGCCCGCCGGTTTCGAGCGTCGCACCCAGCAGTTTGTGGAAAAATTTCCTCACGCTGTTGATGAATTCGAGACGCTTCTGTCGGGCAATAGGATTTTTCAGAAGCGCACGCAGGGCGTCGGCATCGTCACGGCGGACGACGCGATTGACCTCGGTTTGACCGGCCCCAGCTTACGCGGCAGCGGCGTCGCGCTCGACATCCGCCGCGCTAATCCATACACGGGTTATGAGACTTACGATTTCGACGTGCCCGTCGAACAAAGTTGCGACGTGTGGGGTCGCTACGTCGTGCGCATGCGCGAACTGCGCGAGTCTTGGAAGATCGTGCGTCAGGCATTGTCTCGCTTGAAACCGGGGCCGGTGAAGGCGGACGCGCCGAAAGTAGTCCTGCCTGACCGCGAGGCGATGAAGACGCACATGGACGCGCTTATTCACCACTTTTTGATCGTGGCCGAAGGCTTCAACGTCCCGGCAGGCGAAATCTACCACGCAATCGAAGGCTCGAAGGGCGAACTCGGCTGCTACGTGAAATCGGACGGTGGGCCGAAGCCTGCACGCGTGCATTTTCGCGGCCCCTCGTTCATCAATCTCGCTGCCCTGCCCCACATGGCCGAAGGCGAGATGGTCGCAGATGTGGTCGCCATCATCGGTTCGATTGACATTGTGCTCGGCGAAATTGACAGGTAGAACGTCACTTGTCCGTGGTCAGTTGTCCGTTGCCTGTGACTATCACATAAGTTGCTAAAGACGGATTTGAACAACTGACAACTGACAACTGACAACTGACAGCTTTTATGAGTGAACAGTTCACACCTAATAATCCTTTGCCGCAGGAAGCGCCTGTGCCGGATGAGATCGCGACGTTTTCAAAGGCGGTCGAGGCGGAGATTGACGCGCATTTAGCGAAGTATCCTGTAAAGCGTTCGGCTATACTGCCTTTGATGTTCATCGTTCAGCGCGAGCGCGGTTATCTGGATAAGCCCGGCGTAGCATATCTCGCTGATCGCCTGGGCGTACGCGTTACGGACATCTGGGAAGTGGCAACGTTCTACTCGATGATCAATACAGAGCCGGTCGGCAAGTATCACCTGCAAATTTGCCGCACGCTCTCGTGCAAAATTGTCGGGGCCGGACGGATCACGGAACACTGCGCGACCCGTCTCGGCATCAAGCCGGGCGAGACGAGCGCCGACGGGCAATTCTCGCTCTCCGAAGTCGAATGTCTCGGCTCTTGCGGCACAGCCCCCATGATGCAGATCGGTTTTGACTACCATGAGAACCTGACGACGGAGAAGGTAGACAAATTGATCGAGAAGTGTCGCGGTGGTCAACTCTCAAACGGCGTGCGTTAATTGGTCGCAATTTTAAGCTCAATATTTTGTCCCTTCTAAAGAATATGTTTATTGGCGCAATCGGATGTGAACCGCTACAGCTTGCTCGCGTCGGACTGGAAAATTCACAGTCGCTCGAAACTTATCAAAGACACGGCGGCTATGAAGCCCTGCGTAAGGTGCTCGGCGGTATGTCGCCCGATGAAGTGATCGGCGAGGTGAAGAAGTCGGCGTTGCGCGGGCGCGGCGGCGCGGGTTTCCCGACAGGTATGAAATGGAGTTTCGTCCCGAAGGATTCGCCGAAACCGAAGTATGTCGTCTGCAACGCAGACGAGTCGGAGCCGGGCACGTTCAAGGACCGGTACCTCATGGAGCGCGACCCGCACATGCTCATCGAGGGCATGCTCATAGCCGCCTACGCGCTCGGCTCGAAAGCGGCCTACATTTACACGCGCGGCGAGTATCGCTATCTGATCGAGATCATGGATCGCGCGATAGAAGAAGCGCGAACCGCCGGCCTGGTCGGCGAGAAGATTTTGGGCGCGGACTTCAACTGCGAGGTCTACACGCACACGGGCGCGGGCGCTTACATCTGCGGCGAAGAGACGGCGCTTCTAAATTCGCTCGAGGGCCTGCGCGGACATCCGCGTATGAAGCCGCCCTTCCCGGCGGTCGCCGGCCTCTACGGCTGCCCGACGGTCGTCAACAACGTAGAGACGCTGACCGCCGTGCCCGACATCATCAAGATGGGCGGCGAGGCTTATCAGAAGTTGGGGACGGAGAAAAGCGGCGGCACGAAAGTCTGGTCTGTTAGTGGGCATGTGAATCGTCCCGGCGTCTATGAGTTGCCGATGGGCTATTCCGATATGGAAAAGTTCATCATGGAAGATTGTCAGGGCATCTCGAACGGACGCAAGCTCAAAGCCGTGATACCGGGCGGTTCGAGCGTCTATATCATGCCCGCGTCCGACATCGAAGGCAAAAGCGTGAAGATGGACTATGAAGGACTCGTCGCCGCCGGCTCGTCGGTCGGCTCCGGCGGCTTTATCGTGATGGACGACACGGTTGACATCTTCGAGTCAACAAAGAATCTGACAGAGTTTTACAAACACGAATCCTGCGGCTGGTGTACGCCCTGCCGCGAAGGCACGGACTGGCTCGTCAAAGTCTTCAAACGCATCGCGCGCGGCGAAGGCAAAGCGGACGACGCGCAGTTGCTCCTTGATTTGTGCGACAACATCGAAGGCAAGTCGTTCTGCCCGCTCGGCGACGCGGCCTCTTGGCCGATCCAGTCGGCCATCAAAAAGTTTCCCGAAGATTTCCGCCGTCATCTCACGCCGCTCGTAAAGACTGAAGCGTTGCCGACGATGGCTTAAAGTTTTTCCGATAACAGGTTTAGCACATGCCAGCAGAGCAAATCAAAGTTACGATCAACGGCAACCTCTACGAGGTGGAGAAAGGCGCGCGGCTCATTGACGTGTGTCGCGAGAAGGGGCACGCCGTTCCCTCTTTCTGTTATTACGCAGACCTCGCCCTGCAAGCCTCTTGCCGGATGTGCCTCGTGCGCATCGAGAAAATGCCGAAACTGCAAACCTCATGCACAATCACCTGCACGGACGGCATGGCGGTGACGACCGAGAGCGAAGAGATCGAGAAGGCGCAGCGCGGGATGGTCGAATTTTTGCTCGCCAATCACCCGCTCGATTGCCCCGTCTGTGATCGCGGCGGCGAGTGCGAGTTGCAAGAGATGGTCTTCGACTGGGGCGGCCTGGAAGAACGCTTTCAGGAGAAGAAAAATTTTTATCCCGAAAAATTTCTCTCGCCCATCGTCGCTAACGACCCGCAGCGTTGCATCCTCTGTAAACGCTGCACACGCGTCTGCGACGAATGGATGGGCGAGGACGCGATTGAGGCAGGCGGGCGCGGCGCGAACACCGTCATCGGCACGTTCGACGGCTGGTTGAACTGCTCGC
>JAIVJM010000182.1 GCA_020199995.1 Acidobacteriota bacterium | reverse complement strand
GTCCTGCCCCGTCGTCCATTGCGTCGGCTGGCGCAGGCCGCGAATGAAGCCGAGCGTCCGCTCCTCGGGGTCGGCGGGCTGCGTCGTGCGGTTCTTCATACGGTTGAGCGGGCCGTCCCCGCCGCCGCCGCAGCCCTCGTCAGGGCAGTCGGCAAAAGTTCTGATCGAGGCGATGCAGGCGGGGAGCTGTTCCTGCGCGCCTGTTGGGAGTGCCAGGAGGAGCAGTCCGAGTGCGAGGAATGAAATGGTGAAGCGGCGTAATTTCATAGGAGGGTCTCCTTAATTGTGAGTAAGTTTCGGAGTGCGGACGCTCGACGCGTCCGCCTAACCCGCCTTGCGCTGAACCCCCTTGCTGCGTTTCGGGGCGGAAGCGTCGAAGTCTATCTCCTTCTCGGCCTCGCCGGTCTTGCGTCCGTGGATGACGACCTTGCTGGGCCGATCTGCTTTCGCCATCTCGGTGGCGGCGCTTAGGGCAACGCGCTTGTCCCACGCCTGATAGCCCATGCGCCTCTTCCCCCACCGGACTTCCCAGCGCGGCGCCGGCGTGTCCACGTAGACGACGTGGTACTCGGTTACTTCGCCGCTGCTCTTCTCATCAGTCATTGCAACTCCAGCAGTCGCCGTCGGTCGATCACGCCCGCGTCATCACAGCCAACTCGCCACGCCACCGTGGTGAGAGCACGTCCCCCGCCTGTTCCGGCTGAAGCTGTAGGAGCCGTCGCGGCACCGCGCCGACGCCCCCGCTGGAACGCTGTCGCTGAAGGTCGGTCTGTGCACCTGCTTCCCTTCTACGTTCGTGTAGTAGTCGTCCGAAGAGGAACCGCCGGAACGGGCGGGTGACTGGATGCTGTTATTGGTTACCTCGCGCGCGGGCTGCCTCGATGCTGACGAAGCGGGGAGCGCGGAGGACTTGGCAGGGGTTGATGCCGGCGGGTTCAACTCATCATCGTCTGCCTCGCCGGCTTCGGCAATCTCCGGCGACGGCCCGACTTGAGCAGTGGGGGGCTTGGAAGCCAGCCCCCACGACGCCTTCTTCGGGTCCTTGTTCGGCCTGTATCCGTCGGCGAGCGCGCGCCGCGCCTCCGAGAGGTGGTCGGCAGCCGTCAGCCCGGCCTGCCCGGGAGGTGGGGCCGCAGACTGGTTCGAGCCGGCGAATGCCTGGAGGGGCGGCTGGGGTGGAGGCGCTTGTCGCCCCGTCTGCGTGTAGATGGCCGAGGCCCACAGCACACCCACGATTACGGCGAACGCGCCGAAGAGCAGCTTCCAGCCGTGCCTCTTGATGGGTGCGGAGAGATTCTCACCGCAGGAGGGGCAGAAAGAGATTGTGCCGGCATTCTGGCGACCGCAGCGAGGGCAAGGCCGTGTCGGATTCATGGTATTCCTCGGAGGTTCGTGAGTTATGCGCCGAGTGCGGGCCCGGCAAATAGGAAAGGGTTACAAGATCGCAAGAGCTGTCGGGGCCTGAGCGAGGCCGCAATTTATCACTAAAGCCGTGCGGCTGACAAGAGCGTTGTGAGGGTAAGGACACTCCATGCGGCCTCATGACGTCCGCATGAGTTGTGAGTGGGAGCTTGGTCAGCGGAGAAAAGAGGAGTAGCCTCTTAACCTCTCGCCTGACTGGTGCGGGGCTGCTTACCCTAGCGGCCCTTTTCTTTTGACCACAATTGTGTTAGCCCCAAGTAGTAATGTCACCTTTCTCCCAAGTTGAAATGTCACCTTTCGTGCTACTGATTCCGTATCTTCAGCACGAAAAGGGCAGAGAAAGTGAGCGACATTCTACCCATGAGCCAACGCGAGTTGTCACGCCTCGAAGTCATTCGACTTGAATCTACCCCCGTTTAGTGGTTCTTCCGCACTTTTGGTGCAAAAACCAAATCGTCAAGACACTCCCACTTAGTCGCGAGGCCCTCTACGATCTAAGCCGCATGTAAGACTCTCGCTTTGAGCAGATCGAACTTCGCACGCCCGTACATCTGACGCTTCAAGTATTTCAAGCGATTGATCTGTCCTTCGGTTTGCCCATTACTCCACTCCGAGCGGAGTGCTTCGACCACCGCAGCGCGATCCTTCTTTAACCCGTCGGCAAAGCCCACCAGCTCTTTTATCCCGCTTTGCTGAGCGCACATCGACCACTGTGCGAACGCCTCTGCGACTTTCTCTATCACCATCTGCCGGAACCCTCGCCCCAGGTCGCGGATC
>JAIVJM010000121.1 GCA_020199995.1 Acidobacteriota bacterium | reverse complement strand
CTCTTCCCCCTCACTCGAAGAGTCGTCATCCTCGTTCTCGCTGACTTGCGTCTCGTCGGGCTCGGGGTCGGGGTTCAGCTCAACGTCGAAGCCCCTCTCATCCCACTGGTATGCCGTGCCCGGCACTCTTGAGACTTCAATCGTGTCGGTTGGCGTCGGGGCGTCGTCGCCTTCGGCCACCAACCACAGCTCGGTCGTCTGCTCCTTGCGGTAGCCTGCGCTGACCACCTGCAAGCGATCCGGGTCCACCCCTCGCGAGTTGACGAGATAGTCGGCGGCGCGTGCAAGGATGCCCGGCCTCCGCGCGGGCAAATCTTTTTCGCCGAGGTAGATCATCAAATATCCTTTTGTGTTCGGCTGGTTCTGCAAAGTGATGGCGAAGTTGTCGAGCCGCGCACTCAAGTCGCAGTGACCGATCTTGCCATACTCGTCGAACTTGCCCGTCGGAGACGCCGGAGTCTCGACCGTCGCTTGCGGCTCCGGCTCCTGCGCGCGCGTCGTGAGCCCGGCGGCGAAAGTCAGGAGGAGCCCGGCAAAGACGCACGGCAATGTGTGAAGCAGGTTAGAACGGATAGCTCTTTTCATTAATCCTCCTTCCGCACCATCTCCTCCTCGGTAAAACGAGAGCGGTCAGCCTCCAACTCCCATGAGCGGAGGTCTTCGACTTTTCCCGCGCGCACCGAAAGGATGACGTAAGACATCGTCGTCCACGGAGCGAGGTGCTCAAGATCGAAGCGCGAGGGCTCCGCCGGGTGGTCGGGGTGTGAATGATAGTTGCCGACGACCCCGAGCTGCCGACTGCCGTAGCGCCTCTCCGCGCGCGCGTATTCGAGCGGCGGGATTGCCATTCGATGGTGGCGCTCGCCTTCGACGAAAGAATTTTCCACCGGGTAGGTCTCGGCGACCTCGCGCGTCCGGCCCTCATCCCCGATACGACCGATGAGCAGCCCGCAGCACTCGTGCGGGTACTCGCGCTCCGCATGCCGCCTCATCTCTTCAATGCTCCCGGCGCTCAAGTTTATCATTCAGTGCCCATCCCAGAACTCTTCGCTCAGGTATCTGCCGCCCCCGTCGCACAAGACCGTCACAACTGTGGAGTCCGGCGGAAGGCCATGCGCGTAACGCAGCGCGGCGAGCAGGTTCGCGCCCGAACTGACGCCGACCAGCAAGCCTTCTTCGCGCGAGAGCCGACGCGCCATCGCCTGCGCGTCCTCGGTCGAGACCGTCACGACTTCGTCCGCGAGCGCCGCGTCGTAGATTCCCGGCACGATTGAGGTCTCGACGTGGCGCATGCCTTCGAGCCCGTGCATCGGCGAGGCGGGCTGCATGAGGACTGCGCGCAGCCGCGGGTTCAGCTCACGCAGGCGGCGCACCGTCCCCGTGAACGTCCCCGAAGTCCCGACGCCCGCGAGGAAGTGTGTGACGCGCCCTGCTGTCTGCTCCCAGATTTCGACGCCCGTGCCCTCGTAGTGCGCGCGCCAGTTGGCGTCGTTGTCATACTGGTTCGCGTGGAAATATCTCTCAGGCTCTTCCGCGGCCAGACGCCGCGCGTGCGCCTGCGCGCCGTCCGCGCCCTCGCGCGGGCCGGTCTCGATTAACTCCGCGCCGTAGATTTGCAGGATGCGCTTACGCTCGAAGCTCGCGTTGCCCGGCAGGCAGAGCGCCACACGGTAGCCGCGCGCCGCGCCGATCAAGGCATAAGCGATGCCGGTGTTACCGCTCGTCGCGTCGAGGATGGTCCTGTCCGGCGTGAGGCGGCCTGTGCGCTCGCCGTCGAGAATCATCGAGAGGGCCGCGCGGTCTTTGACCGAGCCGCCGGGGTTGAGGTGCTCGGCCTTCGCGTAGACGCGGACGCCCGCGGGCAGCTCGCGGGCGAGGCGCGGGAAGCCGAGGAGCGGCGTGCCGCCGATGTGCGCCAGCACGCCCGCGTCCGGACCCGCGCCGTCTTTGACCTGTGTCGGAGGCCTCTGCATTGAAGCGATTTCTTCCTCCGCGTCTTAGCGCCTTCCGCGTGAAATTTAATTCTCTCGCAAAGACGTAGACGGCGGGGGCTGCACACTTAGAGAGTTCTCTTCGAGAAGTACCAATCGGTGACTTCGTAATCCGACTGCATGCGCTTCTCGGCATCGTCCTGCGTCTGCGGCGGGGGCACGACCACCTTGTCGCCCTTCTGCCAGTTGGCGGGCGTCGCGCAGGCGTTGTCGTCCGCCGTCTGCATCGCGTCGAGGGCGCGCAGGACTTCGTCAATGTTGCGCCCGCACGTCATCGGGTAGTAGATGAGCGCGCGCACCTTCTGATTGGGGTCGATCATGAAGACGGCGCGGACGGTGGCGGTCTCGGAGGCCGACGGGTGGATGAGGCCGTACTTGTGCAGACCGGAGTGAAGTCCGCCGGGTGCGAAAAGAGCACCACCCACTTGCCTTTGAAGTCCGAGAGTTTGAGCGGCCCCTGCGTTGACTTGGCTTCAAAGTCGGGGGCCGGGTCGTTGATCCGCGGCAGCGATGTCGCGTCCTGCGTCGGTGCTGCTGTACTCATGATTCAACACTCCTCTATTCGGGGTTAGTGGAGAGCCGGGAACTTCCCGCTCCGCTTTGACAATAAAGCCGGCCCGGACGCCCGTCCGCCGGTCGTCGCCCGCCCGGTTGTGAACTCCCTTGATGTTTGATTCAAGCTTACACCAAGCCTGAGGCCGGAGACTAGAGGCCGCAGGATGGAGATCGTTGATTCGCCCGGAACAAGCCTCAAGCATCCAGTCGCCGGCCACTACTGTATCGGCCAGCGTTCGACGAGACTCACACCAAATAGTGCAGGGCGCGTTATCTTTCGCGCACTTCGTCGAGACTGAGGGCCCTGTCGGGCGCTGGCATTCTCGGCGAAAATCAGCTAAACACACGCCTACACTCGCTTTTCACAACGAACGCATCTTGTGGCACGGCCATTGCCAAAGTATCCGGCGACGGAGACGTCGTGACGTGGGCCGAGGCCTTTGATGCACGACGACACCGTTTACCCGTAGGAGGGATGAGAAGAGATGAACAGCTACACCAGCAAGCACATGCAACGCGCCACCAGCCTCGTCATTCTGTTCGCAATTATTTTAGGGACTGTTGTCCCGACCTTCGCGCAGCGCCGTCGCCGCCCCGTCAGGCGCAGAGCGCCCGTCACGCGGAGGGCCACGATCCCGGCTCCTGTTTACTACACGGTCGCGTCCAACACGGTCATCCGCGTCCGCATTAACGAGCAGCTCAGCTCCAAGAGCGCACGCGTCGGCGACCGCTTCTCGGCGAACGTGACCGAGCCGGTCTACGCGTCGGGCGGGACTGAAGTAATTCCGGTGGGGAGCAAGGTCTGGGGACGCGTCTCGTCCGTGAGCCGCGCGCAGCGGCGCAAGCCGGGCAGCATCTCCGTGAGCTTCAATTCGGTCGAGTTGCCAAACGGCAGGAGCACCCCGATCAACGGCTCTTTGTCGAGCCTGCAAGCCGACGACACTAACGCCGACAACGAGGGTACTGTCGAGGGCCGCAAGAACGATAAGCGCAACGCGATCTTCGTCGGCGGCGGCGCGGCGGGTGGCGCACTGATCGGCGCGATTGCGGGCGGCGGCAAGGGCGCGGCCATCGGCGCGATCCTCGGCGGCGCGCTCGGAACCGGCGCGAGGGTTTACGAGAAAGAGCAGGAGGCCGACGTAAAATCCGGCACCGAGTTCGGCGTGATTTTAAACCGCAGCGTGTCGCTCCCGGCTGCCCGCTAAAGTTTTTAAAGGATCGGCAACCGGACGGTTGTCGGTAAGGAGGAAGCCCGCAAGCGAAGGGGAGAGCGCGGGCGGGTTTCCTACAAAATCAAACGAGTTCGGTCGTTCCTGTCAAGACGTAAGCGAGCGACCGCAACGGAAGAGGCCCGGCGCGAAGGGGAGAGCGTGCCGGGCCTCTTCGTCTATTAGCGGTTAGCGCTTAGCTGTTAGCCGTCAGCGGTTAGCTGTCATCAGCCACCTTCAAGATAGCCGATAAGTATTCACCTTCAAGATTGAAAACAATTGACCGGCTTTATGCTAACAGCTAATCGCTAACCGCTAACCGCTCCTCTTTGCGATAGACGACGCGGCCCGCCACGATGGTGGCGACCGCCGCGCCCTGCATCGTCCAGCCGTCGAAGGGGGTGTTGCGGCTCTTCGATTTCGAGCGCGAAGCGTCGAACGTCCAGCGCAGGTCGGGGTCGAGTATCGTCACGTCGCCCCATGCGCCGCGGCGCAGACTCCCGCGCCCGTGGTGTTCGTGTCGAAGCCTTCGACCGCCTCATCCGCCAGAGTGAAGTGGTGCGGCGCGACCTCGCACGTGACTTCGAGGCCGCGTTCCTTGGCGCGGCGGACGGCTTCGACGGCCCCGCGCGTCGAGACGTGCGCGAGGTGGACGCGCGCGCCCGTCAGCTCCGCGAGCGCGCAGTCGCGCATCACGTCGGACTCTTCCGCCAGCGCCGGCGCTCCGCGCAAGCCGAGGCGCAGAGACCACTCGCCCTCATGCATCGCCCCGCCCGCCGAAAGCGAAAGGTCTTCGCAGTGATCCATCACCGTCAGATCAAAGCCGCGCGCGTACTCGAGAGCGCGCCGCATCAGTCCCGTCGAAGGCACGCTCCGCCCGTCGTCGGTGACGGCGACGATCCCGGCGCGTTTCATCTCGCCCATCTCGGCCAGCTCTTCGCCCTTCGAGCCCTTCGTGATCGCGCCGACGGGGAAGACGTTGGCGTGCCCCGCTCCTTGCGCCTGTTCGAGGATGAAGCTCGTCACTGCGGGGTTATCGTTGACGGGGTCGGTGTTCGGCATCGCGCAGAGACTCGTCCAGCCGCCCGCCGCTCCCGCCGCCGCTCCCGAAGCGATGGTCTCCTTGTACTCCTGTCCCGGCTCGCGCAGGTGCACGTGCAGGTCTATGAAGCCGGGCGCGACGACGAGCCCGGTGGCGTCGAAGACCTCAGCGCCCTCCGGCCTCGCCTCGCCGCGCGCGAGCAGCGCGGCCACGCGACCGTCTTCGATGAACACGTCCCTGCCGCCGTTGATCCCCTGCGTCGGATCGATCAAGTACCCGTTGGCGATGAGCAGTCTCATTTTTGAATTAGCGTTCGAGTGATGCCCGCGCTCCCGGCATGGCGCGTGCGGATTCGTGGGGCGTCTCATTTCGAGATGTCCGAGTGGACGGCGTTCGCGGCAGCCTTGTGAGACTCCAGCGGAGACTCCGCCGGAGTCTCGGCTGAAGTCACCGCATCAATCTTCAATGCCGCCGTCGTATTGGGCGCGGCCATCGTCCCCAGCCCGCCGCCGAGCAGGTAGAGTACCGCCATGCGGACGGCGAGGCCGTTGGCGACCTGATCGAGGATCAGCGAACTCGCGCCGTCGGCCACCTCGGAAGAGATTTCGATGCCGCGGTTCATCGGCCCCGGATGCATGACGATGGCGTCGGGCGCGGCTAAGGAGAGACGCTTGACGTCGAGTCCGTAGTGGACGGCGTACTCGCGCATCGAAGGCAGGAAGGCAGAGCCCTGCCGCTCGCGCTGGATGCGTAGAACCATCACCACGTCCGCTCCTTCGAGCGCGTCTTCGACGCGCCGCTCGACGCGCAAGCTCGTGCCGCCCTCAACCAGCGAGGCAAAACCGGGCGGCGCGAGCGTCCCCGGCCCCGCGAGGGCCACGCTCGCGCCCATCGTCGTCAGCAGGTGCGCGTTCGAGCGCGCCACACGCGAATGAAGAATGTCGCCGAGGATGGCGACCCTCAGGCCTTCGAGGCTGCCCTTGCGCTGCCTGATGGTGAGCGCGTCGAGGAGCGCCTGCGTCGGATGCTCGTGCGCGCCGTCGCCCGCGTTGACCACGCCTGCGCGGCAGATGCGCGCCAGTTGGTGCGGCGCGCCCGACGAGGGGTGACGGATGACGATCAGGTCAGGGCCCATCGCTTCGAGGTTGCGCGCCGTGTCTAAGAGCGTTTCGCCCTTGGAGACGCTCGACGACGAAGAGTTGATGTTGATGACATCCGCCGAGAGTCGCTTGCCGGCGATCTCGAAGGAGGTGCGGGTGCGCGTCGAGGGCTCGAAGAAGAGGTTGATGACGGTGCGCCCGCGCAGCGTCGGCACTTTCTTGATCTCGCGCGCGGAGATTTCCCTGAACGACTCCGCCGTGTCGAGGATGTGCGTGATCTCCTCCGCCGAGAGGCCGCGGATGCCGAGCAGATGCTTTCGTGTCAGTTCAGTTTTCATTCCCTGACTCCGCCCATCACTCCCGCAAAAAAAAAGCGGCCAACGCTGGCCGCCGTCATGCTCCGTCCGCCACGCCCGGTGGCCGTTCGACTATCGCGACTCCCTCTTCGCCATCTATGTCGTCGAGCATCACCTTGATGATCTCGCTCTTCTTGGTCGGCACGAACTTGCCGACGAAGTCCGCCTGGATGGGAAGCTCGCGATGCTCCTTGCCGCGATCAACGAGGACGGCGAGCTGGACTCTCCGTGGCCTGCCGAAGTCAATCAACTGGTCGAGCGCGGCGCGAATCGTCCTCCCTGTGTAGAGCACGTCGTCAATCAAAAGGACATTGCGCCCGTCCACGTCAACGGGTAACTCCGTGCGGTTCACAACCGGAGCCGGTTCGCCAGAGGGACGCCCCGCCGCTGGATGCCGATCAGATACAAATGCCCCGCCCCGTGGTTCTCCTCGACGATCTCCGACGCCAGCCTCGCCAGCGCGCGGTTGATCCGCATCCCGTCCATGATCCGAGCTTTTTCGACGAAATCCATCAGCGCGGATACTAGCACAGGGGGTTAGACTGAGGGAAGACTCTTGATCTCGCGGCAGGCCGATGTGAAACAAACACTTTGCAGTTGGCGGAAAATGGTTGCGGCACTTTATAAACTGACACACAAAGGCGGCTTGCCCCGGCTTGTAGAATGTAGTGTGGGCGAGGCGCGGGCACACCCGCGACAACGTGGCAGGCGAGTTGCAAATCCAAGTTGACGATGATGCGTTCTTCAATCAACAGCTATCTTGATGATTACTTGAAGCGGGGCACGGAGACAGCGTTCTCGCACCGGCGGGGACTGCGGCTCGCGCGCTGGTCTTATGCGCGCGTGGCGGAGACGGCCTACAGGTTCGCGCGGGAACTCGAAGCGCGGGGCGTGGGGAAGGGCGAGCGCGTGCTGCTCTGGGCGGCGAACGGGCCGGAGTGGGTGGCGGCCTTCTTCGGCTGCGCGCTGCGCGGCGTGATCGTCGTGCCGCTCGACGTGGAGAGCGCGCCGGACTTCGTGGTGCGCGTACAGGAGCAGACGCAAGCAAGGATGCTGCTCGTCAGCTCCGAGACCAGAAGGAGCGCGCCGAGCGTCGTCCCTCCACTCTCGACGGCCAGTGGGACTGCTTCCCTTTCGCTCGAAGAGTTGGACGATGAGTTAGCGCGGCACTCGTCGGAGCCATACGCATACGAAGGCATCGGCGGCGACGACATCATCGAGATTATCTACACTTCTGGGACGACGGCTGAGCCGCGCGGCGTCGTACTGACGCACGCGAACCTCCTCGCCAACCTCGCGCCGCTCGAAGAGGAGATAAGGAAGTACATACGTTGGGAGCGGCTCGTGCATCCGCTCCGCTTCCTCAGCCTTGTGCCTTTGAGCCACGTCTTCGGGCAGTTCATGGGCATCTTCGTGCCGCAACTCCTCGGCGGCGAGGTCTTCTTTCAGGACTCTCTGAACCCCTCGGAGATCGTCGAGAACGTCAGGCGGCGGCGCGTCTCGGTGGTCGTCACCGTCCCGCGTCTGCTCGACACACTGCGCGAGCACGTCGAGCGGCAAGAGGCTTCGCGCGGGAGCGCCGAGACATTCCGGCTTGCCTTCCAAGGGGCGGCGGGCGCCCACCCGCTCAAGTGCTGGTGGCTGTTCAGACGCGTCCACCGTCGCTTCGGCTGGAAGTTCTGGGCGTTCGTCTCGGGAGGCGCCTCGCTCTCGGAAGAGACCGAGACGTTCTGGGGGCGGCTCGGCTTCGCGGTGCTGCAAGGCTACGGGATGACGGAGACGGCCTCGCTCATTACCGTCAACCACCCGTTCAAGCCGGCGCGCGGAGCCGTCGGGAAAACCCTGCCCGGTCAGGAGTTGAGGCTCGACGAGCACGGGGAGATACTCGTGCGCGGCGCGAACGTCTCGCCCGGCTACTGGAAGGGTGGCGTCGAGCCCTTCGCGGGCGAAGGGGGGTGGCTGCGCACTGGCGACCTCGGCGAGATGGACGCCGCAGGCAACATCTTTTTCAAAGGCCGCCAGAAGGATGTCATCGTCACCGCCGCCGGGCTCAACATCCACCCCGAAGACATCGAGGCGACTCTCAGCCGCCAGCCCGAGATCAAGCTTTGCGCTGTCGTCGGCGTCGAAGGCGCACGCGGCCCCGAGCCGCTCGCCGTCCTCATCATGCGCGACGCGGGGGCCGACCCCGCCGACGCAATCGAGCGCGCCAACGGAAGCCTCGCGCGCCACCAGCAAGTCCGCCGCTGGCACGTCTGGCCCGAGAGCGACTTCCCGCGCACCGCCACGCAGAAGGTACGCAAGCGCGACATCATCGAACGGATAAGGGACGAAGAAAGTGTGCAGGATGAAGCCGGAGGGACGAGGGATCAAGAAGGAGCAGCATCCGCCTCTTCATTCATCGCTCATCCTTCATCCCTCATCCCTTCTCTCATCCCCTCGCTTGCCACGCGCTTCGGCGGCGACTCGCCCGCGACGCTCGATGCTTCGGCGAAGCTGGCGACGGACCTGAATCTCGACTCGCTGGGGCGCGTCGAACTCCTCAGCGCCATTGAAGACCGTTACCAGATCGAGATTGACGAGGCCAGCTTTACCGCCGCCACGACGCTCGGCGAAGTCGAAGAGATCGTCCGCGGCGGCGGCGGCGGCGCGGAGTCGGGAAACGCCGCATGCTACCCTTACCCCGAATGGGCTCAGCGTTTCCCCTCGACGTGGTTCCGCATCGCCTTCTATTACGCGGTCGTCCTGCCCGTCACTTCCCTTCTGTGCTGGGTCAGGGTGCGCGGCGACGAGCATCTGCTGAGCTTGCGCGGCCCCGTGCTGTTCGTCTCGAATCACATCACCTATTTCGACCACGCGCTGATCCTTTCGGCGCTTCCGGGCAGATACCGCCGGAGCCTCTCGATTGCGCAGGAGGGCGAGCGGCTGCGCTGGTGGCGACGCGCGCCCGAGGGGACGCCCGCCCTGCGTCGCTGGCGCTGGCTCGCGCAATATTTCCTCGTCGTCTCGGTCTTCAACACCTTCTCGCTGCCGCAGAAGAGCGGCTTCCGCCGCAGCTTCGCCTACGCCGGCGCGTCCGTGGACAGGGGCTACAGCGTGCTCGTCTTTCCCGAAGGCCGTCGGACGGACGACGGACGCCTGAAGCGCTTCATGGGCGGCACGGGGCTTCTGGCGTCGAAGCTCGGCATCCCCGTCGTGCCCGTGCGGATTGAAGGGCTCTACGAACTGAAGCGGAGCGGACGACGCGGCTACGCGCGGCCCGGCAGCGTGACCGTTAATTTCGGCGAGCCCGTTATCTACTCGCCCGGCACGGAGCCCGCCGAGATCACCGCGGACTTAGAGCGGCGCGTCTCACAATTGTAGGGGCAGGACGGAAGACAAACGAAGAAGTCCGCAACGATGAACGATGAATGAAAGTCAACATCTCTTCCCTTCATCGTTCAGACTTCTTCGTTTCTTTGACACGCTTTCGGCGGCTCTGTTACGCTCGTCCGCGCTCTTGCTCGACTCCCCTTCTTTGATCGCGCCGGGCAGCCCACGAAGCAGACCTGTGTGCGTGTGAACGACCGGCCCGGCTCATGCTCTATCGCTCGATCTTGCGCCCCCTGCTCTTCAAGCTCCCGCCGGAGACGGCCCACGAGATGGCTCTGCACACACTCTCACTCTCGCTCGGTGCCGAGCCCTTGCGGCGCATGACGCGCCGGCGTTTCGAGCGACCTCTCTTCGGCGAGTTGCGGCGCTTCGGCTTGAGCTTCCAAAACCCCGTCGGGCTCGCCGCCGGCTTCGACAAAAACGGCGTGGCGGCGCGCCAGCTGGCGGCGCTCGGCTTCGGCTTCCTCGAACTCGGCACGGTGACGCACCAAAGGCAGCCGGGCAACCCACGGCCACGCCTGTTTCGCCTGCCGCTCGACCGCGCGCTCGTCAACCGGCAGGGCTTCAACAACGAAGGTGCGGCGGCCCTCGCGCGGCGGCTCGAAAGGGGGCGGCCCCTCTGTGTCGTCGGCATCAACATCGGCAAGAGCCGCGCCGTCGAACTCGAAGACGCGACCGGCGACTATCTCGCGAGCTTCCGCGTCGTACACCCCCACGCAGACTATCTGACCGTCAACGTCAGCTCGCCGAACACTCCGGGGCTGCGCGAATTGCAGCGCGCCGACCGGCTCGCGTCGCTGCTCGGCGCGCTTCAGGAATGCAACCGCGAGCTGTCAGCGGCGGCTCGGCGCGAGCCCGTCCCGCTGCTCGTCAAGGTCGCGCCTGATTTGAGCGAGGGCGAGCTGGAGATGTTGGTTGATGTCGCGCTCCGCGCGGGCGTGCGGGGCATCATCGCGACGAACACGACGACGAGCCGCGCCGACCTCCTCACGCCGCGCCGAGAGGTCGAAGCCTTCGGCGTCGGCGGCTTGAGCGGCGCGCCCTTGCGCCAGCGTTCGACGCGCTTCGTCGCCACGCTCCGGCGACTGACACACGGCGCACTCGAAATCGTCGGCGTCGGCGGCATCTTCAACGCGGCGGACGCGTGGGAGAAAATCTGCGCCGGCGCGTCGCTCGTGCAGCTCTACACGGGCTTTGTTTACGAGGGCGTGGGCGTCGTGCGCGACATCAACGAGGGACTGGCCGCGCTCATCGAACGCCACGGCTTCCGCACGCTCGACGAAGCCGTCGGCTGCCGCGCCGAAGAGCTGGCCGCCGCCTGAGTCCGTATGCCACTAACTGAGGTTGACGCCGCACCGTTCGCTTGAGCAGACCGAAAAGTTATTCCACACAAGAGGAGACCGCCTTTGACACAGCCCGTGAATGACGTTTCGGCCAGAGAGAAACTGATCGTCGCGCTCGACGTGGAATCGGCGCGCGAGGCGCGGCGCGTGTTCGAGGAGCTGCGCGGGGCAGCGGGGATGTTCAAGATCGGCTCGCAACTTTTCACCTCGACCGGGCCTCAATTCGTGCGCGAGCTGGTCGCGGCGGGCGCGCGCGTCTTCCTCGATCTGAAATTCCACGACATCCCGAACACCGTCGCCGCCGCCAGCCGCGAGGCCGTCCGGCTCGGCGTCTCGCTTTTCAACGTCCATGCCGCGGGTGGGGTCGGGA
>JAIVJM010000289.1 GCA_020199995.1 Acidobacteriota bacterium | reverse complement strand
ACCGTCAGATGGATGAGTCCGCCGACGGCGTACTGCGTCGTGGTACTCGCCCCCGCCCCCATCACCATCGCCCCCATGCTCTTCATGATGTTCATCCCGAAGAGCGCCATCGAGAGGGTGATGGCGACCGTCGCCACCAAGCCCGCAATCAGCGCACGCCCCCAGTCTACCCGGACTGCCGACCCGCTCTCGTCCCGCCCGTCAATCCGAGCCTCAAGTACCTCCGCCATAACGATTCTCCTTTCGGTCAAAAGAAAGTCCTAAATCTTTGCAGGCTGATAGAAGTAGCCGGCCGGCACCACGCGGGCCGGCGTTTACATGTCAGGGATTCGGTATGTACAAGTCATGGCCGGGGAGATTTATTCCGAAAATTCTGACGGCCACTCTCTTTGTAAGCCCCAGTACATCAAATGCGCCTCGGCCCGCCTTAACCTCCCTCCCAACGAGATGCGCCCGTGAACGGTTCGCCGCTGCGGGCGAACCCCGCGGGAATAATTCGTTGATCGGTTGACTTGTATGAGGGTGACGCCGGGGCGGCATTATTCGCGGCAGCCGGCGGGCGGCATCAGGGAACAAGGGGTAGTGGCCTCGTTAGGTTGGGGATTCATCACGGGACGGCGCTGCGGTAGCCCAAGACCTCGGCCACCGACCAGACGTGGTCGGTCAGACCTTGCCGCATCGCGGGCGTCTCACCTTTGAGTCCGCGATGTTTACGGCAGAAGTTGTAGAAGGTCTTGTCCACCTCACACTGGTCGTCCATGTACTCGACCCTCTTGGCGAAGCCGTATGTCTTCCTGACCAGATACCGATTCCGCGAGCGCGCCGTCCCGTTCTGCCGCTCCAGCAAGGAGGTCGAGACGAAGGCGAGGTCTGTCGCGGGCGGCCCCAGCGCCAGCCGCTTCTCGACCTTCAAGTGGCGGCACTACGCGCCGGATGTCATCCTGCTCTGCGTCAGGTGGTACTGCCGCTACCAACTTTCTTATCGAGATGTCGAAGAGATGATGCGCGAGCGCGGGCTCGAGGTGGATTACTCGACCGTGTTCCGTTGGGTTCAGAGATACGCTCCAGAGATCAATAAGCGCATCCGACCTCATTTGAAGATGAGCGGCACGTCTTATCGTGTGGACGAGACCTACATTAAGGTGGGAAAGGCCTGCAAACATCTCTATCGCGCAGTGGATAAAGAAGGAAAGACGATCGAATTTATACTCTCGGTGAAACGGGATGTTTCCGCGGCGAAACGGTTATTTAAGAAGATGATGAGGGCTGAGCACCGCCGCCTCCCGTTCTCGATCAGTGTGGATAAGAACGCCGCCTACCCGGAAGCATTCACCTCATCGCAGGGCGAAAAGATAGTGCCATTAGATTGTAGGTTCAGGCGCGTGAAGGACCTGAACAACGTGATCGAGCAGGATCACCGTTTTATCAAAAAGAAAGTACGAGCCTCGCAATGCTTCAAGAGATTTCACACTGCGGAGCGGACTCTGGAAGGCATTGAAGCGATGAACATGATGAGGAAGGGGCAGGTCAAAAGGTTGGCAGTAACTGATACGCAAGGGCAGGCGAAGTTCATCGCTTCGCTTTTTCAGCTTGCCGCCTGAGAAAGAGTCGCCGGTGACCTTCCGCGGTTGAAACTAATTTTTGCAACACTGCCGAAAATTTTTGCAACGCTACCCGAAAATTTGCGCGGGCGCGCGCGCGGCGAGTTCACGCAAGGCCGCTTTCAATTCCGCGATGCCCGCGCCCGTGCGCGCGCTCACGGCGACGACCGGCGCGCCTTCGAGGAACGAGTCGGCGACCAGCTGCGCCCGCACCAGACTCGTCTTCCCGTGATCGATGCGCCTGGCCGTGCCGACGATGATGGATCGCATGACGCCGACTACCCTTACACGATTGACAACCCCACAAAGCCCGACCCCGGCCGATCACGGGAGGAGGCGACAGGCCCGCCGCCCCACGCCCGACGCGCCGACGTCACGGCGGCGGCCGTCGGCCCGCGCCGGGGCGCAGCCGCGGCGACTCAATCGAGCTGCCGGCGCGCCGCCTCTGCCAAGCCGGCGGGTTCGTCCAGGCCGGCCGCCCCCTGCTTGAACTCCCTGATGCTCTTGCCGATTCCTCTCGCAAGTTGCGGGAGGCGCGTGCTGCCGAACATCAGAAGGAGGAGGCAAAGGACGATTAACAACTCCTGCGTCCCGAGCATCCCGATAGCCAGTACGTTACTCATCTCTTCTCCTTACTCAGACCGCCTCGCGTCGCGCCGTGCGACAACCCCCGCGGCCCTCTCGGCGGGCCCCCTCAGGAATCATCGGCGCGCAACTTTCGAGCGCGTCGAAGGTTCTTCAGAGCCACGTCGCCGAACCGACGGCCGGCGGGCAGGCTGTTTCCCGCGCGCAGACTTCACTGCCGGCCTTTCGCGGTCTCGCGCTCCAGATTCATCAGGCACTTCGGGCAGGTGCCTGCGGCCTTCTCGCGGATGTCCGGGTGCATCGGGCACGAGTAGACGGCGGCCGCGTGGCTCGCCTTCCTGCCGGCCCTCACACGTTGCCGGGCCGCGCGCGCGCGATTGTGAGACGAGGGGCGGCGGGCGCGCTTCGCGGCCGGCGTTTGCTCCCCGTGGTGGCGACCGTCGTAGGCGGCCGCCATGCCCCCGGCCCCGGCGGGCGCGAGGGCGACGGCGACGGCGATGGCCGACATGAGCCCGGCCAAAATCTTCCTCGTCATGACAGGATTCCTTTCCCCAAACTCCGAGCCGCTGCGCCCCGTCCGTGCGCGAGTCGCGCGAATCAGAGTCAGCAGTGGGGACGCCCGCCGAAGGCGAATCGGCGTCGCTTTCGGACGGGACGTCCTGTCCCTCTCCGTTGCGCGCGGGGCGGCCTCCCTTCACCACCCAGACGGAGCCGCCCGCCGCGGCGACGCCCGCCGCGCCGTCGCCGACCGCGTAGGTGCCGAGCACCGTGCCGAGGCTCGACAGCTTCATCACGTTCCTGTCGAAGAAGTTCGACACCCAGACGAAGGTGCCGTCGAAGGCGATCCCGAACGGCCCGTCGCCGACGGGGAAGGTCCCGAGCACGGTGCCCTCGGCGGAGAGCTTCGTCACGGTATTACTCTTGTTGTTGGCCACGTAGATGTGAGCCCCGTCGGTGGCGAGGCCGACCGGCCGACGGCCGACGGCGTAGGTGCCTATGACCGCGCCGGCGCTCGACAGCTTCGTCACGCTGTTGCCCTTGCCGTTGGCGACCCAGATGTGCGACCCGGCGGCGAGCACCGACTCGGGGCCGTCGCCGACGGCGTAGGTGCCGAGGATCGCGCCGCCGGTCGTCAGCTTCATGACGTTGTTGTCGGCGCTGTTCGTCACCCAGACGTTCGTCCCGTCGAAGGCGACGCTCCCCGGCCCGTCGCCGACGGCGACGCTGCCGGCCTGGGCCGCGGCCGCGGCAGGCAGCGCGAGCAGCGCCGCCAACAGGCACACGGCGTGAATCGAAATTTTAGTGGTGTGGTTCTTCCTCATCTGTCGCCTCCTCTTGTGGACTCCTCGGCCTTTGCCTTCTCGACCTTCGACTTTTCGACCTGCTCTTTCGGCCCGTGCCCCCGCCGCTCGACAAAGCCGAGCAGCTTGACGATGCCGGTCGGGCGCACCTTCGCGGGGCACCCCGCCCAGCGCGTCTCCGGCTCGTTGCCGAACCTCAGCATCGAGATGTGGTTCGACTTGTCTGCGTCGCGCGCCGGATCGAGGTCGATGAAGCCCATCCTGCGCCGCAGCGTCTCGATGTTCTCCGGCGTGCCGGTCAGAAACGTCCACCCCGGCCCGACCTTGTGCGCCTTCGCGTAGCGCGCGAGCACCTGCGGCGTGTCCTCCTCGGGCCTGAGCGTGATCGAGTACATGAAGATGTCTTTCCCGACGCGGTCGCCGAGCAGCTTCTGCACCCGCAGCAGGTTGGCCGTCGTGCCGGGGCAGGTGCCCTCGCACCTCACGTACATGAAGTTGAAAATGACGATCTTGTCTTTGACGAGGTCGTCGTAGAACCTGACCTTCCGGCCCTCGTGCGTCGTCAGCTCGACGTTCGGCAGGTTGCGCGCGGCGAACCTCTCGCGCGCCGTCCTCGTCCCCCACTTCGCCGCGGGGGCGGCGGCGCGTGCCGGCTCCTCTTGCGCGCGACCCGCCTTCTGCGCGGCGGCGCGCGCCGGGAGCGCGGCCGTGAACAGGGCCGCCCCGAGCAGCGCCACCCGCGCGCTCCTTCTCATGCTCTTCATATCTCGTCTCCTTTCTTCCCACCCACTGCGGCGGACGCCGCGCGGGCCGGCGTCCGCGTCGCCGCCGCGCGGCTACGGCAGGGTGTTGTTGTCGCCCTCGCCCTCGACGATCTCCCACATCAGCATCATCGCGTGATCCTCGTGGACGACGTTGTGGCAGTGGAACGGGTAGCGCCCCGTGAAGTCGCGGAAGCGGAAGAACGTCTTGGTCGTCATGTTGTGCTCCAGGCGAACCACGTCCTTGCGCCCGTTCAGCACGAGCCCGGTCGAAGCGGGCGGCGCGCCGTTGATCGAGAGGAACTGGAACTCCTCGAAGTGGATGTGCGCCGGGTGCTGCCACCCGCCCGAGTTGTTCTGGATGATCCAGTGCTCGACCGAGTTCTTCTTCACCCTGACCCGCACCTCCTGGCACTCGGGATCCATGATCCGGTTGTTGATCGTCCAGAGTCCGTTCGAGCGGTCGAGCTTGAACGTCCGCGTGATGCGGGGCGTCGCGGTCGTGTCGGGCAGGTTGTAGAACTTGGTGATGGTCGCCGGGTCGGCGCTGTTGTCGGCGACGGGCGGCAGATCGACGACGATCTTCAGGATCAGGTTGCCCTGCCCGGCGGGCAGCACGTTGCCCGTGGGGCCGCGCCCGTCCACCTGCTCCAAGCGGTTCTCGATGTAGAGGGTCTTGCCGGCGTACTTCGAGAAGTCGATGATCAGGTCGGCGCGCTCGGCGACGCCGAGGCGGACGCTCTCGACCTCGACGGGGCGCGGCAGGAGGTTGCCGTCCGTCGAAATCTGGTGGAACTTGATCCGCTGGCTGAGGTTGTTCGTGTCGGTGAAGTAGAGCTCGTAGAAGCGCGACGGGCCGGAGTCGAGCCAGCGGAAGCGGTAGCGGCGCGGGTGGACGTGCATGACGGGCTGAATCTTGCCGTTGCAGAGGAACTTGTCTCCGATCACGCCGTCGAAGTTGAAGGTGTCGAAGGCGACGATGCCGTCCTGCGGATCGATCACCATGTCGTGGAACACCATCGGGATGTCGAAGTTGCTGCCGTCGCTCGCGCCGTCGCCGAACGAGGGGAGGCGGAAGCCCGTCGTCTCGTTGCCGGTATCGAACTCGTTGAAGAGGCAGTACATCCCGAACAGCCCCTTGTAGACGTTCTGGGCCGTGTGGTCGAGCATGTGGTCGTGGTACCAGAGCGTCGACATCGCCTCGTTGATGTCGCCGCCCTGGGCGGCGTGCGTCGAGTTGACGCCCGCGTAGACGTTCGGGTAGTGGTGGTCGTAGAACTGGCCGCTCTTGAAGTGGTTGCAGGGGTTGCCGTCCGACTCCGAAGGGGTGTGGCCGTTGTGCAGGTGGGTCGTCACCTCGTTGATGCCGAAGCCGCCGTTGTCGGCCGGCAGGTTGTTGTAGTTACGGACGAGGATCGGCTGGCCGTAGCGCTCGACGTAGAGCGGGCCGGGCACCTTGCCGTCGAAGCCCCACAGCGGCTGGATGGGCAGATCGCGGTGCACGCTGATGTTCGCCGCCTGCTGCCTGACCTCGTAGTACTTGACCGGCGGGAACTGGGCGAGCGCCTGGTGCGGGATGGTGCGGCCCTCGCCGGCGGCGGTGTTGGGGATGATGGTCGGGGCGGGGTTGAGCGCCGCGACCGGCTGCTTGACCGTGAGCCGCGTGAACGGCTCGACGAAGGGCTGAGTCGGCGGGCTGGCGGGGCCGCCCCCGCTGCCGCTCTCAAACCGGCCCGCGGCGGTGCGCGCGCGGATGCTCAGGCCGCTCATCGGGACGAGCAGGCCGGCGCTCGTGAGCAGGCCCATCTTGAGCATGTCGCGGCGGCTCAGGCCCGCCTTGATGATCTCGCGCCTGTTCCTGGCGGCGGCCAGCTTCTCCCTCTCCGCCTGTCTGTCGATCTTCAAGATGTTCGCCATTACGATTTCTCCTTACTGGTTGAGTGTCAACGGGACTGTGCCGCGTGTGCTCGGTCAAACTTGCGCACGGATGTCATTCCTCTGTCCTTCTTCCTTGCTGCCAGAACAAGGGGCCCGCCCTGCGGGTGAGGCGGGTCGCGAAGGTGGAGACGCCCCACGGGGAACGCCCCGCCTCCGCACACATCTAGACAGACACCGCCGGGTTACGACGGCACACCTATTAAGATTCCGGTTGAGTTAGCGACAGTTCGCGCAGTAGTGAGCGCAGGCTCTGCCGAAGCTGAAGTTAGTCACGACCCCGCAGCAGCCTCTCAACTTTTACCGGCCGCCGGGGTCAGCTGCCTTCCGGTTGATTGTATTCCTTCGACCCGGCTCTAAGGACAAACGAGCGGCCGGGCATGACGTCCGATGAATGAAGCCCTCGATCAACGAGCGAGTGAGGCTGGACACACACACTCTAATGAAAACGTAGGCAGGATAATCTCGGCCCCGCGGGCCGTATGTAATCTTAGTTACACGGGCGGCGGTTTCTGTGTAATAGAGATTACATTAGAAGACGGCACACCGAGATAGAGTCCCTCCGCTTTACCACTGTCGTTCCGACCCCACGCCCCCGACACCTGTAGCCCCGCGCGCGGCGCGCTTCACGGACAGGCTACGCGCGCGGCGAAGACTGGGAGGGAAGGTATGATTGAGAAGAACAGTCCAGCGACAAGTTCGGTATCCGGCCTGAAACCGGGCGGCGGGCGGGCGGCGTCCGCCCCCGCGGCCCGCGCAAGTGTCCCTCACTCGAGCGTGCTCCCCTTCTCCGCGCCGCGGTTGCTCGGCGTCTCGGCCGGCGATTTCACGAGGGCGGCCTGCCTCACGGACATGCCCGTCTTCGGCGACCTGATGCCGGAAGAGATCAAAAGGCTCGACGCCCATATCGTGATGAAGCAAGTCCGCAAGGGCCAGGTGATTTACAGGCCGGGCGAGAAGGGCGAGGTGCTCTTCCTGATCAAGATGGGCTCGGTGCACCTGTACCTGCTGTCGGCGGAGGGCCGCAAGTTAATCATCCAGACGGTCGGCCCGATGACCTTCTTCGGCGAGATGGCGATGCTCGGACAGAACATGTGGCAACTCTTCGCCGAGGCGGCCGAGGACTGCGCGCTCTGCGTGATGCGGACGGAGGACGTGAGGAGGTTGATCCGGTTGAAGCCGCAGATTGGGCTGAGGATGCTGGAGGAGGTCGGCAAACGCCTCTACGACGCGCGGGAGCGGCTGGGCGACATCGTCTTCAAGAGAATACGCGAGCGGGTCGCCAAGGTGCTCCTCAAGCTGTCGGACGAAGGCTCGCACCCCGTCAAGGGGACGAGCCAGCAGGAGATCGCCGACATGCTCGGCGTCTACCGCGAGACGGTCAGCAACACCCTGGCCGAGATGAGGGGCGAGGGACTCATCGAGGTCGGGCGAAGGCAGATTTCGATCCTCGAC
>JAIVJM010000020.1 GCA_020199995.1 Acidobacteriota bacterium | reverse complement strand
GTCGACGACACGCCGGAGCGGACGGCGCTCGCTTTCTCGGTCGGCGTCTTCATCGCCTTCTCGCCCTTCCTCGGTCTGCACACGATCCTCGCCACGCTCGTCGCGCTCCTGTTCCGCTTCAACAAGATCGCGATCTACGCGGGCACGTTCATCAACAACCCGTTCCTCACCCTCGTCCCCATCATCGCCGCCTCCTACGCCCTCGGCGCGCTGCTCATGGGGCGCCCCCTGCGCCTGCCCGGCGTCGGCTGGCAGCTCCTCACCGAGCCGCACCTCCTGAGCGCCGCCTACTGGCGCGAGCTCGGCTCGCACCTGCGCGACGTGGTCGTGCCCTTCTCGGTCGGCGGGCTCGCGCTCTCCGTCGTTTGTTCGCTCGCCGCCTATCCTGTAACCTTGAAACTCATGCGCGCGAAGGCGAGGCGGAAGGCTGAGGGAGGGCAGACGCAGGCGTGACGGCTCTGCCCGGAAGTCTCTTTTTCATCACTCATCCCAGACCCCTTATTCCCGACATCCGTCGCGCCGCAACGAGCATCTTTAGTCTCGGAGTGAGTTTCAAAACTTTCACCACGGAGGGCACGCGAGGAGCACGGAGGGAATACATGATCTTATCTTCCTCCGTGCTCCTCGCGTGCCCTCCGTGGTTAATTCTGCGCAGACCCCGATAAACAATTTCAAGAACGCGCTCATGAAAAAGTTTCTCTTCACCGTCTCGATCCTCGCGCTCACATCAGCGCGACTCCCGGCTCAGACGCCCGCACCATCGTCGAACGCCCGGCAACAGCCCGTGCAACCTCAGCGGCAGAGCGCGCGCCCCGCGACCGCCTCGTTCGATCTCGCCGAGTACGGCGTGCAGTTCTCGCTCCAGCCGCGTCTCGTGGTGGTGATGGCTGCGCTCGACGCCGCGGGGTTCGACCCCTCGCCGGGCAAGCCCGCGTCCCCCTTCCGCCTGAGGGTGCGCGAGGATCAGTCGAGGCTCGACCCCGACCTGCGCGCGCAGATGCGCCGCTTCTACGAGTCGCACAAGCTGCGCCAGCCCTCGGCGACGCCGGGCGATCAGGCGGCGCGCTACGTCTCGCTCGCCTTCGCGTTGGGTCAGCCGCCGACCTTCGACGCGCCGCCGCGCGCCGACGATCTCTTCGTGGGCGTCGCCGACGTGCTCGACTTCGCGCCCCTGCTGAGAGAGTTCTACCGGCGCTCCGGCATCGAGGAGCGCCTGCCCTCGTACCTCGCCGGGTACCGCGCCGAGGGCGACCGCCTGCGGCGGCAGACCGCAGAGATGGTGAAGACCACGCTCAACTACCTGCACACGCGCCCCGTCGTCTCCACGACCGAGCGCGTGCGCGTGCCCCCGACGGGCGACAAGAAGAAGGACGCGCAGAAGCCGAAGTTCGAGGAGTACGTGCACGACCGCAACTTCTTCATCGTGCCCGACCCGCTCGCCGCGCACGGCGCGGTGAACTTCCGCGTCGTGGGCGACAACTACTTCGTCGTCATCCCACCCGGAACCGACCCGACCTCGTCCGAAGTGCGCCGCGCTTATTTGCAGTACGTCGTCGATCCTCTGATTCACAAGTTCAACCGCGACATCGCCCTGAGGCGCGCCGACATTCAGGGCATCCTCGACGAGCGCGCGAAGCTCACGCCGGGCGGCGCGTCGGCGGGCGTCTTCGACGCGGTCGCGCGCTCGCTCGTCGTCGCGGCTGACGCGCGCATCGGCGCGCAGGCGCGACTCGCCGATCTCCAGTCGCGCGCGGCGGCGCGATTGCAAAAGACGAAAGAATCGGAGCGCGCGGCTCTGACGAAAGAGGTGCAGGAGGAGCGCGCCGCGATCGACGACGAGGCGACGGCGCAGCTCGCCGAAGCCTACGAGCGCGGCGCGGTGCTCGCCTTCTACTTCGCCGAGGAGCTCAAGCAGCAGGAGTCGTCCGGGTTCGACTTCTCAGACGCCATCCCGGACGTGCTCGCGCGACTCGACGCGCCGCGCGAGTTGCGCCGACCCGAGGAGTACGCGGCGGCGCGCGCCCGCGTGGCGGCGGCGCGGGAGAAGTCCGCGAAGGAGGCGGCTACTGTTTCGCCCGCGGACGCGAACGAGGCGGCGCGGCGCGCGGCTCTGATCAAAAGTCTCGACGAGGTCTCGCGGATGATCCAGTCGCGCGACTATGCGGGGGCGGAAGTGCGGCTGCGCGTGATGCTCGAAGAGTACAAGGGCGAGCCGCGCGTCTTCTTCGCGCTCGGGCAGACCTGGAGCGCGGGCGCGGCGGACGCCGCCAACGACGAGACGCGCGACACGCGACTCAACAACGCCCTCCTCAACTACGGCAACGCGATCCAATCCGCCGACCGCGACAACGATCTCGCGCTCATCTCGCGCTCGCACGTCGCCCGCGGACGCATCCTCGCCTTCCTCGAACGCAACGACGAAGCCCTGAAGGAGTTCGACGCCGCCATCAAGATCGGCGAAGTCTCCGGCGGCGCGTACAACGACGCGCTCGCGGCGAAGAAGAAGCTACAGCCCTGACTTGTCGGAACCGCCTGCCGCAAGCGGGCGGGTTTCCGGCGTCGTTCATACCCGCATTCATACCCGCCCGCTACCGCAGGCGGTTCCGACCGTTCGCAAAAAAACAACGCCCCGCGCGCCCGACTCACGGCCAAGCGCGCGGGGCGTGCCCTTCGCCCGGAGGAGACCCAGCACGGTCTAGCCGGTCGAAAGTTCCCCCCTTAGCGGAAACTTCTCACAAGTCCAACAGCACGTAGCGCGGCGGGACGTACCGCGTCGCGGGCCGCACGCGCAGCGTCGGCGCGAGGCTCGGCAGCGCGGGCTTCGCGGGCAGCGCAATGGTCGCGCGCCTCAGCGCCTGCGGCGAGATGCGGAGGGGCGCGATGGTGGTGGTGGTGCTGACGCGGGGCGTCGTCGTGATCGCGGGCGCGGCGAAGAGCCCTTCGGGCACAGCCCACGTCGAAGGCGTCTGCGACTTCTCCGGCGTCACCTTGAAGGTGCGCCGGTTGCGCTCGCGCGTGACGCTCAAGGTCACCTCGCCCTCCTGCTTGCGGCTGATCAGGCGCGACAACTCGGCGGCGTCATCGATCTTCTCGCCGTCGACTTCCGTGATCACGTCGCCCGCTTTCAGGCCCGCCTTCGCCGCCGGGCTGTTCTCCGTGACGGAGGTGACGAGCACGCCGCCGTCGCGGCTCACGCCGAAGTAGTCCGCGAGCTGGTCGGTGAGCTGCGTGGTCGTCACGCCGATGCGACGGCCCGCGCCGCCGAAGAGGGCGAAGCCGCCCGCGCGCGGCATCGTCTCCAACTGCCGGCGCAGCCCCTCCACCTGCTTCCGCTGCTCGTCGGCGCGCTTGCGCCACTCCTCGCCCTGCCTGCGCGCTTCCTCTTCCGTCTGCTTCTTCCACAGATCGCCTTCGAGCCGGAAGAGTTCGCCGTTCTCGAACTTCATGGCGTTGGCGCCGCCCATGAACTCGCGCTTGCCGAGCGTGACGCTCAGCTCGCGCTCCGAGCCCCCGCGCGAGATGGTCAGGCGCGCCGTGTGCCCCGGCGCGGACTCGTTGATGAGGCGCGAGAGCTTCTGCGTGCTCGTCACCTGCTCGCCGTCGAAGCGGAGGATCACGTCGTCCTTCTGCAAGCCCGCCTTCGCGGCGGGGCTGTTCTCGGCGACGCGCCCGACGGCGACGCCGCGCGGCGCGCCCGACAAGCCGAGGCGGCTCACGTTCTCGCGCGTGACCGGCTCGGTGTAGACGCCGAGGTAGTTATCGCCCCCGCCGAGGATCATCGAGAGGGAGCGCGCCGGCTCGTCCTGCCCCGCGGGTCGGACGACCGTCGTCGCCGTCTGCGCGAGGACGACCGTGGCGCACCCGACCAACGCCGCCAGCCCGCACGCGAGCGTGAGCAACTGTTTCCTGGACATGAAAGGAGAGACCTCCCTTGGGAAATTTTTCCGCCCCTTGCACGCCGCCGCGCCGCCGCGGGTTCCAAAAATTTTGCGGCGCGCCCCCCGGTTGCTAGAATCCCGCCCGGATGAAGATTCTCGACATCGGCTGCGGCAAGCACAAGACGCCGGGCGCCGTCGGGCTCGACAGCAACCCGCGCACGGGGGCGGACGTCGTCCACGACCTCGACCGCGTGCCCTACCCTTTCCCCGACAACGAGTTCGACGTGATCGTCGGCAACCAGGTGATCGAGCACCTCGAAGACGTGCTCGCCGTCGTCGCCGAGCTGCACCGGATCACGAAGCCCGGCGGCGTCATCCGGCTGGACACGCCCCACTACTCCGACATCGCCTCCTACACGGACCCGACGCACAAGCACCACCTCACGACCGAGTCCTTCGCCTACTTCTGCGGCGAGCGCCCCGACTTCGACTTCTACAGCGAGGTGCGCCTGCGACCGCGCCTCATCCGCGTCACGCTCCTGAAACTCTGGCGCGCGCTCGGCGTCGAGCTGTTGGTTAACAGCTGCAACCGCTACCCCTCTCTGCGTTTCTTCCGCCGCTTCTGGGAGTCGTACCTCTGCTACGTGGTGCGCGGGAAGACCATCTACTTCGAGTTCGAAGTCATAAAGTGATCGGCGAAGTCATAAAGTGATTGACACCGCCGCCGCGCCGCGGCTTAAATGCCAGCCGGCACTTCGCACGCCTCGCAGGCACGCCGCAACACGCGCGGGATTCACGCACAAGTCGCCGATTCGTTCATCCGCCGTCCGAAAACTATATGACGCAAGACTCGCCCCCGCGTGAGCAGCCGCGCCCGTCCGTCGTCGTCGTCGAAGACCCCGCTTCGGGGACGCTCGTCCCCGAAGGCGCGCGCGCGGAAGCCGTGCCGCTCAAGCCGGGCTCCGTCCACGCCACGCGGCTCGACTCGGTCGATCTCCTGCGCGGGCTGGTGATGGTCATCATGGCGCTCGACCACACGCGCGACTTCTTCCACTCGGGCACGCCCCTCTTCGATCCGACCGATCTCTCGCAGACCACGCCCGCACTCTTCTTCACGCGCTGGATCACGCACTTCTGCGCGCCCGTCTTCGTCTTCCTCGCGGGCACGGGCGCGTTCCTCTCGCTCTCGCGCGGGCGGACGAAAAAAGATCTGTCGCGGTTCCTCGTGACGCGGGGCTTGTGGCTGATCGTCCTGGAGTGGACGCTCGTGCGCTACGCCGTGACGTTCGACTTGAACTACGGCGGCGGCGGCTTCGTGCAAGTCATCTGGGTCACGGGCTGGTCGATGATCCTGCTCGCGGCCCTCATACACCTGCCGCTGCGCGCCGTCGCCGCCTTCGGCGTCTTGATGATCCTCGGGCACAACCTGCTCGACCGCTTCCGCGCCGCAGACTTCGGCGCGTGGCGCTGGCTCTGGATGATCCTGCACGAGCAGGGACCGGTGGGATCGCCCCCCGGCTTCGTCCTGTTCGTGATCTACCCGCTCGTCCCCTGGGTCGGCGTGATGGCTGCCGGGTACGCCTTCGGCGCGCTGCTCAGGCTCGAAGAAGGACGGCGGCGCAAAATTTTACTCGGGCTCGGCTCGGCGTTGACGCTCGCGTTCGTCGTCCTGCGCGCGACGAACCTCTACGGCGACCCGCGCCCGTGGGGGCAGCCGCCGCGCGGCGCGCTCTACACCTTCCTCTCGTTCCTCAACTGCGCGAAGTACCCGCCCTCGCTCCTCTTCCTGTTGATGACTCTGGGTCCGGCGATCGCGCTGCTCCCGCTCTTCGAGCGAGCGCGCGGCACGCTCTCGCGCTTCTTCACCGTCTACGGTCGCGTGCCGCTCTTCTACTACCTGCTCCACTTCTACCTGCTGCACGTCCTGGCGATCATCTTCGCCATCGCGCGCTACGGCAAACAGGCCGCGACCGTCTTCGCGGGCGGTCTCCCGCCCGGCTACGGCTACCGCCTCTGGGTCGTCTACCTCGTCTGGATCGGCGTGGTGCTGCTCTTGTACTTCCCCTGCCGCTGGTGGGCGCGACTCAAGCAGCGCAAGCGCTCGGCGTGGCTGAGTTACTTGTAAAAGAAAAGGATTCACCAAGGAGACACAGAGGACACGGAGCGGGTACAGAGGAAAGCCGGACTGAAAGATCAGAGTTGAAACTTCAGTCCGGCTCTTCTCCGTGCGAGCTCTGTGCCCTCCGTGTCTCCGTGGTGAACCTTGTTGCCTACCACACGACCGCGAGCTTGAAAGTTTAAGCCCGCGCGTTCATCCCCGCTCCCGTCAGTTTCCTGTACACCTCGCGCCCGTCGCTCAGCTCAACCGCGAGTTTGCCCTCAGATTGCGCGAGGTCGAGGTGCGCGACCGCCTCGGAGACGGCGAGGAAGCGGTGAACATCATCAGCTCCGGGGAACAGCTCGCGCGAGACGTCCCAAGCGGTCGCGCCCGCCTTCGGCACGAGCGAGACGACCGCCGTCTGCCGCTCGCGGATCGCGCGCAGGTAGCGGTTGAACAGCTCTTCGTAGTCGTCAACCGCGTCGCCGTGCCCGCCGTGGACGAGCGTCGGCGAGAACGTGCGCAGGCGCGCGAGGCTCACGAGGTATTCGGCGAGCGAGCGGAAGCGTCGGGTGGGATCGACGGGATCGGGCGAGAGCACCGGGTTCGGCGTGACGCGCTTCAGCACGCAGTCGCCCGCGATGACGGTGCGGTCAGCCTCGCGCACGAACGAGCAGGAGCCCGGCGTGTGACCCGGCGTGTGGACGACGCGCAAGGCGCCGGTCGCGAACTCCAGCTCCGCGTCGTCCTTCAGCTCCGAGTGCTCGTCGTCGGCGAGCGCGTCGGCGAACTCACGGACGTGCTCGTAGAGCTTCCGCATCTCGTCGATCTCTTCCGACGGCACGCCGGCGCGCACCAAGAGCGCGCGGTGCTCTTCGTAGGCGAGCCGCCCGGCGCGGTGCCCCGTCTCCCAGCCGTGGACGAACACTTCGGCGTCCTTCGCCTCGTCGCGCACCTGCTTCGCCAGCCCGCAGTGATCCTCGTGCGCGTGGGTGAGGACGATGCGCCGGATGTCGGAGACGCGCAGGCGCGCGCGCCGCAAGCCCTCGCGCAGAGCCTCGCGCGCCTCCTTCGTCTTCGGTCCCGTGTCGATCAACGTGACGGGGTCTTCCGCGATCAGATAGACGTTGACGGGCCCGATGTAGAACGGCGTTGGCAGAGAGACGGGGATGATACGCATGGGAGGCAGTTAAAGCGACTCACCGCAGCACGGGCAGCATATTAGTTCTGTTGGGGCATTCTGTTGAGGTACATTGCAGCTAATCCGCGCACCGCACTTTTGGCACCTTCCCGATATTCTTACAAACGGATTGAGCTTAATATCTTCTGTCCATTGAGTGCATACACCATCACCTAACGCTTTTGCGTGCTGGCAAGCAACTTCCGCGCGTCCCAGCAACTCGCCAAAGCTACTTTTACCGTCGCTGAGGGCGTAACCGAGACTCATTGCTGTTCTAAGTTCTTCTTCTTTATGAGAGAAAAAGATGTCGCCAAAGGCAGAGGTTAATGCCAAAAATCTTTCCACCGCGTCCTGCCTGAGTAGAATGACGAATTCATCCCCACCATGCCGGAATGCTTTAGACTGCAAGTCCTCAACGACTATTTTATGTATGATGTCGCCCACTTTGTTTATGGCGACATTTCCGGCGTCGTGTCCGTATTTGTCGTTGAGATGTTTGAAATCGTTGAGGTCTCCGAAGACGACTACGTCAAACTCACTTGCGCCTTGATTGATTAGTCGCTCTTCTTGACTTAACGATAGTGCGTTACCGAGTGAGGTTTTATCGTCGATGGATGAGACTCGTCTGATTTCGGCGACAAGCTTTTCTAATTGCCCAATTGCGTCGTCGAGGCTCATTCAGCTAGCGCGCCGGATTCTACGCTGAACTTTGGGGAGTTCAACTTTAATGAGGTTCCCGTAAAGCCAGTCAGCAGTATCTTCTGGCGGAAGTTGTAGGTCGTCAGGCATGACGCTTTCGATTGTCCAGTAATCATTCTCGCCGTATTGGAAGGTAACTTTAGCGGCTCTGGGGGCGGGATAGAAAAAAATCACCTCCAGTCCATGTTTAGTGAAATAATCGCGGATCGCCATTTCAAGCGGTTGTCGTTGATTAGCTAAAGCACTTCCTGCTACACCGCCAAGAATCACGCCCCCCCAGCCTCCCGTGATAAGTCCGAGAGCGATAGCCCCAAGAATTGCGCTGGCTGAAGCATCGCCAATACGTGGGCGGCGCGGCAAGCCTAAAATCGTGTCTTCTTGGCTCGAACTCATAGCCGAATTATAGCAACGAAGAGATCATTTTGCGATGGTATTTACTCTTGCTAAGCAGCTTTGAGCTTGGAGTCTGGAGACTCTATGAGTCAAACGAACTCTGGAATCTCCAGACTCCAGACTTTTAGTAGGCGTAGCGGTTCGCCTGAATCACGACCTCGGCGACGCGCTGGCGCGCGGCGACGGTGTTCGAGGGCGTGCGCTTGACGAAGCGGCGCAGCGCCGCCAGGAGCGTGCGCAGCTCGTCGCCCTCGCTCATCGCGGCGAGGACGTTCCGCGCGCTCGTCTCGACGCGCTCGACCGCGTCGTTCGTGAAGACGCGCACCATGTCGAGGTAGCGCGCCGCCTTCTCCTCTCCCTGCGACGCGACCAGCTTCTGCGCTCTCAGGATGGCGGATTCCATCGCGTAGGTGTCGATGATGATGTCTGCGACGCCGAGGAGAATCTCCTGCTGGTCGGCGAGCTTCGTCATGTACTTCTGCGCCGCAGTGCCGAGCGTCATCAGCGCGACCTTCTTCGCGTTCTGCGCGAGCTTCATCTCGGCGGCGAGCGGTTCCTCGTCCTCGTCGAACGATTGAAGCGCGGGCGAGAGGACTTCCTCCATCAACTTCTGCGCGGCGGGCAGGAGCGCGAGCTGACCCGAGATGGCGCGCTTCATCAGCATTCCGGGGATGAGCATCCGGTTGATCTCGTTCGTGCCCTCGAAGATGCGGTTGATGCGCGCGTCGCGGTAGGCGGCTTCCGCAGGGTAGTCGGCCGAGTAGCCGTAGCCGCCGTAGATCTGCACCATCTCGTCGGCGGTGAAGCCGCAATACTCCGACAGAGCCACCTTGATGATCGAGCACTCGGCGGCGTACTCCTCGATCGCACGCAGCTTCGCCTCCGGCGTCGCCGTGTCCGTCAGCGACGAGTCGATGAGACCGAGCGTGCGGTAGATCATGGACTCGCCGACCCACGTCTTGATCGACATCTCCGCGAGCTTGTGCTTGATCGCGCCGAAGCTGGAGATGGGCTTGCCGAACTGGTGGCGCTCGTTCGCGTAACGGACGGATTCGGAGACCATCAGCTTCATCCCGCCGCCGCACATCGCGCCGAGTTTGAAGCGACCGATGTTGAGGATGTTGAAGGCGATCTTGTGACCCTTGCCGACCTCGCCGAGCAGGTTCTCCACGGGCGTCTTCACGTCCGAGAGGATGAGCGCGGTCGTCGAGGAGCCCTTGATGCCCATCTTGTGCTCGTCCGCGCCGTTCGTTAAGCCCTCCTGCCGCTCGACGACGAAGCCCGTGAACTTGTCGCCGTCAACTTTCGCGAAGACGACGAACACGTCGGCGAAGCCGCCGTTCGTGATCCACATCTTCTCGCCGTTGAGGACGTAGTGCGTCCCGTCCTCCGAGAGCCGCGCCGTCGCCTTCGCCGCGAGCGCGTCCGAGCCCGACCCGGCTTCGGTCAGCGCGTAAGCCGTCACCAGCTCGCCCGAGGCGATCTTCGGCAGGTACTTTTTCTTCGCCGCCTCGGTGCCGTAGAAGAGGATCGGGAGGAGTCCGATCCCGGACTGCGCGCCCATCGTCGTGGCGAAAGAAGCGGAGCGCCCGAGGTGCTCGCCGACGATGCCGCCCGACACCTGATCCAACCCGAGCCCGCCGTACTCCTCGGGCACGGTCGCGCCGATGAGACCCAGCTCGCCCGCGTGGCGGAGCAGCTCGCGCGAGATGTCCCACCGGTGCTGCTCAAGCTCCGGCTCGCGCGGTCGGACTTCTTTGTCCATGAACTCGCGCGTCGTCTCGCCGATCATGCGGTGCTCTTCCGTGAAATCTTCCGGCGTGAAAATCTCCGCAGGCGCGCGCTCCTCGATCAGGAAGCTCCCGCCCGCCACGATCTTTTTCTCGTCTGCTACGGCTGACATCGTTTGCTCCTTTCAGTGGCGAATAGCTGTTGGCATTTAGCTGTTAGCATTCAGCCAAACCAAAACCAGAAAATGCGGGGCTACCTAAACGCTTCTGGCTAACAGCTAACAGCTAATAGCTAACAGCTAATCGCTAATCGCTAATCGCTTATATTCGTTCAAAAATCCCCGCCGCGCCCATGCCGCCGCCGACGCACATCGTGACCATCGCGTAGCGCCCCGCGCGGCGTTCCAGCTCGCGCAAGACCGTCGCGGTCAGCTTCGCACCCGTACAGCCCAAGGGGTGACCGAGCGCGATGGCTCCGCCGTTGACGTTAACTCGTTCGGGGTCGAGCCCGAGCGTGCGGATGACGGCGAGCGACTGCGCGGCGAACGCTTCATTCAACTCGATCAGGTCGATCTGTTCGAGCGTGAGCCCGGCGATCTTCAAGACCTTCGGGATCGCGAAGACGGGTCCGATCCCCATCTCTTCGGGCGGGCAGCCCGCGGTCGCGTAAGCCACGAAGCGCGCCAGAGGCTTCAAGCCCAACTGCCGCGCGCGCTCGTCCGACATGACCGAGGCTCTCTTCGGAAGAGTCGCGGCGCACGCCCTCGTCTTTCGTGAACTCGATCTCGCGTCGTGTTTTGCGCCCGCGCGCGTCCAACTCTTCGAACGCCACCGTGAGCGGCACGATCTCGTCGTCGAACTTGCACGCGTCCTGCGCCGCGGCCGCGCGCCGGTGCGACTGGAGCGCGAAGGCGTCCTGCTCCTCGCGCGAGACCTCGAACTTGCGCGCGACGTTCTCGGTGGCGAGCCCCATGTTGAGGTAGAAGTCGGGGTAGTGCTCGACCAGGTACGGGTTCGGGCGGATGGTGTGCCCGCCCATCGGGATCATGGACATCGTTTCGAGCCCTCCGGCGACGATCACTTCAGCCGCGCCGGTGCGGATGCGATCCGCCGCGATGGCGATCGACTGCAAGCCCGAAGAGCAGAAGCGGTTGATCGTCATCGCCGAAGTCTCGACGGGCAGACCCGCGCGGATCGCCGCCGCGCGCGCCACGTTCATCCCCTGCTCCGCCTCCGGCATCGCGCAGCCCATGATCACGTCCTCGACCTCCGCCGCCCCGACGCCCTCGGCGCGCCGCAGGGCTTCCGTGATCACAGCCGCGCCCATCTCGTCGGGCCGCGTGTCTCTCAGAGTCCCCTTCGGCGCCTTGCCGACCGCCGTCCGCACCGCCGAAACTATGACTGCTTCTTTCATCATCTTCTTCCTTGCTTGCTTGAATACGAAACCAACCCCGCCGAGCCGCTCGCCCGGCTAACACTCGATCGCGACCGAGACCTCTTCGACCGGCAGCACGTCGCGCAAAACTTTCGGATCGAGCGAGACGAGGAAGCCGCGCTTGCCGCCGTTGATGTAGATGCGCGGCAGCTCGAAGATCGTGCGCTCGACGTAGACGGGCATCTTCGCGCGCGTGCCGAACGGCGACGTGCCGCCGATTAAATACCCGGTGTGCCGCTGCGCCGCCTCGGGCTTGCAAGGCTCGACGCTCTTCGCGCCGATCTCTCGCGCGAGCTGCTTCGTCGAGACCTCGCGGTCGCCGTGCATCAAGACGATCAGGGGCTTCCGCGCGTCGGTCTCCATCACCAGAGTCTTCACGACCGCGTGCTCGTCGACCCCGAGCGACTCGGCGGAGCGGCGCGTGCCGCCGCGCTCCTCGTAAGCGTAGGGGTGCGGCTCGAAGCCGATTTTCTTCTCACGTAACAACCTGACTGCCGGAGTAATCGGGTAAGTCATAGTTCCTGTGAAGCACGACGGTGAGTTCGCTCCGTAGGAGCGTAATGTTTATAGTCACGAGCGCCACACTCATCAAAGCTCCGTTAGGAGCGTCATGTGTCTATGTCGCCCCTAACGGGGCTTGAATGGAAAGAGCTAACGGCGAAGCTATAAACATTCCGTCCCTCACGGGACTCCAGACTCTCAGACTAATTCCGCAGCGGCTTGCCCGTCTTCAGAGTGTGCGCCATGCGCTCCTGCGTCTTGCGCGTGCCGCACAGTGAGAGGAACGCCTCGCGTTCGAGGTCGAGCAGGTACTGCTCGGAGACGCGCGTCGGGTGGTTGAGATCGCCGCCCGTCAGTATCCGCGCGAGCTTTTCGCCGACCAGCGCGTCGTGTTCCGAGATGAATCCGGCGCGCAGCGTCTGGTGGATGCCGAGCTTAAAGGTCGAGAGCGCGGGCAGACCCATCGCGAGGATGTCCGCGCGCGGCTGCGACGGCGTGTACCCACTCTGCGCGAGCGCGAGAACTTCCTGCTTCGCGTCGGCGATCAGGCGATCCGCGTTCATCGAGATCGAATCTTCCTCGCGCAGGTAGCCGAGCCCGCGCGCCTCCTCCGCCGAGGTCGAGACTTTGGCGAGCGCCATCGTCTCGAAGGCGCGCTTGACGAAGGGGAACGGGTCGGCGTCGTCCACGCCGGCGGGGATCGCGTCCATCGCGCGCAAGAGCATCTCCTTCGTGCCGCCGCCCGCCGGGATGATGCCGACGCCGACCTCGACGAGCCCCGTGTAAGTTTCGGCGTGCGCCCTCACGCGGTCGGCGTGCAGGAGCATCTCGCAGCCGCCGCCGAGCGCGAGGTTGAAGGGCGCGACGACGACCGGCTTCGCGGAGTAGCGCAGGCTCATCGTCGCGTCCTGGAAGGCGCGCGCGACGAGGTCCAAGTCTTCCCAGTTCTCGTCCTGCGCTTCGAGGAGCACCATCATCAGGTTCGCGCCGACGCAGAAGTTCGCGCCCTGGTTGCCGACGACGAGCCCGACGAAGTTCCGCTCCACCTCGGCGAGCGACTGCTTGATCATCTGGATCGTGTCGCCGCCGATGGCGTTCATCTTCGAGTGGAACTCGAGGCACGCGACGCCGTCGCCGATGTCGATGAGCGACGCGCCGGAGTTCTTCTTGACGACCTGCGTGCGCTCCTTGACCGACTTCAGGATGATCGCGCCGGGCGGATCGTTAACGGGCTTGTATTCGAGCGAGTCGAAGTCGAAATAGAAACGCTCGCCGCCCTCCGTCCTGTAAAAACTCTTCGCGCCCGCTCCGAGCATCCGTTCGACGTTGGCGGGGACGGTCGCGCCCTCCTCGCGCATCCGCGCGACGCTCTTTTCGACGCCGATGGCGTCCCACGTCTCGAAGACGCCCAGCTCCCAGTTGAAGCCCCAACGCATCGCGCGATCCACGTCCACCACGTTGTTCGCGATCTCCGGTATCCGGTTCGCCGCGTAGCGCAGGGTTTTGCCGACGGTCTTCCACAAAAATTGCCCCGTGCGATCCTTGCCCCAGACGAGCGCCTTGATGCGCTCGCCCACGTCTTCGATGTTCTTCGCCACGTCGAGCGCGGGGAGTTTCGCCTTCTGCGGCGGGCGGTATTCGAGCGAGGCGTGATCGAGCGTCCAGATCTCCTGCTTCTCGCCCGGCGCGCCCTTCTGCTTGCGGTAGAAGCCGCCGCCGGTCTTCGCGCCGAGGAGCCCCCGCTCCGCCATCCGTTGCAGGAACTCGGGCGCGACGAACGTCTCGCGCTCGTCGTCTTCGGGCAGCGCGTCGTAGAGGTTTTTCGTGACGTGCATCAGCACGTCGAGTCCGACGATGTCGAACGTGCGGAAGGTCGCCGACTTCGCGCGCCCGACCGACTGCCCCGTCATCTTATCGACCTCTTCGACGGTGTAGCCGTCTTCGAGCATCGTCTTGATGGTCGTGAGCGCGCCGTAAGTGCCGACGCGGTTGGCGATGAAGTTCGGGCGATCCTTGGCGACGACGACGCCCTTGCCGAGCCTCCGGTCGAGGAAGCCGAAGACCGAGCAGGCGACTTCGGGGCGCGTCCACTCGGTCGGGATCAGCTCGCAGAGGTGCAGGTAGCGCGGCGGGTTGAAGAAGTGTACGCCGAGGAAGTTGGCGCGGAAGTCTTCCGAGAAGCCTTCGGCGATCTGCCGGACGGGGATGCCGCTCGTGTTCGTCGCGACGATCGCGCCGGGGCGGCGGTGCTCTTCGACGCGCGCGAAAAGTTTCCGCTTGATGTCGAGATTCTCGACGACCGCCTCGATGACGAGATCGCAGTCCTTCAACTTCGCGAGGTCGTCCTCGAAGTTCCCCGGCGTGACGAGGCGCGCGGCGTCGGACGACATGAACGCGGCGGGCTTCGCCTTCCGCGCGGCTTCGAGCCCGGCGCGCGCGATGCGGTTCTTAACTTCGGGCGCTTCGAGCGTGAGACCCTTGGCGGACTCTTCCGCCGTCAGCTCGCGCGGCACGATGTCGAGCAGGAGAGTGGGGACGCCCGCGTTGGCGAGGTGCGCGGCGATCTGCGCGCCCATCGTGCCCGCGCCCAGCACCGCCGCCTTTTCGATCCGAAGCATAGAGGGAGGGACCTTTCCGAGAAATTGTCGCTTCCGAGAGGCGCCGCCATCATACTGAATGAGCACTCATTCAGCAAGCGCAAAGCCGTGACGGTGACAAGTGACAGGTGACAGGACAAAAGCCCGAAGCTAACGGCTAATAGCTAACAGCCCTCGTCTTTCCTGTCACCCGTCACTGTTCACCCGTCACCGTCTTTCAGTAGTTCGTCAGAATCTTCTCGGCGTCGAGACCCATCTCGCGGAGGCGGTCGCGTGTGTGCTCGATCATCTCGCGCGAGCCGGCGAGGAAGGCGACGGGCGACGAGAGGGTCGGCAGCACGTGATCGAGGAGCGACTGGACGTAGCCGGTCTCGCCCGCCCACTCGTAGCCGTCGGGTCGGGAGATGACCTGGCGCAGCTCGACGCCCGCCGCCTGCCACTCTTCCGTCTCGTCCGCGTAGCAGAAGTCTTCGGGCGTGCGCGCGCCGTAGAGGACGACGAGCCGACCGAACCTTCCGGCTCGCGCGATGGCGTGGCGCAGAGCCGAGCGCACGGGCGCGACGCCTGTGCCCATCGCGACGAAGACGAGATCGTGTCCCGCGTATGAGTCCACGTGGAAGCCGCGCCCGACGATTTGCGCCAGCTCCACGCGGTCGCCCTCCTTCAGGTTGTAGAAGGGTTCGCCCGCGTCGCCGCTCGCGCCGCCCGTGCGCTTGATGAGGAACTCCAGCTCCTCGTCTTCGGGCGCGCTCGCCAAGGCGAAGTAGGAGAGCGTTTCGCCCGCGCGCAGCTGCGCCACCTGCCCCGGCTCGTAAGGCACCCCGCGCCCGCCGTCGTGGCGCATGCGGAACGAGCGCACGTCGCGCGCCTGACGGCGCACGCACGTGACCTCGAGCGTGCCTGCTGCCCTGTCTCCCATAAACACCCGGCGACGACCGTTCAGCTTTTTTACTCCCGCGTGTGCCGCGCGAGTGTAGCGCGGCGGCGGGGCGGCTGAAAAGCGCGCCGCCGTTCGGGCGAAGGCGAAAGGCTGTGCGCGAAAGAGTCGGCGCGCGCGTCGCGCGCACGCCGCGAAGCCTTTTCACTTTTGCCCTGCTTCGCGGCTGTGGTAAAACAGCAGGGCTCGCGACGCACCAATCAACGCTTGCTCGACGGCAGGGGCGCCGCGCCCGCGCCGCACACGCTCTCTTCTACGCGCCGGGGCTGGTGAGCCTCCGGGGAGGATTCGAGAAATGTTCCAGAGACTGATCGCGACGGCTGGGACGTGGATTCCCGTGCCGCTGCGGATCGCGCTCGGCTTGATCTTCATCGGTCACGGCGCGCAGAAAGTTTTCGGCGCGTGGGGCGGTCCCGGCTGGGCGAAGATCATTTCGTTCCCGGCGCCCTTCTCTTTCATGCGCCCGTCGTGGGCGTGGATGGCGGCGGCGGCGCTCTCGGAGCTGATCGGCGGCGCGCTCCTGCTGACCGGGCTGCTGACGCGCGTCGGCGCGTTCCTCATCCTCTGCGTGATGCTGACCGCCATGATCGGCGTGCACTGGCAGGGCGGGTTCTTCCTCCCGCAGGGCTTCGAGTACACGTTCGCGCTCTCGGGCGCGTGCGTCGCGCTCCTCATCGCGGGCGGCGGTCGCCTCTCGCTCGACCGCGTGCTCCAGGACCCGCGCGCGCGCCGACGATAAACTCAAGTCATGAGTGATGAGTGATGAGTGATGAGTAGAAACCCTCTGCTTTTCACTCATCACTCATCACTCATCACTCATCACTCATCACTCATGAAGCGCTCGCCCCTCGTCGTCATCTTCGTCACGGTCTTCATCGATCTCATCGGGTTCGGGATCGTCATCCCGGTCTTGCCGTACTACGTCGAGGGGACGAAGTTCAACGCGAGCCCTTCGATGGTCGGGCTGCTGTTCGCGTCCTACTCGGTGATGCAGCTCGTCTTCACGCCGATCCTCGGGCGGCTCTCGGACAAGCACGGGCGCAGGCCCGTCCTCCTCCTCAGCCTGCTGGGGACGAGCCTCGGCTTCTTCGTCCTCGGCTTCGCCACCACGCTCTGGATGCTCTTCGCCGGGCGCATCATCGACGGCATCACCGGCGGCAACATCTCGACCGCGCAAGCCTACATCGCCGACGTGACGACCAGGGAGGAGCGCGCACGCGGCATGGGCCTGATCGGCGCGGCGTTCGGCTTGGGCTTCACGTTCGGGCCGGCGATCGGCGGCCTCCTGTCGAGGTGGGGCATCGGCGTCCCCTTCCTCTTCGCGGGCGCTCTGGCGCTCGCCAACGCCGTGCTGCTCTACTTCACGCTGCCCGAAACCGTCACGCCCGATCACCCCGCGCGCGCCTCAGCCGCGACGGGACGCTGGTCGCAGCTCCTCGCCGCGCTCAGGAACCCGCGGCTCGCCTTCGTCCTCGCCATCTACTTCATGTTCATCGTCGCCTTCTCGATCATGACGGCGTCGTTCGCGCTCTTCACGATGTACCGCTTCGGCTTCGACGCCTCGCACAACGGCTACCTCTTCATGTACGTCGGCATCATCGGCGCGATCATACAGGGCGGCTTGATCGGGCGGCTCGCCAAAAGGTTCGGCGAGCTGCCGCTCACCATCACGGGCGCGTTCCTCTTCGCGGCGAGCCTGCTCGCGATCCCCTTCACGGGACCGCACACGGGGCTCTGGGTGCTGCTCGCGGTGGGCGCGCTCTTCGCCGTCGGCAACGCGCTCGCCACGCCTTCGCTGACGGCGCTCGCCTCGAAGTCGGCGGGCGCGGGCGAGCAGGGCGGCGTGCTGGGCGTCACCCAGTCGGTCGCGAGCCTCGCGCGGGCGGTGGGACCGACCCTCTCGGCGTGGCTCATCTACAGCGCGGTCCAGACCGTGGGCGCCGACGGCAAGCCCCACCACATGAGCCCGCAGTCTTTCCTCCACACCTTCGGAGCGGCGGCTGCGATCATGTTCGCCGCCTTCCTCATCGCCCTCTACTTCGCGCGCGCGCACGCCGCCGAGTACGCGCACGGCGAAGTCGCCTCGGCGACGGGCGCGTGAGTTGACACGCTTTCGCGCGGGTCATACTCTACCGGGCAACCCGCCAGGCGCACCCGTCGGCGCGATCAACTTTCCTTCTCTCGCGAAGCGCGATGGTCGGCTCGAACCTCCTCCACTACCGCATCCTCGAAAAGCTCGGCGCGGGCGGGCAGGGCGCGGTCTACAAAGCCCTCAACACCAAGCTCGGTCGCACGGTCGTCGTCAAAGTGCTGCCGCCGGAGCTGACCGCCAGGGAGGTCAACCTCAAACGCTTCGAGCGCGAGGCGAAGCTCGCCTCGTCTCTCGACCACCCGAACATCTGCGCCATCTACGATCTGAACGAGGCGGACGGCGTCCACTTCATCGTCATGCAGCGCGTCGAAGGCAAGAACGTGCGCCAACTCGTCGCGGGACGCCCGCTCGAACTGCGCACCGCCCTGCTCATCGCCGCCCAGGTCGCGGACGCTCTGGCGGCGGCGCACGCGCAAGGCGTCATCCACCGCGACATCAAAGCCGGTAACGTCATGGTCACGGAGACGGGGCAGGTGAAGGTGCTCGACTTCGGTCTCGCCAAGCTGCTCGGCGAGACGACCGAAGAGGACGCCGGGATACACCAGACGGAGCTCACGGAGGTCGGCGTCCCCTACGGGACGGCGACCTACGCCGCGCCCGAGCAGGCCACGGGCGCGAAGGTCGATCACCGCGCCGACATCTTCTCCACCGGCGTCCTGCTCTACGAGATGCTGACCGGCACCTGGCCCTTCCGCGGCAAGACGAGCGTCGACGTGCGCCACGCGGTGCTGCACGCCGCGCCGCGCCCCGTCGGCGAGTACCGCAAGGACGCGCCGCCGCGCCTGCAACAGATCCTCGACCGCGCGATGGCGAAGAAGCCGGAAGAGCGTTATCAAAAAATCTCGGAGCTGAGAGACGAGCTGCGCGGCGTGTTGCAGGAAATCTCAAGCGGCGGCGTCGAATCGATGCCGGGCGGGGGCGGCGAGCCGTTCACGCCGCGGCACCTCGGCGGCAGGAGCCCCGTCTCGCGCGCGCTCCGATGGCTGCGCGCCGTCGGCGGCAAAGAGCAGACGACGCACGCGGGGGGCGCTTCGACGCAGGGCGGGACGGACGTTCACCTGACGCCGATGACGAGCATGGGCGGGAGCCTCGAGAAGAAGTCCATCGCCATCCTGCCGTTCAGAAATTTGAGCGACGATCCCGCGTCCGCCTTCTACGAGTTCTCGCTCGCCGACGCGGTCATCACGGAGCTGGCGGGCTTGCGCTCCCTGGTGGTGCGCCCCTCCTCGGTCATCGCCAAGTACCAGGGGCGACCGACAGACCCGCGCGACGCCGGGCGCGAGCTGGACGTGACGGCGGTTCTCGCCGCGGGCTTCATCCACGCGGGCGAGCGCCTGAGGGTCAACGCGCAACTGATCGACGTGTCGAGCGGCGAGATTCTCTGGAGCGACCGCATCGACGCCGCCTCCGAAGACATCATCGCCGTGCAGGACATCATCGCGCAGAGGATCGTCGACGGCTTGCGCGTTGAGCTGACGCCCGACGAGCAGGTCGACATGGCGCGCCCCATCACGCACAACGCCGCCGCCTACCAGGAATACCTGCGGGGGCGCGATCTCTTCGCGCGCTTCATCTTCCGCACGGTCGCGCCCGAGGACTGCGCGCGCGCCGTCGAGCACTTCGAGCGCGCCACGCAGCTCGATCCCGCGTTCGCGCTCGCCTACGACGGGCTGGGCGCGTGCTTCGTCAACCGCGTCTTCAAGGGCTTCGGCGGCACTGAGGATTACGAGCGCGCCGAAGCCGCCTTCAACCGGGCGCTCGCGCTCGATCCGCAACTCGTCGAAGCGCGCATGCTGTCGGTCTTCGTCTGGCTCTGGCGCGGCGAGAAGCGGAAGGCGCGGGCGGAGGTCGCGCGCATGCGCCGCGAAGCGCCGAACGAGGCGGTCGTCTATTTCGTCAAGGCGACGCTCCACCGCCTCGACGGCGAGTACGAGCGCGCGATCAGAGCTTACGATCGGCTCGTGCAGCTCGACCCGGCCGCCTACGTCGTCGTCGCCTGCAACCGCGCGCTCATCTCCGTCTTCGAGGGGCGGCTCGACGCCGCCGCGGGCGAGCTGGAGCAGGCGCTCTCCGCCGAGCCCGACAACCCGCTCGCGCAGGCGCTGCGCTCGCTCGCCTGCTACTACGCGGGCGACACGCAGGCGGCGGTCGTCCTGCTGCGCCGCCTGCTCGAACGGCACCCGAACATGCCCGGCATCCGACCGTTCCTCGCGCTCGCGCTGAGCGCCACCGGCGAGCACGAAGCCGCGCGCGCCGAGCTGACCGGGCAGGTCGTCGAGAACGCCTCCGTCGACGGGGACGCAGCCTACTGGCTCGCCTCCGTCTACGCCCTCGAGGGCGACGCCGACGCGGCGTTCGACTGGCTCGCGCGCGCCGTCCGGCTAGGCAACGAGAACCGCGCCTTCTTCGAGCGCGACCGCAACTGGGCGAAGCTCCGCGACGATCCGCGCTTCGTCGAGCTGTTGAGCGGAATCAAAGCTATGCAGTGAATCGTCGAAAGATTGTCCGTAGTCAGTTGTCCGTAGTCAGTTGCTACGTGCTGAACAGGCGAGCGCTTCTTTAGCAGCTGACGCTGCGAATCACGAACGACGGACAACTGACGACGGACTACTGACAGCTTTACCAGATCGAAGGCAGCGACGCCTCGTCGAGTTCCAGCGTCTCGCCGTCGGGCAGGATGTGTACGACGCGCGCGCCGCGCTCGCGCAAAGGCGTGGAGAGCAAGCCGACGCGGTGGCAGTTGGCGCGCGGCTGTTTGTGCTTGGTGAGCGGGTGCGACTCGGAGCACATGATGCAGGCGCGCGCGTCGGAAGCTAACTCGACGACGCGGTCGAGCCCGCGCGCGAGATCGGCGGGCGGCGCGATCTTCTTGCCGCCGCACTCGGGGAGCCACTCGTAGCCGATCCGCTCCCGACGCAAAGACGCTTCCAGCACCTGCCCGTTGAACTGCACCCAGCGCGAGCGCGCCACGCTCCTCACGTCGCACAGCAACTCGATCTCGTGCCGGCGGAGCAGCGCGAGGAACTCAGCCCACGGGTGGCGACCGTGACCGATGGTGTAGACGGTGATCGTCGCCGGCGTGGGCATCGCGGATCGCTGCGGGCGCGGCTACTCCACCTTGACGCGCTCCGGGTGGGCGAACAGGTTCCTCGATCCCGCCATGCGGACCCGGCAGGAGACCTTGGCGCCAGCCTTCGCCTCCAGCCCGTGCCAGACCGCTTCGGGGACGTTCAGGTAGATGACATCGCCCTGCCGGTCATCGAGCATATTGCGGAAGCCCTCCACGTTCTTCACGTCGCTCACCTTCAGCTCGACCGTGACGAACCCGTCTACCGTTTTGCTCGGATAGTGGTCGAGTACCTTACCCTTGATGTCGGCCCAGTTCTCGACGATCTGAACGGTCATCGCTTGCACTCCTTGCCGCGCGCCGCCCCCAGGAGGGCGACGATGGCGCGCGAGATGGGCTGCCCTGTGTTCTCCTCGTAATAACTATACGCGGGCGAGGGGTTCACCTCAAAGCAGTACCACTCGCCGGCGGGCGTGACCTTCAGGTCGATGCCGCACAGCGGGAGGCCGAGGGTCTCGGACAGGCCGACGCACTTGAGACGGACTTCGGGGGGCAGCTCCGCGGCAATCATTCGCACCTCCTCGCCGTCGCGCGACGCGTAGCGGTAGTCGACCGACTCGGTCTCGACGCGCGTGGCGAAGACCTCTCCTCCGACGACGTGGACGCGGACGTTCGTGCCGGGGATGAGGGACTGGAACTGCGTGGGCAAGTGGCCCACCCTGTCCAGGCGCTCGAGGTCGGCCGGGCGCAGCTCGCGCACGATGGAGCGGACGGAGCTGACCGACTTGTAGATGACGCGCCCGCGCGCGCGCGCGAACGCCTCAGCCTCCGCCGGGTCGTTCGTCACCAGCGTGGGCGGGACGAGGAGTCCGCCGCGGGCGATGATCTGCGCCTGGTAGGGCTTCGAGACGTTGGACGCCATCGCACGCGCGGTGTTGAGCACGCGGCAGTCGGCCAGCTCCATCCACTCGCCGAGGGCTTCGTGCACGAGCCTCGATCGTTCGAGGCGCTCGATGTCGGGCGATGCGCCGTGCACGGGGCGGTTCTCCGGCAGTGTCCTCCACTCCGTCAGCCTCGTATAGACGCCGGTGAAACCTTCGAGCGGGTAGTCGGCCTCGCGGTAGCGGAGCGTGCCGCGGACGGTGCCCCCCCCGATGTCGAAAGAGAGATCGGAGAAGTGTGCCTCGCGCTGGTTGAAGACGAGGTGGGGCGTGCCCGCCGCCCGTGCGGCATCGATGGCGAGGCGGAGCGGCGGCTCCGAGGGTATGCCGCAGAAGAGGATCATCCTTCGACCCCGGCTTCGAGCAGCGCGACGAGCGCGCCGGTCTCAGTCTCCGGGAGGTCGGCGGGGAACGAGCTGCCGCCGCAAAACTGCCAGCCCGCGTCTGCCCCCGCGCCGTCGCCCGCGCGCGCGAACCAGAACTCGGCCAGCGCGCACCCGGCCTCGCGCGCCAGCCGCAAGCAGCCGTCCCGCAGCGCGGGCGTCAGGTCGCCGCCGTGCGCGTGCGCGCCGATGACGAGCACGCGCCGGCACTCCCCGCCGACCGGCTCCAGGAAGTGTGCCGGCGCTTTGCCGAGCGTGGCACGCGAAGTGGAACGCACGACCGCCCCGGCGGCGAGCCCCGCGCCGTCGAGCGGGATGTGCGGGTCGAATCCCGGCTTCGGGAAGCTGCGGGCGCTGGTAGCGAAACGCATCCCGCGCGCGGGGAGTCCGGCGCGGCCCGCGAGCAGCAGCCACTCGGCGGCGCCGCGCACGGCGCCGCCGAGACCGCGCGGGCTCGCGCGGTTGACGACGCGCGGCAGTGCCGCCAGCCAGCTCAGCAGGAAGGCATGCGTCTCCATCAGCGCGTAGTCGCGGTCGGCGTCGGGCGCTGCCGCGAAGTGCGGGGCGGCGGCGAACCGGAGGCGGTTGAAGACGGCATCAATCTCGGTGGAGCGAACGTGCGTGTCGTCCGCCAGGCGCATCGTCACGTCGACGCGCGCCCCGTCCTGCCGCAGAGCCCAGCGCGTGCCGAGTGCGAGCTCGTCCGCGGTGAGCAGGCGCGCGCGGGCCGCGCCGTGCCTCGCTCGCAGGCGCTCGTGGACGCGGGCGGCGAGCCGGTCGTCGTAGTGTGCGAGGACGAGGAACATGAGTGTGAAAGGGCGGTGAAAGGGCGGGGCCGGCGCACTACCTTTCTTCCGGCAGTGCGCCGGCCCCGCTTGCGTCAGCACGGCGAGGCGGCAAGCCCGCGCTTAGAACTCGCGCTGCTTGCCGTCGAACAGGCGCTTGCCCTGCGGCGAGTTGATCTGCGGCTGGTTGCCGCCCTCCTGGTACTCCTCCTCGCCCGAGAGCGCGCCCTCGGAGAGGTCCGGGCGCAGTTCGCCGCCGATGAAGGGCTCGGGCGCGCCGCCGAAGCCGGGGAACCCGCCGCCGCCGGGGAGCCCGCCCTCGATGAACTTCTCCGTGAAGTTCTTGCCCTCGACGGGGTTCTTATCGAACCCGGTCGACTTGTCGGTGACGGGCTTCTCCGGCTGTTTGTCGATCCGCTTATCCGCCAACTTCTCCGTCAGGCTCTTGTCAACCTGGAAGTTCTTATTATCCGGCAGCTTGTCGATGTCCTTGATGATGGACTTGTTGTCGGTGATGTCCTTGACCAGCGACTTGACGACGGAGCACTTGACGGCGAGCGACGCCGTCATCGTGGCCGCGGGGGCGCTGACATTCGTCACCGCGACGCACGTGTCGACGCCGCCGTAAGACTTGGAGTTGGGGTTCGAGGCCTTGTTGAAGGTCTTGTTGTTGGCCGTGCCGGGGTACGGGTCGCCGGCGTCGCCGCGGTTCACGCCCGCCTCGAGCTGCTTGAGCCCGTCGGCCTGCTTGAGCGCGACCTTCGGGTGCGCCTCGTTCGCGTTCGAGGTGATCGACTCATCGACGTGCCAGATGAGGAGCCCGGCGCCCGGCAGGAACTTGTCGAACTTCGTCTTCTGCCGGTTCTCGACGAGGAAGTACTCGCTCCCGCCGGCGCCGTCCTTCCAGAGGCGGTGAACCTTCTTGCTCGTCTTCACGTCGGGGATGCTGACGGACGCGTTCGTCGTCTGCACGACGGCCGTCGCCCAGCCCTGGTTCAACTTGCACCAGGCGGAGGGGTGCGCGGGAGTGTCGCCGCCGTTGTTCCAACTGCCGCCCGCCATCAGGCACCAGTTGCCGATGCCCTCGGACGAGCCGTCGGTGTCGTAGAGGTCGGGCCAGCCGAAGAGCAGGTGGCCGAGCTCGTGCGCGCAGACGCCGATGCGCGAGTCTTCGGGGACCGTCAGGTAGGCGAAGATCTTCGTGCCGTCGGCGTTGAGCGCGCCGCCCGAGAGCACCCACTTGTGCGACCAGATGTGGTTGACGTTGCCGGTCACCTCCGCGCCGGGGCCGGCGTGGATGACGACGAAGGCGTCGACGAACCCGTTGCCGTCGTTGTCGAAGGGGGCGTAGTTGACGGTGGGGTTGGCCGCGACGGCCGCCTCGCGCGCCATCGTGCGCGCGTTCGGCTCGGTCGCGCCGGTGCCCGAAGCGCCGTGGGCGTAGTGGGCCATCGTGTTGCCGAGGTTGAAGGGGCCGACCACCTGGCCTTCGAGGTTGATGGCGCCGCCGCTGGCCTCCTTGAAGTACTCCTTGACGCTGCCCGTCGCGATGGTGCCCGTCGAGAAGAACAGGCTCTCGAACTGCGCTTTGGTCCTCGTCATGCTCTTGTCGCTGAAGTTGACGAGCACGACGATGACGCGCACCGTGCCGGTCAGGGGCGCGCGTTCGAGGGCCGCGTTGCGGACGACGCGCAGGGGCGTGCCGGCGGGGAACTCCTCGCCCGGCACGATCAGTCCGTCGTTGTAGCCCGGCGGGGTGCGCTGCCGCAGGCGGAGCATGGCGGTGACGAACTCATCAACGTTGCCGGCGCCGCCGGCCGCCTTGCGTGCGCCCTTCTTCGCGGCCTTCTTGGCGCCGCCCTTGCGCGCGCCCTTGACGGAGGCGGTGTCGGCCGCCATTGCCTCGGGCGGGGCCGTGTCCTTGAGGCCCATCCGTTCGAGGGTCGCCGTGATCTTTCCCTGTAGCTGCGGGCTCGGCGCAACCCGGCACAGGTCGTCTTGGTGGTGGCACCGCTGGAAGAGGCTGAACAGGTCGTCGTGTAAAGTGTCGATCTTTCGGGACATGACTTTCTCCTGTCTGGGTGAAGGGCATGAGGATTGGTGCGAGCGCCCGCTCGCGCGTTGGTCAGACTACTTGTCTGGAGGTCAGGCCGCAGGGGTGAACGAGGCAGAGGCGAGAGTCGGCGGCAGGGCGGGTGCGGCGCCCGTCTCGCTTGGCACGGACAGCTCGTCCGTCAATCTGTGGCCTGCCTTCTCTTTCACGGGTGTGGCGCGTCTCAGGCTATGAGAGTTCGGGTTCAGGGGCCGTCTACGGGCATGGTGAAGAGGGTCACGGGTTGCTTAGGTGCGTCAGGTGGCATCAGATTGTCAGACCGCGGGTTTTTGTAGCGGGCAGAATGTATCGCCGCGCCGCACAAAGGTCAACATAATTATTCGGCGCGGCGGGGCGGCGCCGGCGATCACGAACATTCCGGCCGAGCGCGTCACGTTTTCGACCCCTCGCGCCGCGCCAGTTCGGCGCGCAGCTCATCAATCGTCGTGTAGGCGAGCCTGCCGCCGGTGAACAGCTCGTCGCGGGTCACGTCGCGCGCGGCGAAGGGCGGCTTGGGGGAGTCGTCCATCTCAGAGTCGTCGTCAAAATCCGTCTCGGCGAGGATGAGTCCGTAGAGCGCGCCGAGGAAAACGTCGATGGAGTAAGTGCGCCCCTCGTGCTCGAAGGGGTAGCGGTTCTTGCGCAGCTCGTTGCCCTCGAAGACGGAGAAGACTTCGTACTCGTACTCGTTAAGATAGATGCTCGTGATGAGCGTGCGCGAGAAGTCGGGCGGGCGGGGCGTGTGCTTCTGCGTGAGTTTGAGCGTCCACTCGTTGGTCGGCACCCAGCGGCTCTTGCGCAGGCGCAGGCGCGTGCCCGTGATGTAGTTGTCGGTGATCTGCGCGTGCTCGTCCTGGAGCTTGAGCCCTTCGGGGAGTTGCGTTAGAAGGTAGCGCCGCTCGCGCTCGACGCGCTCGTACTTCGGCGCGTGATCTAAGAACAGGTGCCCCGTGCCGATCCCCTTCACGCGCCGACCAACTCCTCTTCGCACTCCCGCAAAAACTCCCCCGGCTCGACGATGTGACCCGCGATCGCCGACGCCGCGACCACGTAAGGGCTGGCGAGATAGACTTTGCCGGGGCCACTCCTGCCGGGGAAGTTTCGATTCTGCGCGCTGACCGTCACGGTCTCGGCGGTCTTCGACGCGCCGGGTCCCGCGTTGATGCACGCCCCGCAACTTGGATCGATCAACTCCGCGCCCGCTCGCTCGAAAATTTCGATGTAGCCGCGCTCGCGCGCGTACTCCTTGATCTTCTGCGAGCCGAACTGAAGGTAGAGGCGGACGCCCGGCGCGACGCGCCTTCCCTGCTCGACGGCGCGTCGGAGCACCGCGGCGTACATGTCCATGTCCGCCATCTTGCCGCCGGTGCACGACCCGCCGTAAGCCGCGTCGATCTTCACCTCTTCGGCGAGTTCCGTGATGTCGATACCGTTGCGCGGATCGCCAGGCAGCGCGACCATCGGATGAATCTCGCCCAGGTCGATCTCGAAGCGCGCGGCGTACTCAGCGTCCGTATCGCTCCTGAGGAAACCCTTGCGCACCTCTCCGGCGTCGAGTCCGCGCGCGCGCGTCAAATATTCGAGCGTCACGTCGTCGGGCTCGATGATGCCCGTGAAGCCGCCCGCCTCGACCGCCATGTTCGTCAAGGTCGCGCGCTCGTCGATCGACCAGTCTTTCAAGCCCTCGCCCGCGAACTCTAAAACTTGTCCGATGCCCTTGCCCTGCTTCATGTAGTCGGACGAGAGGATTTTGAGCATCACGTCCTTGGCGGAGACGTCCGCACGCTTCTCGCCCGTCAGCGTGAAGCGCACGACCTCTGGGACTTTGACGCGGATGTCTTTCGTGTACCACGCGTTCGCCATGTCGGTCGAGCCGACCCCGAAGGCGAAGCAGCCGAGCACGCCCGCCATGCAGGTGTGCGAGTCCGTGCCGATGACGAGCTGACCCGGCAGGGCGATGTCCTCGACCACCGCGTTGTGGCAGATGGCTTCGGAGCCGCGCTCTTCGGTGCCGCCGTAAAGCCTGATGCCCTGCTCCGTGGTGAAGGCTTCCTGCGTCGTCGCGAGACCGTTGGCGCGATCCAGGAGACCCATCCTGCGCTTCTCTTCGGGCATCACGCGGCCGAGGAAGGTCAGGTGATCGCGGAAGGCGTAAGTAGATTCCGGCTCGGTGACGCGCGCGCCCGCGCCGAGCGCGTGCTTGAACAGACTCTCCGCCATCGGCGTGACGTACTCGTGCGAGAAGCGCACGTCCGCCACGGCGAACAGCGCGTCTCCGGGCTTCACGGCTTCGACGCCGATCTCTCCGGCACGCACGAA
>JAIVJM010000120.1 GCA_020199995.1 Acidobacteriota bacterium | reverse complement strand
CTACTGGCCCGTGCAGTACCGGCGCGGGCTCTACCCCGGCGAGCGCCTCGTCACCTACCAAGACGTGAGGCGGACGTACCCGCGCTACCAGCTCCCGCTCGCCACGCTCGACTGGGAGCCCGCGACGCGCACCGTCAACGGCGGCCCCGGCTGGGCGCAGGCGCCGAAGCCGAAACCGTTGACGCGTGCCGAGCGCGCGCGCCGGAAGTTGAAGCGCGCCGAAAGGTACGCCGTCAAAGGCTGGGCGCTGTCCGGCGAGGTGGCGGGCGGGCGGCTGCGTCGCTGGTCGCTCGTCCTCCTCGCCTGTGTCGGGCTGCTGCTTGTCTGGCGCTCGACGCGGCGTTCGCGCGCGCTCCTCCTTGAATTGTTCGCGCGCTTCGCACGCAGGAATCCGCGGATGCCGGAAGTCATGCCGCGGCTCACTTCGTCCTTCGCCGCGTATGAGCGCTACACGCCTTCGGCGCGCGCGGGCGCGGCCACGCGCGGGGTCTGGCGGGTGCTGTGGCAGGTCGCCCTCGACCGGCGCGGGCGCGCGGCGCTCACGCTTAACCTCGTCACGCACGGCGTGCTGAGCGCGCTCCTGTGGGCGCTGACGTGGGCGCTGCGGAGCGGGTAAGTGAAGGCAAAAAGCAAAGGGTAAAAGGCAAAAGTGAAGACGGGTTCTTCCTTTTGCCTTTTACCTTTTGCCTTTTGCCTTCTTTGCGGCTTGCCGCCGTTTGTCGCGGAGCGCGTGTTGATGATAAAGTGCGAGTTCAATTAATCCGCACGTCCCGACGATTAAAAACAGACTCCCGACAGTCTGTCAGGCTCGGGGCGTGACGGGTGTTCGCAGACCCAGCGAAAAAAATCTCTATTCTGATAAGCCGGTTAATTTTTTTGTGAGCAGCAAAAGTAGTAGCACTCCGACCCCCAGACAATTATCGCGCGCCGAGCAGGAAGTGCAGACGGCAGCCGAACGTCTGACTTCGCAAATGGACGACGCGCTGGCCGCCGTCCGCCTCCAGTCGCCGGACGCCGTGGAAGAGCTCGAAGCGTGCGCCGACCGCCTGGAGCGGGCCGCGCGCGACATGTCGGTCGCCCTGCGCGAGCTGGCCGAAGAGCGCGGCAACAGGGCCGAGCAGTAATTCACAGAGGGGCCACAGTTTTATTTGGAGCCGTATGGGAGCGCCTCCGCAGACACGCCGAGCGCGCGTCCGCCGGGCGCTCCCGATCTGTTTCTGACCCCGATTTGTTCGGGAGGCAAACAAAGAGAAGGCCGTGAATCGTCAATCGTAAATCGTGAATAGCTAAGACCAGTTCTTTCTATTCGCGATTTACGATTGACGATTCACGGCCTTTCAGAGGAGAGCGTATGCAGGCCATCAAAAAGAGCGTCGCCGGGGAGCACGGGCGCAGGCATTCGGACGTGGGGCTCGAAACCGTCGGCATCGAAGCGCCAGCCAACGTCTACTGGAACCTCAACACGCCGGAGCTGTACGAAATCATCGCGCGGCGCGAGGAGGGCGTCTACTCGGCGCACGGGGCGCTCTTGGTAGACACGGGCGAGCACACGGGCCGCGCCGCCAAAGACAAGGCCATCGTGCGCGAGCCGGGCAGTGAGGACAAGGTCTTCTGGGGCGAGGTCAACAAGGAGTTCTCGCAGGAACAGTTCGACGTCCTGCGCGACCGCATGATGGCGCACACCGAGGGGCGCGACCTCTTCGTGCAGGACACCTACGCCGGGGCCGACCCGCGCTACCGCCTGCCCGTCCGCATCATCACGGAACTGGCCTGGCACTCGCTCTTCGCGCGCACGATGTTCATCAACGACGACGCTCACGCCTCGCAGCACACGCCCGAATTCACCGTCGTCAACCTCCCGAGCTTCAAGGCCGACCCCGAGCGCGACGGCACGCGCGCCGAGACCTTCATCCTCATGGACTTCAGCCAGCGCCTCGTCTTGATCGGCGGCACCAGCTATGCGGGCGAGACGAAAAAGAGCGTCTTCACCATCCTCAACTACCTCCTGCCGCAGCGCGGCGTGATGAGCATGCACTGCTCGGCGAACGTCGGCGACGCGGGAGATGTGGCGATCTTCTTCGGGCTGTCGGGGACGGGCAAGACGACCTTGAGCGCCGACCCCGAGCGCCAGCTCATCGGCGACGACGAGCACGGCTGGTCGGACGATGGCGTCTTCAATTTCGAGGGCGGCTGCTACGCCAAAGTCATCAAGCTCTCCGCGGAGGCCGAGCCCGACATCTACCGCACCACGCGCATGTTCGGAACCGTCATGGAGAACGTCGTCTTTGACCCGGAGACGCGACTGCCCGACCTCGACGACGCGTCGAAGACCGAGAACACGCGCGCCGCGTACCCTCTGACCTCCATCCCGAACATCGTGCCCGAGGGCCACGCCGGCCACCCGCGCAACATCATCATGCTCACGGCGGACGCCTTCGGCGTGCTGCCGCCGGTCGCGCGCCTCAGCCCGGAGCAGGCGATGTACCATTTCCTCTCCGGCTACACGGCGAAGGTCGCGGGCACGGAGAAGGACATCACCGAGCCGCAGGCGACCTTCTCGACCTGCTTCGGCGCGCCCTTCATGGTCTTGCATCCGGGCGTCTACGCCGACCTCTTAGGCCGTAAGATTCAGGAGCACGAGGCCGCGTGCTGGCTCGTCAACACGGGCTGGTCGGGCGGCCCCTACGGCGAGGGCGAGCGCATGAAGATCAAGCACACACGCGCCATGATCCGCGCCATCCTCAACGGCACGCTCTCGCAGGTCGAGACGCGCCCCGACCCCGTCTTCGGCGTGGGCGTTCCCCTCTCGTGCCCCGACGTGCCGGAGGAAGTCCTGACGCCGCGCAACACCTGGAAGGACAAAGACGCTTACGACACGAAAGCCCGCGACCTCGCCCGCCGCTTCAACGAGAATTTTAAGAACTATGAGGCCGGTGTCTCCGCCGGGGTGCGCGCCGTCGCGCCGAAGTCGGAGTGAAGCGAGACGCATAGAGGCGCGTAAGATAAGGGCGCGGCCTGACTTGTAGGCCGCGCCCTTTCTATTTACCCTTCCGCAAGAAGTGTGGCGGGCCCTGACAAGCGCGTCAGCCCAGTATCTGTATCGGTTCGTCTGTCCTGTTCTTCCGGCAGATGTGGACGATAGCCGCGATGACGACGAACGGCGATGCCGTGACGCACAGCAGGAAGAGTAGAAGCCCGATCAGCATACCGGAATCGAGACACATTAGATTGCTCAATTCAGTTTGCATGCCTCATCACAACTAAGGCGCGCATGCCACATCCTCCAGCCCGCTCCACTACTTTGTGGTGGTCGCCTCGCCCCGCGCCTTTTTAATCTCCTCAACGATTCTCTTCGCGAGCTTCGGGGCCGCGTCGTTACCGTCGAAGGCCGTGACTTTGCCGGTGGCGAGGATAATACCCGTACCGCGGTGGGTAATCTTATAGGTGAAAGTGTAAGTGAAGAGAGGGCGGTCGATTTCGATGAACACGTCGGCGACATTGCGCTTATCCCCACTGTCAATAATCGCCATCTCCCAAGCGTCAAATTCCACGCGCTTGCGCAGCGCGTTCTGCAATTGTATGGGCTCGAAGAACGACGTGCCGGATTCGACGTAGACCAGGCGCGCGCGGCCCAGCATCTTCTTCGGGCTCGTCTCGGCAATTTTCGCCGACTCTTTCTCAGCCGACTTCTCCTCGGCAACTTTGCGCAGCTCTTTCTCTTTGACCTCGTCCGCGACGCGCTCTTCTACGGTCTGCGCGGGACGCACTGTGACAGTTACTTTCCGCTCGATGGTCTGCGCGTAAGTGTCGTGACCGATGGCGAAGATCGCCGTCGCCAGAATGAGTATCCACCGGGCCATGCTCTTAGTCTTCATCTTGGTGCTCCTTGAAATCCTTGTGAGCGTGGGCGAGAGTTGAAAGTCGCACCCCGCCGCCGTGTGTTCAGAACCTGTAGCCGAAGCCGATGCTGGCCTGGAAGTTGTGCGAGATGTCGGTCGAAATCACCTCCGTGCCGCCGAAGATGTTCCGGCCCGCTGTCTTGAAGCGGATGATGGTGTCGCCGAGGTCGAGGCGGATGATGGCGCGGCGTGTGGGATAAAATTCGGTGACTATCCCTGCGTCGAGCGCGAGGTGATTGTGGTTGGGGCGGCAGACGTTGAAGGAACTACCCGAGTCGCAGTCAAACCCCGATGTCGAATCCCCGATGAACATCACTCCGGGGCGGAGCTTGCCGAAGACGCCGACGTACTTCGAGCGCCCGCCGGCCTTGACGCCGACGAAGCCCTGCACGTTCTGCCCCGTCTGATTGTTGCCGAAGTGCTGGCGCGGGAAGAAAGAGGTCTCGGCGTCGAGCGCGAAGTGGTCGTTGAAGTTGTAGCCGAGGCGCGCGCCGAGTCCTTTCGAAGACTGATCCAGCGTCTCCGCGCCGATGGCCGTCAAGACCGCGCCGACCTCGAACTTGTGCTCGTCGGTCTGCTGCGCCTGCGTGCTCGCGGGCGCGAGCAGGAGCAGCGCGACGACGGTGAATAAAAATCTCTCTCTCATTAACTTTCCCTTCAATGATCCGGCGTTGATGAATGACTGACTATTAAGGCGCATCCTCTTCCTCATCGTCCTCGTCGGCGCGGGGCCGTTTCCGGCGCGACGCGGGGTCTGATGAGGCGCGCACGTCCCTGATCTTCTTGACGAGGTCGGCGGCGCGCTCTTCCGTGACGAGCATGAGCCCCCAGTCCTGAAGCTCGCGGTACTTTTGCAGCTTGTATTCGAGATACTTTTTGTCGAGATGCTGCGTCGGGCGGACGTAGATCGTCCGCGCCTCGCGCAGAATCGAGACCGGGCTCAAGTTCTCGCGCGGCCCCGCTTTGCGCGCGCCGCCGCCGCCGCGTCGCTCGCCGCCCGAAGGCGCGTTAGGCGTCGCACGCGGCTTGTCCTGCGCGTCGGCGAGCGCGTGCGCCGAGGCCGTGCTCCCGAAGACGGCGTAGCCCGCGAAAGCGAAAAGGGCGACGGCGGTTAACCAGCCGATGGCCTCCAAAATTCTCTTCATGATGCGTCTCCTTCTGGCGTCTTTCGTTTCCGGTTCGACCTGCATAAAACACCTCTGTCGGAGATGAGCATTGGCAAAGGGCATGCCGCCGCGTTCGGGCCTGTAAAATGAAGGGTCGGCTTGAGGCGCGCAGAGAAAGCGCGTCGCACGAGGACAGCAGGTGAAAGATATTTACGACGGGTGCGGGCGGAGGAGCCCTGCCGCCGCGCTGAGAGAGTTTGCTGGAAAGGCAGGGCGAGCAGGCTTTTGTTTACTGACAGCCGTAAATCTTGACAAGGCCGCTGGCGAGCCATAGAGTTTGACCAGCATTTTGAAGAATCCGGGCTCCGAAGCGGCGTCCCTTTGACCCGGCTTGCCGCCGCATCCATCTCGACGAACATCACTTCGACTTAAACTTTTCCCGAACCACAGGGTCAAAGACGAATGGATTCCGCCCCCGCCATGCCTCATGTGGCCGCCTCCAGTTTTCTCGCCCGCACGCGAACCGCCGCGCGCGGGCGGCGCGTCGTCGTCGTCCGCACGACCCGTCTCGCACACACCGCGAGCTTCCTCCTCCTCCTCTTCGTCGCCCTCGGGCGGCGCGCTCCGACAGGCCCGCACGAAAGCCCCTTACGCGCACCCGTACTTCTGGGCTCGCTTCATCCTCATCAGCAACTGGCGCTGAAAGGCGTCCGCGCCCGGTCCGCGTCCCTCCCCTCGAAACCTATTGCGTTCCGCCCCGTGCAAGCGTTAATCTTTCACACAGTGAGCGCCCCCGCCTCTTCCCGGCTCTCACCCCAAGGCACACTGACGCAGAGCTGCCAAGTGTATACAGCTTGTCGAGATTGGACTGGCGTGCGGGCTAGAACAAAGAACTGATATCTTCGAAAAGGTTGAGCATGATTTGGGTGAAACTATCGGCCACCCCATCAGCCGTGTCGTCGCTCGCGGTCGTTTCCTGAACCCCGGCCAACGGCGCTTGAGCCTCCACGCTGGCCGGAGCCGGCGGAGGCGTCGGCGTCGTGTCGGGCGTGCCGTTCGGCATGATGCCCGCGCGGGTCGAACAGGCTAAGACCATAATCATGAGGGAGACTCTGAGAGTTTTACGCATCACTCTTCCTTTCAGCTTTTAGGTGGTTAATCGCTACCGCCGCTTGTAATACACAAAGCAGCACGACATTGATGTGTATGCCAGAAAGTGGCAAGAACAAAGAAAGGCTATCCTCACATGACTTTAGCAGATGAACGTCTGAAGCAACTAGATAGTCCGGGACTTGACGCCGACGAGCGCATCTTAGTGCGTTGCGGCGTCGCGGCGGGTTTCATCAACGCAGGTCAGTACGAAGAGGCCCGCGAGGCGCTGGGCGAACTATGGCGGGGGCTCGGTGAAAGGCCTGAAGTGGAGACACTGGGCCCCGCGACCGCCGCCGAAGCGTTGCTCCAATGCGGCGTGCTCTCGGGGTGGCTCGGCAGCGCGCGGAACACTCCGGGCACGCAGGAGAAGGCGAAAGACCTGCTCTCCGAAGCGCTCCGCGAGTTTCAGTCGCAGGGCGCGCGCCTCAAAGCGTCCGAGGCGCAATACGAACTCGGCATGTGCTACTGGCGTCTGGGCGCGCACGACGAAGCCCGCGTGACGCTGGACGAGGCGCTGAAGGGGCTCGCCGAGAGCGACGCCGAACTGAGGGCGAAGATTTTAATCCGCCACACACTCGTCGAAGTGTGGACGGGCCGCTGTCACGACGCCTGGCGCATCCTCAAGGAGGCGCAGCCCTTTTTTGAAAGCTGCGGCGACGCCATCAAAGGCAGGTGGCACGGTCAACTGGGCATCATCCTTCTCAAGCTCGCCACGACCGAGGGCCGTGCGGATTACGCCGACAGGGCCATCATCGAATTCACCGCCGCCATCTACCACTACGAGCAGGCGAAGCACGAAAGATACTGTGCCACCAACTTAAACAACCTTGCTTTCCTCCTCTATAAATCCGGACGCTATGGCGAGGCACACGCGCAGCTCGACCGCGCGCAGTCAATCTTCACCAAGCTCAAAGACCCCGGCAATCTCGCGCAGGTGGACGAGACGCGCGCGCGCGTGCTGGTCGCCGAGCGCAAGTACCCGGAGGCGAACCGCATTATCGCCAACGTCGTCCAGACTTTCGACCGGAGCGGCGAGTCCGCGCTGCTCGCCGACGCGCTGACCGTGCAGGGCGTCGTGTGGGCGCGGCTCGGGAACTTCGATCTCTCGCTCGAGGTCCTGCGCCATGCGGTGAAGATAGGCTACGATGCCGGGGCTCTTGCCAACGCTGGCCTCGCCGCGCTGACGCTCATCGAAGAGCACGGAGAGGGGGGGCGTCTGTCCGACGCCGAGCTGTACGATCTCTACCAGCGCGCCGACGAGCTGCTGAGGGGCACGCAGGACGTCGAAGACATCGCGCGGCTCAGAGCTTGCGCCCGCG
>JAIVJM010000119.1 GCA_020199995.1 Acidobacteriota bacterium | reverse complement strand
GGCTTCGGCCTCCGTCCCAACATCGGCATCCGCGGCCTAAACCCGACGCGTTCGACGAAAGTTCTGCTGCTCGAAGACGGCATCCCCCTGACCTACGCGCCCTACGGCGACAACGCCTCGTACTACCACCCGCCGATTGACCGCTTCGAGACGGTCGAAATCCTGAAAGGCTCGGGGCAGATTCTCTACGGGCCGCAGACGGTGGGCGGTGTCATCAACTTCATCACGCGCAACCCGCCGCTCAAGCCCGCGGGGTCTCTCACGCTCGTCGGCGGCAACCGCGACTACTTCAACGGACACCTCGGCTACGGCGGGACATGGGGCAACACGGGGCTGCTCTTCGACTACACGCGCAAGCAGGGCGAGGGCGCGCGCGAGAACCTGCGCTCGGGCCTCAACGACTTCAACTTCAAGTCGGTCTCGACCTTCGGCACGCGCCACGCGCTGACGCTCAAGTTCAACTACTACGGCGAAGACTCGAACATCACTTACTCGGGGCTCACCGAGGCCGAGTTTCGCGCGAACCCGCGCGGCAACGTCTTCCGCAACGACTACTTCTATGGCGACCGCTTCGGCGCGTCGGCCACACACGCCTTTGTCTTCAGCCCTCAGGCGGTGCTCACGACGAACGTCTACGGCTCTTTCTTCAAGCGCCACTGGTGGCGGCAGTCCTCGAACTCGAACGAGCGTCCGAACCGCCTGCGCACACTCTCAGGCGGCGACCCCGACTGCACCGGAATGGCCGACCTCAACACGACCTGCGGCAACCAGGGCCGCCTGCGCCAGTACCACTTCTTCGGCGTCGAGCCGCGACTGCACGTCAACCACAAACTCTTCGGCGTTCGCAGCGTGGCCGACTTCGGCTTCCGCGCGCACTTCGAGACGCAGCAGCGGCGACAGGAGAACGGCGATCTGCCCACTTCGCGCAGCGGCGTCCTCGTCGAACACAACGAGCGGCTCAACCAGGCCTACTCCGGATTCGCGCAGAACCGTTTTATCTTCGGCGACTTGACGATCACGCCCGGCGTGCGCGTCGAACACATCGAGTACCAGCGCACGAACCGTCTCGCCAACGGCGGCGCGGGCGTGAGCGGGCGGACCGACTTGACGCAGGTTATACCGGGGCTCGGCGTGTCCTACAGCCCCTCGGCGAAGCTGACCGTCTTCGCGGGCGCGCACCGCGGCTTCGCGCCGCCGCGCACCGAGGATGTCATCAACAACAACACGGGCGGGGTCGTCGAGCTCGAGCCGGAGCTGAGCTGGAACTACGAACTGGGCGTGCGCAGTGCGCCACTGGACGGCGTGCGCGTGGAGGCGACTCTGTTCCGCATGGACTACTCGAACCAGATTATCCCGGCGAGCCTCGCAGGGGGCGTGGGCGCGGCGCTCACCAACGGCGGTGAGACGCTTCATCAGGGCTTCGAGCTGACGGGGCGACTGGACACGGGTGCGATCTTCAAATCGAGGCACAATTTCTACGCACGCGCGGCCTACACCTCTCTCCCCGTCGCCGAGTTCAGGGGACTGCGCCGGAGCAGCATCGACAGCACGACGATCATCACGGGCCGTCGCCTCCCTTACGCGCCCGAGCACCTTCTCACCGCGACGTTCGGCTACTCGCACCCGCGCGGGCTCGACACGAGTATGGAGGCCGTCCATGTGAGCTCGCAGTTCGGCGACGACCTCAACACGATAGCGCCGACGGTTAACGGCCAGCGGGGGCTGATTCAGAGCTACACTATCTGGAACGCCGCCGCCAACTACACGGTTGAGCGCCTGCATACGACCTTCTTCTTCACCGTCAAGAACGTCTTCGACCAGCTCTATATCGCCGACCGCTCCCGAGGCATCCTGCCCGGCCAGCCGCGGCTCTTGCAGAGCGGCCTGAAGTTCACGTTCTAGCGCGACGAAAAGCGAATGATGAGTGCGGAATGATGAACAAAGACGGTTTTCAGTTTTGAGTTTTCAGTTTTCAGTTCTTGTCTTTGCTGAAAACTGAAAACTCAAAACTGAACACTTCTTATCATTCATCATTCCGCACTCACCATTCCTCTTCCGCCCTCCCGCAGACCGCGGATGCGTATTCCATCTCTTTGGGTTATAATCCGCCACTCTTTAACAGTCGTGACCGACGTTGTTTGCCCGCGCTCGGGTTCGGACCGGGCGGTCGAGAACATTACCGGGGGGATCGAAAAGATTTTATGGACGAACAGAAAATTAATCACTATCGCGAAGTCTTGCTTGAGCAACTGCGGCAGCACACGGAGTTGGCCCGCGAAAATCAGGCGGACGCGCTGGAGATGGCCATTAACGACGACGGCGTGAAGGACGTCGCCGACATGTCGCTGCTCGACCACAATCAGGAGATCGAATACCGCCTGAGCGAGCGCGAGTCGCAGATGGTCGCCGACATTGATCAGGCGCTCCTGCGCATTGACGAGGGCTCTTACGGCGTCTGCGCCCGCTGCGGCAAGGGCATCCCCGAGCGCCGCCTCGACGCCCTCCCCACCGCGCGCTACGACGCGGAATGCCAGTCCCTCATCGAAGCCGGCACGGGCGAAGACGAGCACGCCACTCTATAAAAGGCCATAAATCGTCAATCGTGAATCGTAAATAGTCAGCAGAAAGAATCTGTTCTGACTATTTACGATTCACGATTGACGATTTACGGCCTTTAAGCTTTCGGGTGCGAACGGTCGTAGACCTCGATCAATTTTTCCATCGAGATGTGCGTGTAGATTTGCGTGGTGGAGAGCCGCGCGTGGCCGAGCAGCTCCTGAATGTCGCGGAGGTCTGCGCCGCTGTCGAGGAGGTGCGTGGCGAATGAGTGGCGAAGGCTGTGCGGGCTGATGTCGTGGATGCCCGCGCAGATCAGGATGTACTTGTCCACCATGCGCCCGACCGAGCGCGTGGTGATGCGCGTGCCCTGATAGTTGAGGATGAGCGCCTCGGCCTCCCTCTCGGCCAGCGGCGCGTTGTGCAGGAAGGTGTTGCGCACGGTCATGTAGCCGAGGAGCGCGTGCAGCGCCGGCTCGCCGAAAGGGATGATGCGCTCTTTGCGTCGCTTGCCTTTGACCTTCACCATCCGGTTCCTGAAATCCACGTCGCGGATGTCGAGCTTGGTCAGCTCCGAGACGCGCATCCCCGTGCCGTAGAGCATCTCGAGGATGGCGCGGTCGCGCTTGCCGAGGTCGGTCGAAATGTCCGGCGTCTCGATGAAGCGGACGGCGTCTTCGACCGAGAGATGGTTCGGCAGCTTCTTCTCCAGCCGCGGCGTCGAGACGAGCTTGGCCGGGTTGAGCTCGACCACGCCCTCGCGGATGAGGAACTGGAAGAAGGTGCGGAGCGCCGCCAGCTTGCGCGCAATCGAGGACTTCTTCTTCTGCGCCGCGTGCAGCGTCGAGAGCCATTCGCGGATCGTGATGTGATCTATCTGCCGGATGTCGAACTCGCGCCTCGCGCCCGTCGCCGCGTCGGCGGGCGCGAGGTGGTCGTAGAACTGGCCCAGATCAATCGCGTAGTTCCTGAGCGTGTGCTCGCTCACATTGCGCTCGTAGCGCAGGTGTTCGAGAAACTGTGCGAGTAGCTGTTCCATGAAAAGAATCGTAAATCGTAAATCGTGAATCGTAAATAGAAAAAAGCTTTTAGCCGTCAGCTTTCAGCCCAAGGCATCCACCGCAAGCGAGGTTGCTGCCTGCGTTCAGCGCAACTCACCCTTCATAATTCGCATCTTCCTCTTTCTACTGGCTGAAAGCTAATAGCTCAAAGCTGATAGCTACTTTCATCCTTTCGGTGCGTAGTAGCCTTTGCGCGTGCGGACGCGGAGGTTGGGGCGGGTGGTGACGCGGAGCGTGAAGGCGCGGAAGCGACCGTCGCGGCGTTCGCCCGCGGGGTAGTAGCCGAGGACGTATTGCTGCGAGAGGTCGGCGGCGATCTGCTTGAAGGCGCGGTCGAGGTCAGGCTGACTGCGCGGGATGTAGACGGCCCCGCCCGTCTGGCCCGTGAATTCGAGCAGGCGGCGCTCGCCCGCGAGGTCGCGCAGGTTCGCGCTGTCGCTGTGGCCGGTCTGGACGGCGTAGACCTGACAGTCGTCGGCGAGGACGCGCGCCAACGTCGTGTCGAAGTCGAGGTAGCTCAGAGTGTCGGTGCCGTCCGTGACGATGACGATGACCTTCCGGCCCGCCTGCGGCTTGAGATAGTCGGCGGCGGCGGCGATGGTGTCGAAGAGCGCGGTCGCGCCCTCGGGCTTACCGAAGTTCTCGATGGTGCGGACGAGTGCGCGGACGTTATTAGTCAAGGGGTGCGCCAGCTCCGGGTCGGTCGAGATGGAGTAGACGGCGGCGCGGTCGATGGGGCGCACGACCGACTTGAGGAAGCGGACGGCGGCCTGCTTCTCGAACTCGCGGCCCGCGCGAAGGCTTGAGCTGTTGTCGTAGAGGAGCGCGATGCTCACGGGCGTCTCGGCGCGCGTCACGTCGCCGATGGGTTTCGCTTCGCCGTCCACGAGCAGCTCGAAGTCCTTCAACTGCAAATCGGTCACGGCCCGCCCCTGCGCGTCCACGACCGACGCCGGGACGGGCACGAGGTTCGAGCTGATCTGGACGACATCGTCCTCGTCAACCTCCCGACGAGCCGCATGTCGGCGGGCGTCGGCGTGGGCGTCGGGCTGGAGGCGCGCGGCGCGCGCGCGTCCTTCCCCTTCGAGGAGGGCGCGGGCGCAGTCGGCGCGCTCTTGCGCCCCGACTGCGCGCCGCGCGTGGACGACAGAGAGCAGAGCACGGCGAGCAGGCACGCCCACGCGCAGACGAGGCGCGCGAGCCTTTGGAAAGAGGGCGCGGCGACGGTCGCGCGTCCGGCCCTTAAGGCGCGGCGGCCAGCGGCGCGCCTTCCCCTTGTGTGATTGTTGAAAGCCAGTTGTCCCATTCCCTTAATGCCAGCTCGACCTGTCGCGCGTGGCGTTCGCGTTTCTTCCTGAAGCGGCGGCGCTCCTCTTCCGGGAGAGGTTCCAAAAGCGCGAAGGTGATATTGACGGGCTGATACTTCTTCGCGTCCGCGCCCGAAACGTAGCGCGCCAGCGCGCCCGTCGCCGTCTTCGATGGAGCTTCCAGAAGCGGCAGCCCGCGCACGCGCCGCGCCGCGTTGCGGCCCGCGAGCCAGCCCGTCGCCACCGACTCGACGTAGCCCTCGACGCCGCAAATCTGCCCGGCGAAGAAGACTTCCGAGCGTTCGCGCATGTTGAGAGTCGCGGCGAGCACGCGCGGGGCGCAGATAAAGGTGTTGCGGTGAATCTGTCCGAACTGTAAGAACTCGGCCCCTTCGAGGCCGGGGATGAGACGGAGCACGCGCGCTTGTTCGCCGTAGCGTAGATGATTCTGGAAGCCGACGAGGTTGTAGGCGTCAGCCAGCAAATTCTCCTGACGGAGCTGGACGGCGGCGTAGGGCTCGCGGCCCGTGCGCGGGTCGCTCAAGCCGACCGGCTTCATCGGCCCGAAGCGCAAGGTGTCGCGGCCCCGGCGCGCCATCTCTTCAATTGGCAGGCACGCCTCGAACCAGCGCGTCTCCTCGAAACGCTGGAGCGGGACGCTCTTGGCTTCGACCAAAGCGTCGTAGAAGCGCGCGTATTCCTCCTCGTTGAAAGGGCAGTTCAGGTAGTCGTCGCCGCCCTTGCCGTAGCGGGCCGCGAGGAAGGCCACGTCGCGGTTGACCGAGTCGGCCGAGACGATGGGCGCGATGGCGTCGTAGAAGTAGAGCTGGTCGTTGCCCGTGAGGCGCATGATTTCGGCGGCGAGAGCGTCGGAGCAGAGCGGCCCGGCGGCGATGATCGTCGCCGCGCCCCCTTCGGGCAGTTGCGTCACCTCTTCGCGGACGATGGTGATGGAAGGGTGCGCCTCGACGCGCTCCGTGATGAGCGCGGCGAAGCGGTCGCGGTCAACAGCGAGCGCCGCGCCCGCCGGGACGCGCGTCTCGGTCGCCGCCTTCATGACGAGCGAACGCCCGCGCCGGAGTTCTTCCTTGAGCAGGTACGGCGCAGTCCCCGGCTCGTCCGACTTCAGCGAGTTCGAGCAGACGATCTCCGCCAGCCTGTCCGTGCGGTGCGCGGGCGTCTGCCGCACGGGCCGCATCTCGTAGAGCCGCACGCGCGCCCCGGCCTCCGCCGCCTGCCACGCGGCCTCCGCGCCGGCCAAACCCCCGCCGATGACGATCACTTCATTCATATACTTCAATCGTAAGGAATGGCGGGACGCGTGGCAAGCGGCGGGCGAGCCGGGCGGCGAAGCGCCGTCAGACGCGCAAGAATTTAACCTCGGTCGAGCGCGTGCCGCTCGCCTAACTCCTGTCCGGGAGCGCGATGAGTTCCAGAGCGTGCCCGTCCGGGTCGGAGAAGTAGACCGAACGCGACGGCATCCAATCGTGTGTGTGCGGGCCGTCAACGGCGACGCCGCGCTCAACCAGCGTAGCCGCCGCGCTCTCGATGTCCGAATCGTTGACCGTGAAGGCGAAGTGCTGCGGCGGCCACACGCCTTTGTCTTCCTCAAGCACGACCATCCCCGCCTCTCCTCCCGCATACAGGAAGAGCCGGTTCCTCCGCTCGTCTCGAATGCCCACCTTGAGGCCGAGGACTTCAAGATAGAACGCCTCGGCACGCGGCAGGTCTTTGACGCGGATGGCGATTTCATAGAGGCCACGGATAGGCAGCATAGCGGACTCCTTATCTGCGCACGACGGCGAGACGGGCGATGAGCGACCGACTCGATTCACATTCACGGTTTACGGCTTTTGTCGCTTCAAGGCTCTTTCGGCTCTTTCGGCTCTTCCGGCTTCTCCTGCTTCGGCGCGTCGAGCTTATCTTCTCCGGCCTTCGTGCTGAAGCGCTTGTAGTCGCTGAACTCGTTCGTCTCGTTGATGGTCATCCCGGCGAAGAGGAAGACGCGCGCCGAGGCGTTGACCTGCGAGAAACGCGGGAGCCAGACGCCGTCGGCGAGGCGCGTCTGCTCGAAGGCGAAGGCCGCGCCCGGCTTGATCGAGGCGACGAGGCCGCCGCCCATACGGAAGCCCTCGACGAGCCGCGCTTCGAGCCGCATGACCTGTTTCTCCGCCGGATCAATCCAGATGATGCCGGCCAGCTTCGAGACGATTGTCTCGCCGCGCGACTTGGGGCGAAAGCCGGGACGCGGGCGGAAGTCGAAGACGATGGTGTCGCGTTCGCGGAAGCGTTCGCGGCGCGGCGAGATGAGTTCACACGCGCGCAGGAAGGTCTTGATGCTCACGTCGTCGCCATCGTGCTTCTCTTCGACGCCCTTCTTCTGCTCTGCCTCGCGCCGGGCGCGCGCCTTCGCGAGCGAGGCCTCGAACAACGGCTGGTTGCGCTCGGCCCGCAACATCTGCTCGGCGACGCGCTTCTCCTCCTTCGCGGCCTGCTCAGCCGAGAGCGGCACGCCGTTCTCGCTGAGGTGCTTCTGAATCCAGCCCGCGCCGAGGAACGGGTAGACTTCGTAGACGTTGACCTTCTCCTTCTTCAGCTCGCCGCGGTCGTTCAGCTCACGTTCCGTGACCTTGCGCGTGAAGGTGTACTCGTTGATGCGCCTATCCACCTCGATCTGGTTGCGTTCGAGGTCACGCAGGAGCGCGGGGATGTCGAGCGAGGCGTCGCCCGGCGGGTCGAACAACACATCGCTCAAGCCCTCGTTGTAGCGCGCCTCCGTGAGCGTGAGCATGATCTGCCACACGCGGCGCTCCTCGAAGAGCAGGCGATGCGGCTCAAGCCGGAGCGGGCTGCCCGCGCGCGGCTGCCAGTTCTCGTAGCGCACCGTCAGGCCACGCGCGTCGTCTGTCATCCGCACGAGGAGCTTGGTCTCCGTGTTGAACCAATAGCGCAGGCGCGCGCCCGCGCGGCTCGAAAATTCGACGACGACCGAGGGCTGGCCGTAAATATTTTCCAATCCGGCGGTGCGTGCCAGCACGCCCTGCTTTTTGTATTCGACGAGGCGCGTTGCGTCTATCATCGCGTGGAGCTTGGCGGAGAGGGCGGCGCTGTCCGTGAGCGTGAGCAGATGCCCGTCCGTGCCGCGCGCCCACGCCGAGCGCCCGTTGGCCGCCGCGCCGATCTCCCCGGCGGGCGTGAAGACATCAGTGCGCGCCGACGCGGGGGCCTTCGTCCGCGTGCGCGCCGTCCCGCTCTCGCCGTTGTCGCCTCGTTTATAAGTCCACTCGTAAGTCGCGTCGCGCACAGCGGTCACGCGTTTCTTCCCGCCCAGAGCCTTGACGTAATCGCCGACGATCTTGTCCGGCGCGGGGAGTTTCGACGCCTGCCGCGCCGCGGCGTTCGAGCCGGCGAAGACGATGCAGAGGACGAGGACGAGAGTGAGCTTCAAGAGCGCCCGCGGCGGAGTCGAAGCGACGCGGGAGGCCGAGGGCTTTGGCGTGCGAACGCGGGGCGGGATGTTCATTGCTTTAAAGGGACATGCAAGGTTGAGGGCCGCGGCTGTCGGCATGTGCGGGCCAGACGTTCGGGCCGCAAAAATGAAGGGCGATTCAGAGTCGAACATCTTCATCGCCCTTCGGGTTCAGGAACTACGTTTCATGTGAGGAGTTGGTTTCAGGATGGCTGCCCTGCGGTGGCTTCCGATGCGCCGTTTGGCTGCGGGACATCAGCGTCCATCGCCGCCGCCGACTCCTCTTCGGCCTCCAGCTCGTGCTCATCGTTGTCGCGCGCGCGTGCATCCGCGTCCGCCTCCCCCACTTGACTCGCTCTCGTGTCCGCCATGTTCTGTCGCTCCTTCTTGATTCTCGATTGATTCTCGGACGGCCTCAAGGCCCGGCCTCCGCCGCCGACGTGGGCGCATGGCTTCCAGCCCGTTGGCCATGCGTCTCGATACTGTATTTCAGCGCAAACGACGCCTTTACACCGCCCGCGCTCTTCCGCGCGGACTGTGTGGCCCCGCCGCTCTTCTTCGAGCTCTTCGCGGCGGACGCTTTCGCGGGCTTCTTCGCGCCGCCCCGCGCGGCCTTCCCGGAGCCGCCCGACGCTGATTTTTTCGCGCCGCCCCGGCGAGCCGCTTTCTGCGCCGCGGCCTTCGCCGCCTCTTTCTCGCGCTGGCGCTGCGCGCGCTCCTGCACCTGCTCGGTCAGTTGCCGGATACGCTCGGCGACGTTCTGCGGCGCGTTCGGTTCGTCCGCGCCGCGCAGCCCTTCGGCCCCGTGCGGCAGAGAATCGTGACGCTCCTGCTCCGTCATCGCGCCCTCATTCTGCTGAAACTCGTACTCGTTCAACTGCCCGCCCGCGATCTTGTACTGGTCCTGATTTTCTGCTGGGTCTTTCGGCATCTCTCTTCCTCTCCCTCCCGGTCTGCACGCGCTTGACACCACGCGCGGCCTCTTCGTATAGTTTTTTCCGCCTGCTTAAGCCACCTTAGCTCAGTTGGTAGAGCGTTCGATTCGTAATCGAAAGGTCGTCGGTTCAACTCCGACAGGTGGCTCCATTATTTTTTGTTGCCGTATAGCAGTGAGACTGTTATACGGCACTTTTACTTTCGCATTCAATCCGTACCGCCCACTTCTTGTAACCGAACTGTCTGCGTCTCCGACGTAAAAGCTCCGGTTCGAGTCTTGAGGGTGATTTTAATTACTTCTTTCAGCCGCTAAAATACTCCACAAAGAGACGGGCGGGCAACGGATGCGTTGCCCGTTTTCGTTTGCGCTCCGGATTACCCGCGGAAGACCGAAAACCGACCAGCCGAGGATGGCGCCAAAACATTGCCAGAGCGGGCCATCTGGTGGTAACTTACGCGGGTCACTTTCACGTCCGTGCCAGTTCTTGCCCGGCGCGCGCACGTTCTTTCTGCCCGGACTACTGAGTTTTCCCGGCAGCTTCCTTAAACCCTGCGGTTTCACTGCTCCCGTCATTCATGGTTCTCCAAACTGTGAAATAGAAGTTTCACCTCGCTTCCCAAAGGAATTACGGCATGTCCCGTGCTCGCCTCCCTCGCTTCAAACTATATTCATTTTTGACGCTCGTTCTCCTGCTCCTCGCGGCCCTCGTCTGGAGCCTGTTGCCGCGCCACGCCGAGCGGCAGCGACCGTCTCCAACAGGCACGCAGTCAGCCCACCGCGCCGCCACTGCTCTGCCGCGTATGGACGAGTCGCAGAGAGAGCGCCTCAGCGAAGCCTACGGCAAGCTTCCGCTGAGCTTCGAGGCCAACACAGGGCAAGCCGATGCGCGCGTCAAGTTCCTCTCGCGTGGGCAGGGCTATAACCTCTTTTTGACTCCGACCGAGGCGGTCATCGCTTTGCGGCACACGGGTGCCGGCTCCCGGACGCAAGACGCTTCCCCGTCTTCCTC
>JAIVJM010000192.1 GCA_020199995.1 Acidobacteriota bacterium | reverse complement strand
GGCCTTGACGATGTTGTGGTTGGCGAGCGCCTCCTGCGCGGTATCCACGAGTTGCTGTCCGCCCTCGAACGACTCGCGCGCGAGGTTTCGGAGCGAGCGACCGAAGCGCGCCGTGAGCAGCGCGATGACCGGCGCGATGATGAGCGAGCCGAGCGTCAGTCGCCAAGAGAAATAGAACGAGGCGGAGAGGAAAACGACGAGCGTGAAGCTCTCGCGGAGCATGTCACGCAGGGTATGCGAGACTGCCGTCTCGATGGCCGCCGTCGAGCCGACGAGGCGCGAGACGAGGTAGTTCGTCCGGTGGCGCTCGAAGAAGTCGGCGGACTGCGCGTGGAGGTGCGTGTACATGTCCTCGCGCAGACGCACGACCGACCCCTGCCCGACGCGCGCCATGAGATACGTCGAGAAGTATTCGGCCACTCCCTTGACGACGGTGAAGACGATGAGGAGGACGGCGATGGTGCGCCACGCGGCGAAGCCCGAATCGGGAATAAAGTGTTGCAAACCGAAGAGCGTCGGGGTACGCTCACCCGTCGAGCCTGTCTCCTTGAGTGCCTGATCGAAGATGGGGACGATGAGCGCGCCGATGGCGCTCTGGAGGAGACCGACGGCCAGCATCGCGACGGTCGCGAGCGCGAATTTCCCCCGGTGCGGTTTGAGGTAAAATAAGAGTCGCCGTAGATCGCGCATGTACCGTTCGTTCTGCCCGTTGAACCGTCCGCTTGAAGGAGGGGATGAAATTCAGAACCCGCCGCCGCTCAAGCAAAACTATACGGAGCAAGAGCTTATGGCGTCAAGACCGGGCGGCCTTGGCGTCCGCCCCATTCACGCGACTTTCATCATACTTGAGTTATAATCGCGTCCACACGGGCGTCGTTGCCGCGCAAGGAATATCAGGCAACATGCCCGACGATAAACCCGACAAAGTTTTGAGTGCAAAAAGAGTGAACCTGAGAATCCTGATTGTTGACGACGATCTGAGCATGAGACTGTTGCTGGCCGAATATTTCCGTCGGCTGGGTTACGAGGTGGAAGAAAAGGAGAGCGCCGAGGAGGGGCTCGAACACGCGCTCTCCGGGCGTTTCGACTGCTTCATCTTCGACGTCACGATGCCGGGCATGTCCGGCCTCGAATTGCTCAGGCGCGTCCGCGACCGCGGCGTGCAGACGCCCGCCATGTTCCTCACGGCGCACGACGCCGTGGACGACAAGGTGGCGGGCTTTCAGGCCGGCGCTGACGACTATCTGGCAAAGCCTTTCAGCCCACGCGAGCTTGAAGTGCGAGTCGAAGCGCTGCTGCGCCGTTCGGGCCGCTGGAAGCCGCCCACCGAGGAGGAGAAGAAGAGCGACCGCTTCGAGGTCGGCGAGCTGGTCATAGACAAGCGCCGTCACGAGGTCACGGTCGGCGGCGACCGCGTTGACCTGACGCCGCTTGAGTTTCACATCCTCGAACGGCTGGCGAGCGAGCCCGGTCGGGCGTGGTCGCGCAACGACCTGCTCGACGAAGTCTGGAGCACGGAATACGAAGGCTATCAGCGCAACGTTGACCCGCATATCAACCGGCTGCGCCGCAAAATCGAGACCGACCCAAAAAATCCACATTACGTGCTGACGGTTCGCGGCGTCGGCTATAAATTAAACGAGGCTCCATGAACCCCAGATTCGCCTCCCTCATCAAGAAGTTTCTCCTGACACATGCTCTTCTGCTCACGCTCGTCGGCCCCGCAAGCCTCGCGCAGAATAAGAGACCGCAGCCGCCGCGACAGGTCGGCCCCTCGATTCTGGTTCGCTGGCAAGGCAAGCCCGGCGTCGAACGCTACCGACTGCAACTCGCGACCGACGAGGCATTCAAGGACATCGTCTTCGATCAGGCCGTCATAGGTCGGCAGCACGTCGTCAGAGAGTTGCCGCCCGGAAATTATTTCTGGCGTGTCGCTCCCGCCGCGGGCGAGACGGGCGCTTATTCGACTCCGGCCCGCGTCACTCTGGGGAACACTGGCGGCGTCGAGGTGCCCGACGTTCGAATGCCCGCAGACACGGGCGGGTGGCAGACGGCGACCGGCGATGTGATGCGCCCCGTCCCGGCGCAACTGCGCGCGGGAGGGATCGTTGATGTGGTCGGCGTCAACGCTGAAGGGATGATCTACGCCGTGGACGGCGTGAGCGGCATCGCGCTCTGGACTGCGCGCTATCGCCCCGACGCGCGGCGCGGCGATGCGGTCGGCGAGAGTCCGACGACGCCCTTCGCACCGCTCGTCCTCCGCGTCCGTCAGGACGAGTCGAACGTGGTCGTGGCCTTCGACGGAGGCGTCCGTGCGCTGCGCGGCGATTCGGGGAGGGAACTGTGGCGCGCAAAGCTTGAGGGGCGCGTGACGGGCGGCGTGGCGGCTGATGTGGACGGCGACGGGAGCGCGGAGGTCGCGTTGGTGACGGCGAACCCTGAGCGCCTGCACGTGCTGGACGGCGCGAGCGGGCGCGTCATCGGCGGGCAGAAGCTTGAGGCCGAAGTGGTGGGCGCTCCATACCCGCTGAAGCTGGGCGAAGCATGGGGGTTTGCGCTCTCACACGCTAACGGGCGGCTGGAGATTCTAGCCACTAACGGAAAGCTGCTGCTGGAAACCAAAGCGAGCGACGAGCTGACCACCGCGCCGCTCGTCGTGACGCGAGGAACCATGTCTGTGCTGGTCGTCGGCACGAATAAGGGTCTCACGGCTTTGAGCATGCCGGAGATGAAAATCCTTGGCACTATCGTCGCGGACGACGACTCGGTGCGCGGCACTTTGAGCGCCGCGGATGTAGACGGCGATGGGACGACCGAGATCGTGATGGTGACGAAGCGCGGTCGCGTGGCGCTCGTGAGCACCGTGGACGGAACCGTCCTGTGGTACGCCGAAGGGGCAACGGACGCGGCCTCGGCGACATTCGCGGACCTCAATGCCGACGGGGTGCTCGACATCATCGTGCCCGGCGGCGCGGCCTTCGCCATCGGACTCTCTGGGCGCGACGGCTCTCTGATCTGGAAAGTCGAGGAGGCCGGAGGGCGTCGCGTCGAAAGCAGCGTGGCGACGGGGGCTCGCTCTCTGGTCGTCGCCGAGACGCTGAACGGTGGGGCGGTGTTGGTCGGGAGCGACGCTTCGAGGGTCGGACTCCGCGCCGTCGAGTTGCCGAAGGGCGCGCTTAAAGCGGCGGCGAGGTAAAGGGGGACGCCGTTCGCGCAAGGCGGGTACTGAATTTAAGGATCGCGCCGAAGCCGCGTGCACTTCGACGCGAACAGGGGAACGAGGAATCAATTGAGAATCTGGCTGGTTGCCGCCGCGCTCTTCGCAGGTTGGTTCGTGGGGAAATTCATTCTGGGCAAGGAAGGATTCATCCACGTCGTGCTGCTCTGCGCCGTCTCCATAGCGGTCGTGCAGTTCGTCCACGACCGCCGCGCCGCCGCCGCCCGGCGTTGATGAAGCGAGCTGTTTCCTCTCTCAAGAGCAGTGCTTTATTTCCCTTCAAGCAAATCCTCCGGCACTGTGACAACTGGTCGGAGATTAAGCATGAGAGTGACTTGGAGGTGCGACCTCTTTATTTCGGGCGCTCTAACGACGGCGCGGGTCGGCAACAATGCGCGAGTCCGGCGCATCCATCAATTGGCAGAGGTATTTTTCGCGCCCCCCGCCTGACTGTTCCCGGAGCGCATCATTATTTCCGACAAACGAGGAGTAAGGTTTATGAAGCTGTCGCACTCTCCATTTCGCATCATGATGGCACTACTGGCGGCCCTGTTCGTCGCGGCCCCTTTCGTCACGGCGCAGAGTGACCTGCGAAGGGAGACGGTGGCGGTGACTTACCCGCTCGACCAGTCCGTCGGACTCAAGTTTCGCGGCACGACGCGTCTGCCGCGTCTGAGGGGCGAGGCCAAGGTCAAGCGGACGGGCAGGCGCAACACGCGCGTCGAGATGAGCATCAACGACCTGCCGCGCGCCTACGAGCTGGGGAGCATCTACACGACCTTCGTGCTCTGGGCGATCTCGCCCGAAGGCCGCGCCGACAACCTCGGCGAGTTCAAGCGCGGCGGCAGCATGTTCTTCGACACCAAGATTGACGTCACAACCCCGCTCCAAACCTTTGCGCTCATCGTCACCGCCGAGCCGCATTTCCTCGTCCGCAGCCCGAGCCGCATGGTCGTCCTCGAAAATCTGCCGCCGCGCGAGCCGGGCGCTGCCGCTGTACAGTCGGTTCCCGTCCAGTATCTCGGCAATGCCAGCGACTACTTCAACGACTCGCGCGTGCCGGACCTCGCCGACCGAGACTACACGCGGACGCCCGTTTCGCTGCTCGGCGCGCGGCAGGCCGTCAGTCTCGCGCGCTATGCGGGCGCGGAGCGCGATGCCGCCAATGAGCTGAGCGAGGCGAAGGCGGCGCTCGAACAGGCCGAGAACGCTTGGCGTCTGAATCAGGCCGAGCCGGAAGTTGACTCTTTGGCGCGGCGCGCCATCAGCCTCAGCGTGCGCGCCGAAGAGGTGTCGGAGGTGAGCGGGGCGGCGCGCAAGCGGCGCGACGAGATCAAGCGCCGCGACGAGGCCGTGCGCGACGCGGAAGATACTACCGCGGAAGCCAACAAGCAGATTCAGGATCTACGCGAAGCGCTGCGGAAGGAAGAGCACGCGCGCGAGCTGGCCGAGCGCGACGCCGTGAGCGCCAACCAGCAGCTCCGCGAGCTGCGCTCGGAGCTGGCGCGCCTCAGACAGGAGTTGCAGACCGTGCGCACAGAGGGCGAGCAGGCCAAAGTCACGCTCGCGCGAATTGAAGGCGAGAGGAGCGCGGAGCAATCGCGTGTAGCCTCTGAACAGCAGGCGTTGAAGCAGCGCGAAGCCCTCAGCGCTATGCGCCTCACGCTCGCACGCTTCGGCACGGTGCGAGAGACAGCCCGCGGGCTCGTGCTGGTGCTCCCTGACTCGCTGTGGACGGGCGCGCGTGCCGTGGAGCTGACGCCGAAGGCCGAGGCCACGACCGTGGACCCGCTGGCGGCGCTCATCGCCAACAATCCGGGCTTCCAGATCGTCATCGAAGCCTACACGGACAGCCGCGGGGCCGAGATCGAGTTGCAAAAGCTGACGCAGGATCGCGCCGAGGCGCTGGCCGGGAGACTCGTCTCGGCGGGCGTGGACGGCGCGCGGATACAGGCCAGCGGGATGGGCGTGACGAACCCGGTCGCGGCCAACACGACGCCCGCCGGTCGCCAGAAAAATCGCCGCATCGAAATCACGCTCGTGCCCGCGGGGGCTTCGGAGGACGCGGCTTCAAACGGCAGCACGCGGGACTGACGAAGAGAAAGCCGTGAATCGTCAATCGTAAAATCGTGATAATAAAGAATAGGGTTTACTCTTCACGATTGACGATTGACGATTCACGGCTCTTCCGTCTTTTCACATGTCGCTTCTGGAAATTCTCCAACTCGTCGGGTACGCGACGGCGGCGGCGCTCCATTTCTGGATCGGGGCGCTGCTCGTCAAGCGACGCCACGCGCTCGGCAAGATCGAGCGCATCCTCGCGCTCCTCGCAATCTCGATGGGCGTCTGGCACGGCTCGAATCTAGTCATCGCGCTGCACTCGATGCTGGGGCTCACGGAGGGACGTTGGACGCTGCTGCTCCGCTTTGCCGATTCGCTGGCCGTCGCGAGCATAACGCTCTCTTACTCGTTCCTGCTCCACGTCCACCTCCACCTGTGGGCCGACGCGCGCGGGCGCTCTCTGACGCGGACTGAGCGCGCGCGCGTTTACCTCTCATACCTTCCCGCCCTCTTTCTCGCCTACGCCGTGCCGAAGCTCTGGACCGGTGCTTACGCGGCGATGTTCGTGCGGCTCTCACACCTCCTGCTCCCCTTCGCGCTGTGGGCGGCCTACGTGCTCTGCCTCGTGGCCGCGACTGACTTCCTCATCGCGCGCCGCTCTCCGGAGCAGAGCGAGAGGCGGCTGATGCGGACGCTCGCCGCCTCCTTCTTAGGCATCGCGGCGATGATCCTCGTCGTGTACGCTCTGGGCGTGGGCGAGGGCACGATGTACGGTCTCTACATGAAGACGGTGGCGAACCTCGGCTCGCTGGTCCCGACAGCCCTGCTCGCGTACCACATCTACCGCTACCGCTACATGGAGCTGATCCTCAAAGAGAGCCTCATCGTCGCCTCCTTCGCAGCGGTCGTGCTTGTCATCTATCTTTACGGCATCCGCACGGTCGGGCAGTGGCTCTCGACGCATTACAGTCTGCGCGAAGGCCCCATTGAGGCGATTCTGATTCTGCTCCTCGCGCTCGTCGCCTCGCCGCTCAGGCGCTGGCTCGACAAGAGATTCCGCGAGCTGTTCGAGCAGGAGGCGGCGCTTTTCCGCGATGTCGTCAAGCGCATCGGCGCGACCGCAGGGAGTTACAAGCATCTGCCGGAACTTCTGCGTTTCGTCGAGGAGCGCACGGCGGAAGGGCTTGGATTGCGTCGCGTGAGGCTCGTCATTCTTGAGCGGGCGGCGTCGTCAGACGGGGTCGGAATCGGGGCTCCAACAGAAGCGGGCCGACCGTTGAGCGGCGGGGCGGGGAATGGGCGTGTGGGTGAGTCGTCGGCAACCGACGTGGGAACTGCGAGGCAGAAGGGCCGGGAGATGGACAAGGAGAGCGGTGCGGAGACACGGGGAGGCGTCACGTCTGCGGCGGGGACGGGCGGAGTTGGGATTGAAGGGCGGGCGGGCGCGGTCGGGTGGCAGTGGGAGGTTTTGGAGCGTTCGCGAGGGCGCGGTTGGTCGCCGGTCGAGGGCGAGCCGTTTTTACGCGAGGGCGGTTATGAGATAGCCTTCCCGCTTCGGCGCGAGGATCAGGAGGTCGGGTTGATGCTCGTGGACGCCGCGCCGGACGCTCTCACTTACGATGTGCGCGGGGTACTCGAGATGCTCGCCGGGCAGGTCGCGATTGCGGTGGAGGACTGCCGTCTCGTCGAGCAGAATGTGCGGCTCGAAAGGCGCGTGGCGCACGGCGAGCGGCTGGCGGCCCTCGGGCAGATGGCCGCGACGGTCGCGCACGAGGTCAAGAATCCGCTCTCGGCGATCAAGTCCATCGCACAGGTGATGCGCGAAGACGACTATTTGAAGCGCGAGTATCTGCGCGACCTCGATCTCATCGTGAGCGAGACCGACCGCCTCAGCCGCAGCGTGACGCAGATGCTCAGCTTCGCGCGCCACGCGCCGCAGGAAGACGCGCCGCGCCGCGCCGAAGAAGTCATCCGCGCGCTCGTCAATCTCTTCCGCGCGGAGGCTTTGGCCGGCGGCGTCACCCTGCGGGAAGACATCGAAGCCGCTCCCGACGAGCTGAGCGGCGCGAGCGCGGCGGCTGTCCGTGATGCGATGTCGAACCTGCTCTTAAACGCACTTCAGGCGACGCCCCCCGGCGGAAGCGTCGCGCTCGAGGGCCGCGTCGAGGGCTCGCACATCATCCTCTCGGTGATAGACAGCGGCCCCGGCGTGGCCGCCGAGCGGAGGGAACGCATCTGGGAGCCTTTCTACACGACGAGGCAGAGGGGCACCGGGCTGGGGCTGGCCATCGTCCGCAAGCGCATCGAAGAGGTCGGGGGCGAGGCGCGGCTCACGCCGCAGCGGGCGGGTGAAGGCGCGAGGTTCGAGCTGATTGTCCCGCTCTGCACGAAGGCGGCGCGCGCGTGAGTGCAGTCACGCAAACTGCTGGCGCTCTAATGGCACGCGGAGTGCATTTCGTCCGCGCATGGAATATGCGATGACTACTGAAAAAGATAAAAACGAGAACTGGCGCATCCTCATCGTCGACGACGAAGAGGCCGCGCGTTACGGCATCCGGCGTGCCCTCTCAAGCTTGAGCTACAGCATAAAAGAGGCCGGGAGCGTCGAAGAGGCACGCGTCGCGATGAGCGCGAATGACCCCGACCTTCTGCTCCTCGACGTCAATCTGCCGGGGCAGAGCGGGCTCGAATTTCTGGCCGAACTGGCCGCCGCCGAAGACAAATCGCCGCTCGTGGTGATGATTACGGCTTACGGCTCGGAGCGCATGGCGGTCGAGGCCATCAAGGCCGGCGCATACGATTACCTCTCGAAGCCTTTTGAAGTTGAAGACCTGCGCCTCGTCGTCAAGAACGCTTTGGAGACCCTCGGGCTGCGCCGGGAGAATCGCACACTGCGCCGGCGCATCGAGCTGGAGGGCGCGCAGCGCGGCGCTTTGATCGGCGACTCGGCTGCCATGGAGCGCGTGCGCGCGATGATCGAGAAGGTCGCGGAGACTGACGCCACGGTGCTCGTGCGCGGCGAATCGGGGACGGGCAAGGAACTGGTCGCGCGCGAGCTGCACGAGCGCAGCTCGCAACGCCGCAGCGGCACTTTCGTCGCGGTCAATTGCGCGGCGCTCCCTTCGGAGTTGATCGAGTCGGAGCTGTTTGGCCACGAGAAGGGCGCTTTTACGGGGGCCGCGAACCGGCGACGCGGCAAATTTGAGCAGGCGGACGGAGGGACTCTGTTCCTCGACGAGATCGGCGACATGAGCGCCAACGTGCAGGCCAAGCTTTTGCGCGCGCTCGAAGAGAGACGCATCGAGAGGCTGGGCGGCTCGGACTCCATCGCGGTCGATGTGCGGATCGTGAGCGCCACGCACCGCCCGCTCGAACAGGACATCGCGGCGGGGAGCTTTCGCGCAGACCTCTTCTACCGTCTTCAGGTCGTGACCATCGAAATCCCCCCCCTGCGCGAGCGACGCGAAGACATCCCCATGCTCGCCGATTCTTTCGCGCGGCAGGCGGCCGAGCGTTACGGTTTGCCCCCACGCACGCTCGCGCCTTCGGCGCTGCGCCGTCTCGTCGAAAACAACTGGCCGGGCAACGTGCGCGAGCTGCGTAACGCCGTCGAGCGCGCGTTGATTATGGCTGAGGGCGGCGAGGTGACGGCGAAAGATTTGGCGGGCGGTGGAGTCGAGAGCGCGGGCGCGGGCCTTTTGCCGGGTGTCGGGGAGGAGGAGGGTGCGCTGTCCGTCCCTTTCACCGCGGACTTCCGCGAAGACCGGCGCGAGTTCGAGCGCCGCTACATCGCGCGCTGTCTGGAGGAGTCGGGCGGCAACGTGACGCGCGCGGCTGCCGTCCTCGGCATGCACCGGCAATCGCTCCAGCACAAGCTGCGCGAACTCGGGCTCGCGCGCCGCTATGTCGCCATCGGCGGCGACGACACACAAGAAAAATCCGACAATTGAAACATGGACGGGGAAGCGCCAAGTCGTAGCCCAACCTGCTTTCCAACGCACTTCAGAAGCATGACGAGGGGCTCACTCGTCCGCGGACGAGTGAGCCCCTCGTGTGTCTTTGATGGTTTTCGGCAGAAGCCCGACCGCGCGGTCGGGCTTCTGCCGCGTCGCTCATCAAGAGAAGTGAAGAACGGGCTGATGTGGGGTCACGGCGAACTAATTAATTTGTGATCTGCGGGGGCGGCTCTCTACGGCAGCAGCCTCAGGTTTACGACCACGCCGGCGTGATCAGACGTCATCGGTCGCCGCGGCGTCAAGTCATTCTCGCCGACCATGTCCGCCTTCGTTGCCTCTACCGCGCCGCGCGTCAGCACCAGATCGAGCCGTCGGGAAGGGCTCTCGTAGACGAACGGGCTCTGCGAGAAGAGCGGCCACGTGTAGCCCGGCTCGTCTGGCCGCGCCGACTGCCACGCGTCCATGAGGCCCCCGCTCAGCAAAAGCTGGTAAGTGGGGTCGGTCGGGTTCTCCGCGTCCGCGTTGAAGTCCCCGGCCAGCACCAACGGCAGCCCCGTGGAGCCTGACCCAAGCAGCAGTTCGGTGGCCTGTGCGAAGCGGAAGTACGGGAACGGGAGGCCCAGCAACTCCTCGAACGACTCCAGATGGGCGTTGACGAAGCGGAAAGTCTGACCGCACCGTTCGACGTCAGCCGCGATATACCCGCGCGGAATCGTGATGGTGCCGAGCGCAGCCGTCGGGACCGAGAGGACCGTGGCGAAGTGCTGCGCGACAACGTTCTCGACCTCGAAGTGCTTCTTCTTGAGGTCGGTGCGGGCCAGCACCGCGACCCGATCCGTGAAGCGCACGTCGAAGAATCCTTCGGGGCCGAGAGCAGGCGCTTCGGCGACGAGGTTTGTGAGCACAGCCACCGGCTCGTAGTGGAGCCCGCCATTGCTGTTCAGCTCGTCGAGCAGCAGTTGCAGGTAGTCGTAAGCCACCGTATTGGCGGAGGGTGACGAAGGGTCAAACGGGCCGGTCTGCCAGAGGGCGACCTCCTGCAGGCTGACGAGGTCGGGCCGGGTGGTCTGTATCTCGTGCGCGATGGCCTTGATGCGGGCCCGTGGGTCGCTGGCCTGAACCTCGGCGAAGGCTTCGGCTACTTCGGTGAGTAGTGTCAGTTCATCTCCGGCGCCGAAGACCTCCGCGAAGTCCGTGCCGAGATACATGTTGCGTGTCAAGACGGTCAGCTTGTCGCAAGACCCTTGCGCCTGCGCGTGCTGCGCGCCCAGACTGAGCAGCGCGAGCGTCAGACAGAGAGATGTGAGCCTCATCCTGAAGGTCATTGGGGGTTTCCTCCTACGTGTATGGGCGTGAGTGCCGTAGAGGGGATGAGCCTGTACGAATCTCCGACCCGATTAAAATCGTGTGGCGTAGGGTTCTCCGTTGAACCACTACTTTAATTTCGCTGCGGACAATACTTGAAGCGCATTTTGGAAGTCCTGTAGTTTCTCTAAAAGAGTTCTTAAAAGTTCTTAAAGAGTGCGGGGAATCGGAGTGAGGGATGAAAGATTCGCGCCGGTGTGTGGAAGACCCGGCGCGGGGACATGGGCGCGCATCATTTCTGAAATTGCCTAAAGGCGTGCGGAGCAGTTAGACTTGCGGCCTTACCGAAACAAGCCCACGGAGTTCCGTAAATGAAAGCACGTTTAGACGCCATCATCAGACCCGAGCAGGCCGAGTATCTCGAAAGGCTTCTACCCGCCAACACGGGGCTGTTGGAGGAGATGGAAGCCTACGCAGCCGAGCACCGCGTCCCCGTCGCTGATCGTGAGGTGGCGCGGTTCCTCGAGATCACGGCCCGCGCCGTCGGCGCTCGGCGCGTCCTCGAAATCGGCATGGCCATCGGCTATTCGGTCATCCACCTCGCGCGCGCTCTGCCCGAGGACGGTTTGATCGTGACCATCGAGCCGGACGATTCGATGATCGAACGCAGCGAAGACTTTCTCCGGCGTGCGGGACTGCGCGAGCGCGTGCGCATCGAGCGCGGGGCCGCGCTCGATGTTCTGCCCCGCCTGACTGAGACCTTCGACCTCGTCTTTCTCGACGCGCTGAAGGAGGAGTACTCCGAGTACCTCGAACTCTCGCTGCCTCTGCTCCGTACGGGCGGCGTGGTCGTGGCCGACAACCTCCTCTGGGGCGGACAGGTTGCGGGCGAGATTCGCGCGCCCGAGCAGACGGCCTCGACGCAGGCCCTGCGCGAGTTCAACCAGCGCTTCATCCATCATCCGCAGCTACTCGCCGAAGTGCTCCCCGTCGGAGACGGGCTGGGTTACGCGGTGAAGACCGCCTGACGGCGAAATGATTGCTGGCCACGTCGCCGGAATAGGCGGTCTCACGCTTTCGTTCTCCCCGCATGTCTGTCACAACAGAAGAGCCCGACATCAGAAGACTGGTACGAACCCGGCCGGAGCACGAACTGCTGCTCGCCTGTGCGCGCACGCGCGTCGGGCCGGAAGAGCAGGGGAGCATCGGCGCGCTGGCCGCACAGGCGCTCGACTGGGAGTATCTCTTCCGTCTCGCGAAAAGACACTCGGTTCTCCCGCTCCTCTACTGGCAGCTCAATGCGAGCGCCCCCGAAGTGGTTCCGCCCGCGCAGCTCGAAAGGCTCCGTGCAAAGTTCCGCGACAACGCCGCGCGCAACCTCTATTTGACGGGCGAGCTGGAGCGCATCATCACCCTCTTCAAAGCCTCTGGCGTGGCGGTGCTCCCCTACAAGGGGCCTGCGCTCGCCGCCGCCGCTTACGGCAACATCTCGCTGCGACGATTCGTTGATCTGGATATTCTGATAAGTAAGGCGGACGTCCCGCTCGCGAAAGAGCTTCTGCTCTCGCGCGGACTTTTGCCCGCGCCGCCCCTGAGCCCCGCGCAGGAGCGAATTCTGCTCCGCGCTCAGCACAACCTCCCGTTCTCGCGCGACGGCGGGCGTCTGCTCGTCGAGCTGCACTGGGAAATCGCCGCGAAGCAGTTCGCGCCGGCCTCGTTTGGCCGGAGCTTCGGCGGAGAATTGGAAACGGTCAAGCTTCTGCATCTCGAAGTCGAGAGCCTTTCGCCGGAAGACCTCTTGCTCTCGCTCTGCGTCCACGGGACGAAGCATCTCTGGGAGCGTCTGGCCTGGATTTGCGACATCGCGGAGCTGATCCGCTCAAGGCCAAACTTGGATTGGCCCCGCCTCTCCGAACGCGCGTCGAGACTGAGGGCCGGGCGCATGCTCAACCTCGGTCTCCGGCTCGCACACGATTTGCTCGACGCGCCCTTGCCGGATGAAGTCGAACGAGGCGTCGCGGCTGACGGCGTGGCCGCCGGGCTCGCCTCAGATGTCATGGCCAGACTGTTCGACGGCTGTGAGTACAGCCCTGCGGGGCTGCTCCGCCACATCAACTTTAACCTGCGCGCCCGCCGCGACTGGCGTGACAAGGCGCGCTACCTGAGCTTCATCTTCGCCCCGACCGACGGCGATCTGCGCCTGCTCGATCTGCCAGCCCGTCTCTGCTTCGTCTACTATCTCCTGCGCCCCTTCCGCCTCCTGCTCAAAGGCGGGGACGCGGGATGACGCCTGTTCGCGAGCACATCGCGCGCTTTCAAAGAGCCGATGCGGGCGAGTCGGCGGCCAAGGGTTTGAAGGCCCTTCGGGGGCTCGCCCGGAAAATGCTAACGTATCAGAACAGGATGTTTACGGGGTATTAAATGGCGACTGCCCGTTGACGATGGTGTTGTTTTATGTTAGCTTCCGCTTGCCCGGTTCAAATACATGCTGGTGTTAAGGTGTATCCCGCTATTTGTTGCCCGGAGAAACCCCACTTTTCTTGAAATGTCATCAAGCGTGCCAAGGTTTGCGCTGTACGCGTTATCCAGAAGGAAGTTGTTGTAAGAATGGAACGAGACGGACTATTGAACAGTGTGCGTTTGTTGAAAATTTGTGGTTCAGCGCTGGCGCTGCTCATTTCGGCGGGTTCGATAGTCGCGGCGCGGCAAAAGAGCGCTCCGGAAGCAAAAAACGGCGGCGCTGCCGAGTTGAAGTCGGCCCCCTCGCAGGCGGATAAGCAGGGCAGGACGAAAGGGACGTGGAGTGTTCGGATGAGCAAGAGCATTCCGCACACTTTCGCCGTCAAGGCCAAAGACGCGAGGTTGGGCGAGATCACGGGCGAAATCGCGCGCCTGCTTAAAATTCCTGTTTCGCTCAGCCCATTGATGGCGAAGCAACGCGTGACGCTGGATTTCAGCGCGATGAACCTCGAAGCGGCGCTTCGCCTTTTGGCCCCGCAGCCATACGTTGACTATGTCGCGGGCGGTGAGGATTCCCCTGAGCCGAAGCCTTTAGCCGTCTACCTCCACGCACTGAACGAGCGTCCGCCCTCGACGACCGACACTGTCAAAGGCAATTCCGAGGTGATGCTCATCGAGGGCAACACCGAGGACGGGGTGGGCAGCGAAGAGGAGCAGAAAAAAAAGGAAGAGGAAGACCCTCTGAAGATCACCTATGCGGGGAGACAGTTGAGCGTGAGGGCGCACCAGCAGCCGCTCACCATTGTTCTCTTCAAAGTCGCGAGCGAGGTGGGCGTCCCCTTCGAAATGCGTTACGACACGACGGAGTTGATTGACGTTGACTTCAGCAATTATTCGATTGAGCTGGCCGTGCGACGCCTTTCACCTTACGTCCGTCTCTATTACCGCGCGGACTTGCAGACTTTTGACATCCAGCCGCTCCGCATCGCCTTAGTGGCGCCGGCTCCAGTAAGATCATAGACAGAACCACAATCATCTGAGGAGGAACGTAACCTTGAGCAATAAGACCACGAGTCAGAATACCGAGCAGTATTCCGCGCCAAAAGAGCAAGATGGAGAGCCGACGCCCGAGTTGACGGCTAAAAAGCAGTTCATTGAACCGGAGGTCTCTTTCGCCGTTGATGTGCTCGAGGCGACCACCTTCTTCATCATCACCGACAGCGGCAACGTCGTATAGGTGTGAAGAGCTTTTGGGAGATGACCAGCATTGAAGTAATACTCCCGCCCTCAGTGGAATTCTCGGACATTTCTGACCGACCGGCGCACGAAGTTTTCTATACGGTCGCCGGTCGGTTTCTTTGCATCACGGCCCACGATGAATGGTCTGCCCGGCTCTTCCAGACATATTTCTCTGGTTGGCACGTCACGCCCTCCACGACCCAAAACGGGCGACAGCCTGATGCCACCATTGTCGTCCTTTCCAACTCAGAGCCGTCCGCACCTCCCCCGGAATTTACGAGCTTCGACGTAGCGCTCGGCGGACGTTGCCACACCGACGGGCGCACCTATTATTTTGAAATCCAGGGCTCGCTGGTTCGCGTCGCCGCGCAGTCGCCGCCTCTCGTCGAGGTCTGGATTGGCGACTCTCCTGCGGCGCGGGAGACCAGCGCCCTCGCGCGCATCGTCTTCAACGCGGTGATGGCGGCCTTGCGTCGTTGCGGCCTCTTCGAGTTGCACGGGGGCGGCGTCGTCGAGCCCGCGTCGGGCATCGGCGCTCTCTTCATAGGGCCTTCGGGGAGCGGCAAATCCACCCTCACCATGCAACTCGCGGCGAGCGGCTGGCAATACCTTTCGGACGACACGCTTTTACTGTGCGGCGGCGAGCGCGGCGTCGAGGCCTGGGCCTTACGACGCGTTTTCGCCGTCACTGAGCCGACCATTGCCGCCAGCCGAGTGCCGCGGCTGGCAGTGGTCGCGACAAGCCCCGTCCCTTTCGACCCGCTCAAACGCCGATTCGAGCCGGAGGCGCTTTTCCCCGGCGGGTTTATCGGTGCGTGCGCCCCCCGCGCACTCATTTTCCCAACCGTCACGCGGGAGCCTTCGACCCGCTCGCAGAGGCTTTCGCAATCCTCGACGATGGCGCGTCTGCTGAGGATGTGCCCATGGTCTTGCTACGACCGGCCTGTCGCGCGCGAGCACCTCGGAGTGCTGTCCCGACTGGCACGTCAGAGCGTCGCGTTCGACCTCTTCGCCGGGCGTGATTTGATGGAGGACGAAGGGCAGGCGGCAACTCATATCGCCTCGCTCTTGAAGGGCGAAACAGGATGACCCGACCTGACCCGGCAAACGGTCGCGAAGACGAGCGCGATTACGGGCAGCCGCGACTCGTCGTCGAGCTGACCAACATCTGCAACCTCCATTGCAGCTACTGCCTCCGCGACGAAGACGCGCTCTACCACACGCCCGCGAATTTCTTCCCCACCGAACTCCTCACACGCGTCGTCCGTGAAGCCCGCGAGACGATGGGGATCAGGCAGGTCATGTTCACGGGCGGCGAGGCCACGCTTCACCCGCGCTTCAAAGAGATCATCGAAGCGGTCGGGGCCGAAGGCTTAAAGACGAGCTTTATCACGAACGGCTGGCACTTCGAGCGCGTGTGGCCGGCGATTCGAGACAATCGTGAGACGTTGAGCCACGTGGCCTTCAGCCTCGACGGGGCGACGCGCGAGGCGCACGACCGCTGGCGGGGCGAGGGTTCTTTCGTCCGTCTCGTGCGCGCCTTCTCGCGCTGCCACATATCCGGACTGCCCTTCGTTATCAAGACCGGCATCCGCCGCGACACGCTCCCGCACTTCGAACAGATCGCCGTCTTCGCCGCGCGGATGGGTGCCTCGGCGCTGGACTTCGCGCACCTTTTGCCGACTTCGGGCGATTTCGAGAGCGGGCTGGCGCTCGACCTCGAAGAGCGCGCCGAGGCCGAGCGCGAGATCGCCTCGCTCGCGCAGATTCTCAAGATGAAGGTGCGCATCGAGGTCGGCTACATCAATCTCGACCCGGCGGCTCCATGCGCTTCGCTCGCGGGCGTGAGCTGTAGCATTGATTACAGGGGGCGGATGTCGCTGTGCTGTAATCTGTCGGGCTTCCGCGGCGCGTTGGGCGAAGAGGACGTGCTGGCGGATTTGAATGTGGAGAGTTTCGCGGCGGCCTACGCGCGGTTCCGCGAACTCGCCGAACGACAGATCGAGCGCCGCCGCGTGGCGCTCGAAGCGCTCGAGGGTAGCGGCGAAAAGGCGGACGCCTACACGGGCTCGCCGTGCCTCTTCTGCCTGCAAACATTCGGGAAGATACCGTGGCGCGTCGGTGTCGGCGAAGCCGCGCGGGGCTCGCGCATGCTCCCGGTTTTGCAGGGCGCTTAAGATGCTTCGCGCCGGGGTGCGCATATGAAATCAGCAGCCGTTAGGACTGGTGGGGAAGTTTTGAAAGTAAGGACACCGAAGTGATGGATTCATTCGAGCTTATGCCATACGACCACATCGTTTTCACGGAGTTTGACGGGGGCGAGGGCGTCCTCGTCGATCTCAACACGAAACAGTATTTTCAG
>JAIVJM010000352.1 GCA_020199995.1 Acidobacteriota bacterium | reverse complement strand
GTATCTGCGCGATGATGGCGTTCCAGTTGGCTTTGAAGTTGGCGACCGTCGCGCGTACGCAGTCCTGATTGTCGGCCCCGCCGCACGCACCGCTGCGGTAGCGGTCGAGAGCGTCGAGGAAATCGTTGCCGCCGATATCCCAAGTGACGATCTGGGAGTTGGCGATCTGGGCGCGCAAACTCTCATCGGTTCTGAGCGCGTACAAAAGGTCTGCGCTCGTCCATCCGGGGACGCCGCGATTGATGACGTTCACCGTCGCGCCCGTGTCGGCCTGCACATGATTGCGGAACCGCGTGACGTAGCCACCCTGCGAGTCGTTCATGCCGTAGGCAAGCGAATCACCGAGGGCAGTGTATTGCCAGACTTGCGTCTGTGCGCCGGACGGCGTGGCGAGGAGCAAGGTGAAAACTAGAGTGGCGAGCGCGAGGTGATAAAATTTCATATTGTTACTTAAAAATCGTTAGCTTGAACAGACGCGAGCAAGGCTTCTGCAAGGCAAAGCTTATGCCGCTTTCCGTCGCGCAGCAAAGGAGACAAAAGTTGACGTAAAGCCTCTGGAGCGATGTGATGCGCGCTGTCACCTGAGAGAGAATCGCGGCGGCGATGTAATGCGCGAGCGTTTTCGCTCCCGGCATAGCGATGTTAGGTGTCTGGTTAAGCAGAGTCCGCAGTCGAGTCGCTGGAGAAACTGCGTTAAGGTTACGGGGTTTCAGCGGCGAGCCGCCGGAAAATCAACGGGCGCAGACGCGCTTTTGCCGTCTCGGTGGCGCGCCATAGAGTACGGTCGAGCAGTGTAAGATGTCAAAAGCGGAGGTGAGGTTGTGTCGCTGCACTGCTCGGCATGGGTAATTCTGCCCCGTGCGCGGCTTTTGCCTTTTTTTCTCACACAGGGCATAATATGTGCCGTCTAATCCTTCTCTCGCGCATCGCGGCGGCGTCTTCTGGATAGTTCGAGAGCAGGCCGGTATTAACTTGCAGAAGCTGCTCGTCAGGGCATTCCGAACACGCGACTTCGCTGCTACCCGTTCACGAAGCCAAACCGCATTCGAGCTTCTCTTCACGCTCCCGTCGAGGGAGGGGATTTCAGTTTATGTCAATGAAACTTTACGTCGGCAACCTCAATTTCAAGACTTCCGGTGAAGATTTGCAGGAACTGTTCGGGCAGGTCGGGACGGTGGAATCGGCTTCGGTCGTGATGGATCGTGAGACGGGACGTTCG
>JAIVJM010000288.1 GCA_020199995.1 Acidobacteriota bacterium | reverse complement strand
GATGAGGGCCGACATTTTGTTCGCGCTGATGCCGAGGATCCGCCTGGCCTCGGCGACGTTTACCAGTTCCGAGTCGTTTGCTATCACGGCCTTCGACGATGCCATTTCTTCCTGTCCTTGATAAGTGGAACTCATAAACTGTTGCTTCTAACAAAGCCCTCCTTCGGTGTCAACAACTATCTCAACTAATCTCAAACGATAGGGAACTAATACACGTCCTTCCACTGCCACTGATCAAAAGCCCTGTTTTTATTGGGACTTTTGACCTTGTGGAATAAGTTTGTACTACAGGGGTATAAGGTTAGTCTACGGCTCCACAACCTCCGACCCCGGTCGTCATAGGTATTGCTACAGGGGTATGAGGTTCAACCACGGCGGCACAACTTTCAACCACGCGGGGCGGACTTCCGGGGGCGGCGGAACGAGGTTATGCCGCCCCGGACGGAGGTATGACCACGGGATTTACATGCCGTCGTACTTTGTGATTAGGTGTCGGCGAATTTCGCGGGCGCGTGTGTGACGCCCGAAATGTAAACGGCCCGGAGCGCGGCAGTTTGGCGACCTAAGCGCTCAGGGCCGTCCGTGAAACTCGCTCGACAGCGAGAGGGCGGAGCTTTGTCTTAATAAGGCTAAGCACGGGCAGTTTACACGCCGCCCCACAGCTGTCAAGCCCGCTTCGGAAAGTGAATCGCTTATGACGGCAACCGCCCTAGCAGCTCCCCGGTTCGTGCGACGCACGCGGCTCGGACCCAACGAGTACCGGAAGAATTTCCACCAGATCGACGCCGACGCCGTCGCGGCAGTGACCTCCGCGGCTGCCGACCGGGTCACGCCGCTGATGAGCAAGATCTACCTGCGGCTCACCGCAGCCCCCGCCGAATTCTGGGAGGGGGACGGCGTACTCTACTTCTGTGCGAAGGACAAGGACGGCCGCCTGGTCAAGGCGTCGAAGGTGCTCTACGAATGTCTAGGGGTCGCGTCGGCCACCGCGCACAAGGCGCTCACGTGGATGCACGAGCAGGGGATCATCGGCTACTTCTCGGGGAAGAACGGCGCCGGCATCCGCATCTTCCTCAACCGTGCCACAGGCTCGATCGGCGTGCGCTCCATAACGGCAGGCAAAAAAATTTTACCCTTCGTTCCTGGCTCAAACGGTAGCGCTGGTGGCTCAGGCGATGAGCCAGCCTTTAATGACAGCTACGCTGTATCAGAAGTTCTAGACACAGATATAAATCCGCCCGCGCCGAAAACCGGCGCGGAGACACAGGCAATGGTTAAACTGCAACCCGACCCGCCGACTTCGCCCCATCAACTTTCGCCAAGTGCGTGTTCAGCGGGGACGGCAGTGTCGCAGGAGAACCGCCGAGGTAACGTCATGGTCGACGAGATCGTCTCGCGGCTGAGTCACGAGCTCGAACCTTCCATTCTGGCGGCGGCGAGGCGGGCGTCGGCTCAAGAGCACGAGCGCACGCGCGAATGGCTCGAGAGCAGGGGACTACCGAAGGCGGCGCGCGTCGCCCAGCGTGAAGCCTACAACGTGCTGCGCAAGTACGGGGTCATAAAGGAACCTTCTCAATCTTCGCACGCAGACATCGGCCGGCCCGGTCCAGTCGAGCGTGAAAACCAGCCTCTTTCGGAGGCGGAGGTGGAGGAGTTTGCCCAAGCCTGCGTGGCTATGCTCAAAGTACAGGGGCAGTCCGTCGAAGTAACTTTATCCGAGATGAGTGTCGCCGCGGGGGGCTTTCTGCTGCCGGAAGACGCCCCTCGTGTGCGCGCGAAGGCCGAAGACATTCTCGGTGAGTACCTTCGCCAGGCGTGAGAGGTAGAATGAAGGATTAAGACTCCAGGCACAGTTTGATGCGGCAAGCTACCTTCGGCTGGAGAGAGGTATTAGTTGAAACTGGAATTGCATACGGAGGCCGCGAAAAATTTCAACTCGAAGGCGGAAGGGCTCCTCGCGGAGCTCACCTCCGTCCCGCTCACGCCACACCAAGGGCACCAGGGTCCGCTGGATCCGGACGTGCACGTCGCCGCACATTTCAATCCTCAGAATATCATCGGCGACGTCAAGGTGAAGTATATCGACTATTCGGGGAATGAGGTGGCGAAGTCCTTCGAGCTGGGGGCCGCACGGGTCGGCCTCTTCGGTGACGGCTACAAGAATCTCGTCCGCATCGCCGAAGGCATGCATAAGTCTAGGGCGATTCAGAATGCCGTCAGCCTCGGGCTGCTGATTGATCTGATATTCGACTGGGTGAGACTCAGGCATCAGGCTGCGCCCGTGCCGCAGATGACCGACTACGTGTTAGGCGAATGCGAGAAGCGACTCGAGGATGTCGAGATTTGGATCCCAGTTTACATGCTGCACGTGCAGTCCCCGCTGACCATCGGCTGGGTGACGTTGACAGAAATAACGAGGGCGATGCTTGACGAATGGCACGGGGGGATGATCGCCCAAGTGCCGGAAGAATCCAGGGCCGTCGTCGAACACCATCTGAGCCAAGAGAGATCGAAATTTCAAGGGTTCGCCGCGGCGACTTTGAAAATGCGCGCGGAGCCGGAGCGGGCCGCGGAGGTCGCGTTCGAGGAGGCGGAGCAGTGCCTGGCGCTCCTGCGATTCTTCGCGCCGGCGAGCTTCAACCCCAAGTACACTTCATACTGCGTGCCGCTCGGGCGGGAGCACGTGGAGAGCTCGGAGTACCTGACAGTCAGGGACGGCAAGATCACGAGCTACTTCACCGGCGTGGTGGACATGCGCGAGCCGGCGTGGGCCCTGAGCACGAAGAAGATCGCCGAGCTGCGCGCGAACGGCATCGACGCGTTGAACGGAATGCTGGCTGAGCCGAAGAGGTCTGAGTATCAGGAGGACTTGCTGGCAGCCCTACGCATGTACTCGAAAAGCGCGCTGGCGAAGGATTTCGCCGACAGGCTTGTTTACATGCTAATCGCTTTGGAGTCCATGTTCCTACGGAATAACAGCGAGCCCATCGTGGACAACATCAGCGAGCGGATGGCTCTCTTCGCCGGGCAGACGGTGAGCGAGAGGCGGGCGATTGTGAGTAACGTGAAGAAGACCTACGGGCTGCGCTCCGCCTTCGTCCACCACGGGCGGGGTATCGGGATTGATGAGATCACAACATTGGAAAAATTCATGGTGACCGCCTGGAGGTGCATGCAGTCGCTGATCGGGTACGCGGCGGATGGGAGCGCGACGAAGGTGATACTGCTAGACAGGCTAGAGGATATGAAGCTGTCCGGAGGGGCTAGTGGAGCATGAAAGCCAGCGGCAGCAGTTAGACGCCGGCATGACGTTGTCGGAGATAAGGCTAGAAGGGATCGAGTAGCGAGTGACGACTGCGCTTCTTCGCGGCGCATGGCGCCGGTTCACGGAGGACACGCCGCACGGTATTGCGAGCGGGCCTAGTTATCTCCACGATGGTGCGGATCGGGTGACCCTGACGGTGCAAGTCCTTGATGTCCATCCACGCCTCCCGCTTCAGCATCGCGCGCCCTCCTCTTCCATAGCGGAAGAGAGAGTAGCGGAGTTAAACACCGAAGGGTGGGTAACTTTACGCGCTTGCTAGCGGATCAGTTTAGCGGTTCTGTCGCGAAGTTGGGGCAGCCGAGTTAAAGAGCTATAAAATGGCGCAATGAACGCCAACACCTTACTCGCTGATCCTGCCGCCATTGAAATTGAAAAGTTTGTTTCGCACGACGCTGCCATTACGATTGTCGTTCGTGCTATTCAACCGGCGGCACGCTGCCCGCAGTGTGCTCAGCCGTCAAACTCTTTGATAACTGATTACCTCCGCCACCTTGATGATTTGCCGTGGCATAATGTTCCGGTTCGGATCCAATTACACGCTTGTCAACAAGCGTTGGGGCTGGAAACTTCGTCACATTTGGTGAAAGCCGGGCGGTAAACTGATATAAGCGGCAGGATGGAAACAAAAGTTATCCTCGCTGACCCGCGGGCAGTGCGATTGAAGATGATCCGCCCGTCGGAGGGCATGATTACTCTGGTCGTCGAGCTACGTCAGACGAGCGCCTGCTGCCCACGTTGTCAGCATCCCACCCGCAAGATTCACAGTCGCTACACGAGAACCGTCGCCGACCTCCCATGGCAAGGCGTCGCCGTGCGGTTGCAACTACTAACGCGCCGCTTCTTCTGTGACAACTCGCTGTGCGTCCAACGCATTTTCTGCGCGCGCTTGCCGACCGTAGTTGCCCTATACGCCCGGCGCACTACGAGACTCGAAGATGCCTTATCTGTCATCGCCTTCGCGCTCGGCGGCGCAGCCGGGGTGCGAGCCGCCAGACAGTTGCAGTTGCTCGCCAGTTCCTCAACCTTGCTGCGCCGCATACGACGCACCACTCCTTTGGAACAACCGACGCCGCGCGTGCTGGGCGTGGATGACTGGGCGAAGCGCAAAGGGCAGACCTACGGCACGATCCTCGTCGATCTGGAACGCCGCCGCGTGGTTGACCTCTTACCCGACCGCGAGAGCGAGACGCTCGCCGACTGGCTCACATCTCATCCCGGTGTGGAGATCATCAGCCGTGATCGTGCCAGCGCATATGCCGACGGGGCACGAGCCGGAGCACCTCACGCCATCCAAGTCGCCGGCCGCTGGCACCTTCTAAAGAACCTGGGTGAGGCGTTGGAGCGGTTAAGTCGTTCGACTTTACGGGTCTGGGCTGTCGTACCGCCGCATCGCCCGTCAACTGGGGATCAACGTGAAAACTGTCGGACGCTACTTGAGCGCAGGCGAGTTCCCGGAGTTGTCATCCCGCGGTCATTATAAGAGCAAGCTCGACTCATTCGTCGAGTATCTGGAACGTCGTTGGGGCAAAGAAGGGTGCTTCAATGCCACTCAGCTCTGGCGCGAAGTGCGAGGGGAGGGCTTCACGGGCGGGGTGGATGTTGTCCGCCGCTTCATTGCTCGGCTCAAGCTGCGTCTGCCTGAAGAGGCGCAACAGAATTTGAAGGGCCGGACATCGGGACCAACTGCCCGGTCAGTCAATGTTCGTCTGCCGCTCCCATCGCCGAGACAGATCTCTCTGCTCTGCACGACACCAGCGCAGAAGTTGGAGGGGCGGCAACGGCAACTGCTCAACCACATGCTGGCTGAAGGAGGTGAAGTCGTGTCCGCCTTCGCGCTCGGGCAATCATTCGCACGGATGCTGCGGGTGCGACGCGGCGAACAGGGACTGTCGCCGTGGCTCAAGACGGCGGCACGTAGCGGCGTGGCCGAACTGCGCCGCTTCGCATCCAGTCTGTGGCGAGACTATCGCGCCGTCGAAGCCGCCATGACGCTGCCGTGGAGCAATGGTCAGGTGGAAGGGCAAGTCAACCGGCTCAAGCCGATCAAGCGCAGTATGTACGGGCGTGCGAACTTCGACCTCTTGCGCTTGCGAGTTCTCCACAACGGATAAACTCGATGACGCCCTCACGATCAAGGAAGCAAGGGCGGAGCGTTCCGCGATCACCAAATGTGACGAAGTTTCACTTTAGCGCGCTTGGTGATACGTTACCACGAAGCCATCGCGCTACGTGAACAGGGCACGGGAGTGCGCGCTATCGCCCGCCAACTACATCTGTCGCGCACTACAGTCAGGAAGCTGGTGCGCGCCGGCTCTTTCCCGGAGCAGGCGCAGCGGGCCAGGCAGCGCAGTATCGTCGACCCTTTCCGTCTCTACCTGAAGGCGCGATGGGATGAAGGCTGCCATAACGCTTTGGCCCTCTGGCGAGAACTACAGGCTCAAGGCTTTCGCGGAGAATATAGCGCCGTCTATCGCTATCTTATCCATAGGTTGAGCAGCGGCCTGCCAACGCGCCGGAAGCGCGCTCAGCAGGTGACGACGATCAAGACACCATCAGCCCGGCGTGCGATGTGGCTGCTGCTGGGAGATGAGGCGAAGCATCAACCCGATGAGCAGGCGTTCGTCGCGCGGTTACTCAACGGCTGCCCGGAGGTAACGCAGGCGCGTAATCTGGCGCGACAGTTCATGACGATCATTCGCGAACGTCAAGCCGATGCGCTCGACGACTGGATGACGACGGTTAACGAGAGCAGATTGCCGGAGATGCGCGGCTTCGTCACGGGCTTGAGGCGTGATCTATCACCTGTCAGGGCGGCGTTGACTTCGGAATGGAGTAACGGACAAGTGGAAGGACAAGTTCATCGGCTCAAGCTGATCAAGCGGATGATGTATGGGCGGGCGAAGTTCGACTTGCTCCGCCAGCGAGTACTCCACGCCGTCTAAACGAAAACCAGAATCAAAGTTCAAAGATCATCGGGGCGCTTAACCGGTGTCATCAAATGTGCGGGAGTTCCCGCCAACTTGCCCGGCTGGCAATTCCTGACCGGCGACCCAGACGAAATCGAAACCATCCGGTTCCGTCTCTTCCGCTGGGATCACCCCGGCCTCGATAACGACATCGACCAGCACACGGGGATGGTCTTCCTCTTCAACGACAACCTCTCGCGCAGTTGCAAGACCCCCGCGATGAGTACCGTCCGCGGGATTCTCGACACGGTCGCGGGGTTGGACCCCATCCCCGTGCAGGCCGCGCGCGCCCGGAGGGACGCGGCGAAGTTGGTGGCGCACTTCGAGCGGGAGGCGGCGTGGGCCAACGGCGAGAAGTGGGCTAAAGGCGCAGTCGCAATCGGGAAGTAAGGACTGTCCCGTCACCTTGAACTGAGGAGTGGGAGCCGCCAGTCCGGGGCCCTCACCCCTCGACATCATCGCGGTGCGCGGCAACGAGGTCTTCGGCCGGGGCACGACCGCGATGGAGATCGTCGAGTACGGCGACGAGAGCTTCACCACGATCCACCCCGTCGACGGGCGGCGGACGCACTGGGTCAGGGCGAAGACGAATCGGTATTTTCTCACCTTTGCCGCGCGCAGCGTGAAGCTCACAGGGTATAGCGACGACAGCTCCCAGACAATACACCCCAAAGACGGGCGGCCGACGCAGTCCATCTACGGCGGCCCCGCGTTCGCCATGTGGACGAAACTGGACGGGCGCAAGACCGAGGTCGAGACTCTGAGTATCTATCTCTAGCGCTGGATCGTAAGAAGTGATTTTGGGAGACGCGCGGAAATTTACTGCAAGTTTTTTCGCCCTCTCAATAGGAAAAATTTTCGGCTGAAAAGGTAGTCGCCACCATCCGGCCGAGGCCGCCGGAGGAAGAAAAGCTATATCTTGAACGGCGTGACAGCAGGTGGTTGAGCATGAAGGGGCCGGCCTCGTAGCCGGGGTCGCCGCAGACTCCCTTCGGGTCAGTGGCGGGCCGCCCACCTTTCACAGGCCATTATCCTTTTCCGGCTGGCGGGCTGGCCCACAGATCGGGAGGGGAAGTCACAGCCGAATCCTGAGAGGAGGCTGAGGCTCTGCTCCGCCTGAGACGCGGCGCTATCAGCCACAGGTAGAGCGTGAGCACGGTGCCAGCGTAGCCGAAACTTTCGCCGGCCGCCACGTAGGCGGTGTGCCCGCCTTCCAGGAGGGCAACTTCAGCGAGGAATTTGTCCGCGCCGCGGGTCTCTTGTGTCGGGTCAACGACGTAGGATTCCGAATAGATGCGGCCCGTCGCGTCCACGTAGGCCGATACGCCCGTGTTCACCGCCCTGACCATCTCGGTACGCAGTTCGACGCTCCGGAAAATGCTGAGCGCGAGGTGTTGCCACGGCTCGCTCGTGTCGCCGAACCAAGCGTCGTTGGTTAAGTTAATCAACAGGTGCGGGCGCTGCCGGCCGAGTTGCCGGCCGAAGCCCGGCAGAATATCTTCGAGACAAATCATCGGCCCCAAGCGCCACTCGCGCCCTGCCCTATCCCGAAACGGAAGCATGGTGACACCCTCGCCCGCCATGTACTGGCTGGCGTTCGGCACAAGCCCCTTCAGCCACGGGAGTGTTTCCGCGCCGGGGATGGACTCCCCGAACATCATCAAGTTATTTTTGTCGTATCTGGCGGTGAAATTCCCTCGGTCGAGCAGGAGCGCGCTGTTGTACGGCCGCGCGGAACTTTTGGGCGGATCGTAGGTCAGCGCGTTGATGACCAGCGGGGCCGAGAAGCCGCGCCCGATGCGGGAGGGGTGTGACTCCGGCCAGTCGCCTGCCGACCGGCGCGAAATCCAGACCTTGTAGCTCGATTCCGGCCACAGGATCAGGTCAGCCCCCATCGCTTCCAGTTCGGCGGAACGAGCCTGTAGGGCCGCGAGCCGACGCTGGGCGGCGACCGAGAAGGTACCGTCCGGCTCGTCAAAACTGACGACGTTGGGCTGCACGACCCCGACCCTGATCTTGGGCGCTGCGGCGCGCAGATCTCTCACTTGGGCGATGCGCAGGTGCCCGTAGGCGAGCGCCGCGACGAGGACGGCCGCGGCGGCGGCTGCGACGACGATCCGGCGCGGCGGTGCGGTCAGCACATCGTAGACCGCCCCGTTGACCAACATCAGCAGCGCGCTCACGCCTAAGACGCCCGTCAGGTCGGCCACCTGTATCAGCAGAGGCTGCCGCGCCAGCGCCATCGCCACGTAGTACTGGAAAAGGGACGGCACACACAACTCCGCCGAAACCATTAACGGCGGCGCGATAAAGGCGAGCGGCAGATTGAAATTGCGCCTGACCGCGTGCAATGCCCACGCGAACAGCATCATGCGCGTCCCATGAACCCCGCATACCAGAAGGA
>JAIVJM010000191.1 GCA_020199995.1 Acidobacteriota bacterium | reverse complement strand
AGTCCTCGCCGCGCCCGCTTCGTACATCACCGCGCAGGATGATGCTGCCGGCGTGGCGCGACGGGATTCGGCCTCAGTTGCGAAAAGGCTTTCCAGCCGGAGCCCGCTTGAGCGGCGCGAGGCCGCGGAAGAGCTGGCGCGCATGGCCGCGACCGAGCACCGGAGGCTGGTCGAAGGCTACCGCGTGCAGGAGAGGGACGCGCGCGTGAAGCTCGCGATGGACTGGGCGCTGTACCGGCAGGGGAAGGACGAGGCGATCTACTCACTCGTCCGCGCGCTCGACTCGAAACAGGCGGAGCAGGCGGTCAGCTATCTCTCGGCGCTCGAAACGCCCGCGCCGCTCTACGCGGTACTCCCGCGCGTCAACGGCAACACGCAGATTCGTCTGCTCGAAGTTTTAGCGCGCGTGGGCGATCGTGAGACGCTCGAACAGATTAAACCCTTCATCGCCTCGCTCGATCCCGGCATCTCCGACGCCGCGAAGTTTGCCGAGAGGGAAATCACCATTCGTTTGGATGAGATGCCGACCACAGAGCCGAAACGCCAGCGGCAGGTGGGTAAGGGCGAAACGAGTGAGCCGTTGTAATTCGTTAACCCCCTTCGGAAGACAGACGGCGGGATACCGGAGCAGTCTGAAGCGCCGCTAGGCGCGGAATAATTTAGCCCACGGCGCGCGCCGTGGGCTAAATTATTCCGCGCCTAGCGGCACTTCAGCGGATGAAGTTCGCCGTCCTGCTTTTGACAAACCCGCCCGTTTGATTTACTCAACTAACACATGCACCGTAACCTTCGTTCCTACCTCTCCCTCCTCGAACGCGAGAAAGAGATCATCAACGTCGAGGCGGAAGTTGACCCGTATCTGGAGCTGGCTGAAGTTCACCGGCGCGTCATCGAGAGGGGCGGCCCGGCGCTCCTCTTCCATCGTGTCAAGGGGAGCCGCTACCCCGTCGTCACCAACATGTTCGGCACCGCGCGGCGCATCTCGCTCGCTTTCGGTTCCAAGCCCGAAGCGCTCGTCCGCGAAGTTGTCCACGTCGCGGAATCGCTCCTCCCGCCGAAGCCCGCCGCGCTCTGGCATCACCGCTCACTCGCGCTCGACGCGCTCAAGCTCGGCACGCGACGCGTCCGCCGCGCGCCCGTCGCCGAAGTGATGGACAGTCCCGCCCGACTCGAAGAGCTTCCGGTGCTGACGACATGGCAGGAGGACGGCGGCCCCTTCTTCACGCTGCCGCTGGTCTACACGGAGCACCCGCAGACAGGGAAGCACAACCTCGGCATGTATCGCCTGCAACGCTTCGACGCGCGCTCGACCGGCGTTCACTGGCAGATCCACAAGGGCGGCGGCTTCCACTACCACGAAGCCGAAAGCGCGGGGCAGCCGCTTCCCCTTTCGGTCTTCCTCGGCGGGCCGCCCGCGCTCATCCTCTCGGCCATCGCGCCGCTTCCGGAAGACGTCCCCGAACTCGTCCTCGCTTCCGTACTCGCGGGCGAAAAGATCAGGGTCGCGTCCAATCCGCTCGAAGGCCACCCGCACCGGCTCGTCGCCGAGGCCGAGTTCGCGCTTGTGGGACGCGTCGCGCCGCGTGTGCGGAAGGCCGAAGGGCCGTTCGGCGATCACTACGGCTACTATTCGCTGCAACACGACTACCCGGTCTTCAGCGTCGAGGCCGTCTTTCATCGCCGGGACGCAGTCTACCCCGCGACGGTCGTCGGCAAGCCCAGACAGGAAGATTTCTTCATCGGCGACTATTTGCAGCAGCTTCTGTCGCCGCTCTTCCCGCTGGTGATGCCGAGCGTGCGCGACCTCTGGTCTTACGGCGAGACGGGCTTCCACTCTCTGGCAGCGGCGGTCGTGCGCGAGCGTTATGCACGCGAGGCGCTGGTCTCCGGTTTCCGCATCCTCGGCGAGGGCCAGCTCTCGCTCACGAAGTTCCTCCTTCTCACTGATACGCCGCAGGACTTGCGCGACTTCCGAAAGCTTTTCGAGCACATGCTCGCACGCGTCCGTTGGGAGAGCGATCTCTTCGTCTTCTCGAACGTCTCGATGGACACGCTGGATTACACAAGCGGCAAGGTCAACGAGGGAAGCAAGGCGATCATGCTCGGACTCGGCGAGCCGGTGCGCGAGCTGCCGCGCGAGTTCCGCGGCGAGCTGCCGTCGGGCGTCTCGCGTGCTGAAGTCTTCTGCGGCGGCTGCCTCGTCGTCGAGGGCTCGCCCTACGCCGAAGACCCAGAGCAGGCGTCGAGGCTCGCGCGCGAAGAGGCTTTCGCCGCGTGGCCGCTCGTCGTTCTCCACGACGACGCGGGCGTGGCGCGCTCGGCGGCGGACTTCCTCTGGGCGACCTGGACTCGCTTCGAGCCCGCCTCAGACCTCCACGCCGCCGAGACGAGCGTGCGCCGCCACCATCTCTCGTATCACCCGCCGGTCGTCATTGACGCGCGCATGAAGCCCGGCTATCCCGACGAACTTGTCGTGCGGCCCGACATCGCGCAGTTGGTTGACCGGCGCTGGAGCGAGTATTTTCCGGGGGGCACAGGCTGGCAGGACAGGGCGGGGAAGTATTAACCTACACCCGACGTCTTTTGAGAGACGTGTGAATTGAGGTTCGGTTGATGTCCCACAATCCGGTTTTCGTTGAAGAACGGCGAGACAAGGTGGAGGAAGTCCGAGAGATCAGGCGGACGACGTGCTGCGTCGTCGGCGGAGGGCCGGGGGGCGTCATCCTCGCCCTGCTGCTCGCGCGCAAAGGCGTCGCGGTTGAACTCCTCGAAGCCCATGACGACTTCGACCGCGACTTCCGGGGAGACACGATTCACCCTTCGGTGATGGAATTACTCGACGAACTCGGACTCGCCGAGCGGCTGCTCACCCTGCGGCACACGAAAATACACACCGGAACCTTCATGACCCCGGATGGCCCCGTCACCGTCGCCGACTTCCGGCGATTGAAGACGCGCTTCCCCTACATCATGATGATCCCACAGAAGGATTTTCTCGAATTCCTTGTTGAGGAGGCGCGTCGCTATCCGAGCTTTCATCTCACGATGGGCGCGCGCGTCGAAGAGCTTGTGCGCGAGGGCGAGGCGGTGGTCGGCGTGGGCTACGAGTCGGACGGGCGCGCCCACGAAGTCCGTGCCCTGCTCACGGTCGGCGCGGACGGGCGCGGCTCGCGCGTCCACCACCTGACGGGGTTCGAGCCGTTCAAGACCTCGCCGCCAATGGACGTGCTCTGGTTCCGCCTGCCGAGGTCGGAGGACGACGGCGAGGGCTTGTTCGCGCGCTTCGGGGGCGGCACCGCCGTCGTCATGCTCGACCGCCTCGAAGAGTGGCAGATCGGCTACGTCATCCTCAAGGGCAGCTACCGGCAGGTGCGCGAAGAAGGCATCGAAGCGCTGCGGCGCAAACTTGCCGAGGCCGTGCCGCTGCTCGCGGGGCGCGTCGCACATCTCAAGGAATGGAAGCAGGTGGCAATGCTCTCGGTGGAGTCGAGCCGCCTGCCGCGCTGGTATCTGCCGGGGCTCCTTTTCATCGGCGACGCCGCGCACGTCATGTCGCCCGTCGGCGGCGTCGGCATCAACTACGCGATACAGGACGCCGTCGCCGCCGCCAATGTGCTCTCCGCGCCGCTCCTCTCAGGCGAAGTAAAGACCGAGCACCTGCGCGAAGTGCAGCGCCGGCGCGAGTGGCCGACGCGCGTCATTCAGGCGATTCAGACGCAGTTGCAGAACCGCGTTGTCGCGGCGGCGCTCAAGCCCGGACAGCAGTTCAACCTCCCGCCCTTCATCCGCCTCCTGCTCCGCATCCCGTTGCTCCGAGACCTGCCCGCGCGCATCATCGCCTTCGGCGTCCGGCCCTCGCATATCGAGAACTAAACAGCGGTTCAATCCATACTGAGCGCGTTTAAGACCGGGAGGCGGACGGTGAAGACGGCCCCGCCCTGTGGCGAGTTGGCCGCCGAGAGCGTGCCGCCGTGGTCAGTGACGACGCGGTGCGCGAGCGCGAGCCCGACGCCGTGCCCTTTCGACTTGGTGGTGAAGAACGGGATGAAGACGCGCTGCAAATCCGAGACGTTGATACCGACACCGGTGTCGGCAATCTCGACCCGCGCCCAAGTGACGCCCGCCGCGTCCCGCTCGTGCGCGGCGCGGACGTTGACGCGGCGCTCGGCGCTCTCGTCCGTGATCGCTTCAGCCGCGTTACGCAGGAGATTCAGGACGGCCTGTCGCAGCATACGTTCGTCGGCGCTGACTTCGGCGAACTCGCCTTCTATTTCGAGCGCGACGCCGCGCTCGTCGAAGAGCGCGCGGAGGTCAAAGGCGCAGGCGCGGAAGAGTTCGGCGAGCGCCACGTCTCCGAAATCGAGCGGCCCCGGACGCGCGAAATTGAGGAAGGACGTGACCATTTCAGAGAGGTTCCGGACTTCGTGCAGCAGCGCGGCGGCGGCGGCGTCGCTCGCGTCTTCGTCGAGCTTGGAATTCTGGAAGAGCTGCGCATAGCCGTGGAGCGTGGCGAGCGCGTTCTTGAATTCGTGTGCGAGCCCGGCGGACATCTCGCCGAGGCTCTCCAGATTCTTCTTGCGCGTGACCGCTTCGCGGAGCTGCGCGACCTCGGTGATGTCGGAGAGCATGCAGAGCACGCCGCGCGCGCCCTCGCGCGGCTGCGGGTCAACCGGCGCGACCGTCACGCCCAGACGCCGCACGCGCCCGCCCGCGCCCTCCGCCGTCACCTCCTCGCGCCTGAACAGCTCGCCCGTCCGCAGGCATCTCTCGACCAGCCCGGCCAGCTCGGGCGCGCGGCTGAGCAGACGCTCGAAGCTCTGCCCGGCGGTCTCCCCTTCGGCTTCGAGGAGCGCGCGCGCCGGGGCGTTGATGACGGTGACGTGACCTCGCGCGTCGAAGGCCAGAAGGCCGGACGGCAGGCTCGCCACGACGCGCTCGCTAAACTGCTCGGCTGATGCGGCGCGCGCCGCGGCTCTCGCGCCCAGAGCCTCAAGCTCGCGCTGCTTGGCGCGGAGCTGCGCGACGACCTCCTGAAATGTCTCCAGTACGAACTCGGTCTCGTCCCGCGTCTTCTCGCGCGTCGAGGAAGTGGCGACGGGCGCGCGCTCGGCCTCGTCCACGAGCTGCCTGTAGGGTCGCAGAAGCCAGCGCGGCAGCAGCAGAATGGTCGGTACACTGACGACCAGTGTGATGACGAAGACCGTGAAGAGCACAGGCGCGCGCGAGGCACGCGTGGCGGGCGTCAGCGCGACCAGCGTCAGCGTGAACAGGTTGGCGACGAGCAGCAGCCCGATCACCAGCGCCAACGCCAACTGCATGCGGTTTTCGGTGCGTGGGAACATAAGGGACGTAAATCGTGAATCGTAAATCATCAATCGTAAATCGTAAAAACAGATTCTTTCCATTCACGAGTTACGATTCACGATTTACGGTTTTTAGAACTGTCCGACGTACCACTCGACGAGGGGCGTGCCGATGAAGAGGCTGATGAGCGTGCCGATGCCGAGGAAGATGCCGAAGGGCAGGAGCAGTTGCATGTCACGCTCGCCGCGCCGGGCCATGAGGGCGACGCCCGCGACTGACCCCGACAACACCCCGATAAAGATCGTCAGCGCCGTCAGGGGCAGGCCCAAATAGGCTCCGACCATGAACATCATCTTCACGTCGCCCATCCCCATCGCCTCCACGCCGCGCAGTCGCTTCCAGAGCCAGCCCGTGAGCCAGAGGAAGCCACCGCCGAAAAGCGCCCCCGCCGCCGCGCCGACTAAAGAGAGCAGCCACGGCGGCGGGCACGAGTCCGCGCCGCAGAGAAAACCGACACCGTAGAGGTTCGGCATCAGGAGCCGCGCGACAAAGGCGAAGGCGATTCCCGGATACGTGATCGCGTTCGGCAGGATCATGTGCTCGGCGTCAATGAAGACGAGGGCGATGATGGCGGCGACGAACAGGAGGTCGAAGGGCAAAGCCCACGTCAGACCGGAGCGCAGCCAGAAGGTCAGCGCGAAGAGGATGGCCGTGAGCGCCTCGACCGCCGGGTAGCGCGCGGAAATCGGTGCGCGGCATGCGCGGCAGCGCCCGCGCAGCACCAGCCAACTGATGATGGGGATGTTATCGTAGGGGCGAATGGCCGTCCCGCAAACAGGGCAGCGCGAGTTCGGGAAGACGATTGACTCTTCGAGGGGGACGCGGTGGATAACGACGTTCAGAAAGCTTCCGATGACCGCCCCGACCGCCGCGACCCACGCGAGGGGGAAGAGAAAAGGGATGCCGGTCGTCGCGTCTGGAGCAAGTAAATCCAGACGGCTGGTACACCGGGCGCGGCGAAGACCCCGCGCGCCACGGAGTCCTCGTCGAGTCGCTCGACGGGCGACAGAATTTCGCCTCGCACAACGCCGAACAGGCCTTTAACCCTGCCTCGCTCGTCAAGCTCACCACCACGCTCGCCGCGCTCCGTCGTCTGGGTAAGGATTATCGTTTCGAGACGCGCGTCTTCGTCGAGGGCAACGCTGACAAAGGCGGCGTCTTTCACGGCAGATTGATCGTGGCGGGCGGCGACCCGACCTTCGGCGACCTGTCCGCCGCCCTCATCGGCAAAATGCTCGAAGAGCGCGGCATCAAGCGCGTCCCCGAAGAAGTCGTCGTGAGTCCCGACTTCAGCTACAACTACAGCGAGAAGCCGGACGACTCGGCCTCCCGGCTGGCGAAGGCTTTGAAGTTCACGCCGAAGACTCTGAGCGTCGAAGAGGCCCCGGCGGGCGCGCCCACGTTCGTCCTCAAGTCTTATCCGCTGCGCGACATCCTTCTCTACATGAATGCCCATTCGAGCAACTTCGTGGCCGAGCGGCTGGGCGCGCTGGTCGGCGGCCCCGAAGGGGTGCGCGAGTTTGTGGTGCGCGAGCTGCACATCCCGTCCGAGCAGATTCAGCTCTCGACCGCCTCGGGCCTCGAAGTCAACCGGCTCACGCCGCGTGGTCTGGTCGCGGTCATCCGCGCTCTGGATGCGGAGGCGGGACGTCAGGGTATGAAGCTTGAAGACATCATGGCCGTGGCGAGCGACGACCGCGGGACACTCCGGCGCAGGCTGGTCGGCTCGCCGCTCGAAGGCGCGGTCATCGGCAAGACCGGCACGCTCGTCCACGACGACGGCGGGATGTCGAGCCTCGGCGGCATCGTCTATACGCAGAGTGCCGGCAAGGTCTGCTTCGTCATGCTCAATCAGGGTTCGAGCATCGCCGAGAGCAAACAGATGACCGACCAACTGCTCGTCGAGATTATCCTCAGCAAAGACCAGCCCGCCCCCATCCTCATGCCCGACAAGCCGCGCCACATGCTCGAACGCTCGGAGCTGATCATCACCGAACAATAAAAGCCGTCAATCGTCAATAGAAAATCGTGACAAGAAAGACCGGGATTTTCTATTCACGATTTTCTATTGACGATTGACGGCTTTTTCTGTAGCTCCCAGAGCAACAGGTGCTTGAGGAAGGAGTGGTGTGCGGCAAAGCGGGCGATGGCGAGCCCGGCGAGGCCGTCGCGGAAACCGCCTTTGAGGATGAAGCTGCGGAGGAAGGCCGAAGGCGCGGCGGCGGCGATGCGGAGCGCGGAGGTTCTTTTCCCGGCCTCGAACATCTGGCGCGCGGCGAGCGGGGCATAGCGTTCGCCGATCATCCGGTGATGGTGCGTCGCGTCGCGCACGCTGTAGTGAAGGAGGTCGCCCCGCAGCGTCTCCACTCGCGCCCCCTCCTGCACCCGGACGGATTCGTGGACGTGCGCGCCCTCCCAACGCCCGCGCGCGCGACGATAGAGGCGCAGTTGATGATCCGGATACCAGCCGCCGCCGCGTATCCAGCGGCCCATGTAAAACGACCGGCGCGCGACGCGGTATCCGTCGGCAAGCTCTACCTCGCGCGCGTTGCGCAGAGACAGGATGCTCTCGCGGAGCGCGTCGGAAACTCGCTCGTCCGCGTCGAGGCTGAAAATCCAATCGTGGCTGGCCGCCTCAGCCGCGAACTGTTTTTGCGCCGCAAAGCCCGGCCATGGACGTTCGAGGACCCGTGCCCCGCACTCGCGCGCGATCTCGCGCGTCGCGTCTGTTGACTCGGAATCAACCAGCACGACCTCGTCCGCCCACGCGACGGACTCGCATGCCGCGCGGATATTCTCCGCCTCGTTAAAAGCGATGATGGTGGCCGTGATCTTCAAGTTCGTTCCATCAAACAGGTGAAGAAAAAAAGACGACGCGAATTGAGATAATAACATTATCTCAATTCGCGTCGCCGGGCGGATTCATCGTTTGAAATCTCAAATCTCAAATTTGAAATTTGAATTCTCTGCGCCGATGATTAGTCACGGAAAGGCGTATCAACGGGTGTCTCGACGATGACGTTGTTGGCGCGCAGCGTGGTCGAAGTGGCGCGCTGGAGGTCGGCCAGCGCCTTGTTGTAGTCGGTCTCGGCGCGGAGTTCCTGATTGCGCGCGTTGACGAGCTGGTTCTCGCGCTGGAAGAGAATGAAGGTCGTCGAGCGCCCGACCTGATAGAGACGACGCTCGCCCGCCAACTGCTCTTCGGCGCTCGCACGCGCCTGTCGCGCCGACAGCACGCGCCGCCGCGAGGTATCAACGACCTGCACTGCGTTGCGCACTTCGACTTCGATGATCTAGCTGCGACGGCACGGTGGCGGCCCGCGGCGTGACTGTCGGCACGGTGACGGCACTCCCGCGGAGAAGATTAATCTGGTTCAGCAGGAAGGCGTCCGGATCAACGTTCGCGGCGCTGAGGTCAATCAGGGGAACGGGGTCGGTGGAGCCCGTGATGTTGCGTGTGCCCGCCAGTCCTGTGGTCGAGACCGTGCCGGTCAGATCAATGCGCGGCTTAATCTGGTTCTTGTAGTACTGGAGGTCGATGTCGCTGATCGCTCCCTGAAGCTTGAGGCGGCGCAACTCCTGCCGGTTGTCGCGCGCCTCCTTGAGGGCCGCTTCGAGGCTGACCGGCGTGTCGTCGAAAGTGGGCTGATCGGTCGGGAGAAGAATCCGCGTCCACTCGGTCGCGAGCGGGTCTTTGAGCATCAGGCTCTTCAGATTGTTCTCGGCGAGCGTCACGCTCTGCGTCGAGAGCAGGAGCGACGACTCGCGGTTCGACAGCTCGGTCTGAATCTCCGCGCGTTCGAGCGGAGCGACCGCGCCTGCCGCGACGCTCGCCTCTGTTCGCCGGAAGTTCTCGCGCGCGAGATTGAGGTTGGCGGTTTGGTTCTGTTCGTCACGCAGGGCGAAGACCAAATCCCAGTAGGCGCGCTGCACCCTTGAGATGACGTCAATCGTGCTGCGGCGGAAGTCCGCGTCCGACTGCTCAAGCCGCTTGCGCTGGATGCGTATCTGCTGGCGGTTGAAGTCAATCGAGCGGTTGCGCCAGAGCGGCTGCGTGAACGTGATGCCCTGATTCGCCGAATAGAAGGGATTGAGCGTCGTGTTGCTCGCGGACGTTTTCTCGCGCGTGTTGTTGAAGAAGTAAGTGTAGTTGCCGCCGCCCTTGCCGAAATATTTCGTGACCGAGAAGTCGTTGTTGATGTCGGTCGTTGCTACCGTGCCCGACTGGTTCGCGCCGCCGAAGATGTTTGTCACCGGGCGCACGGAGTTATTGATCTCCGGCCTGTAGGAAAGGAGGGGATCGAAGACGCCTTGCAGCGAATTGAGCTGCGACTCGGCGAGACGCACATCGGTGCGGGCGACCTCGATCTCGTTGTTGTTTTCGAGGGCGCGGCGGATGGCCTCGTTGAGCGTCAACGTGAGCGTGTCGCCGCTCACCACTCCGATCCTCGCGAGCGAAGGCATCGGTGGGACGGGTCGGGGTTGGACGGCGGGGAAGTCCGGCTCCGGGATGTCCTGCAGGCTCGTCTCGGGCGTCGTCTCTGTCGTCGTCGGCGTTTGCGTCGAGGGCGTCGAGGGGCCGGGCGTCTGCGCGGGCGCAGGGGCCGTCGTCGTGCGCGGCTCCTGCCGGGGCTCGCTCACGCTTGGAGGGGCCTGCGGCGAAGGGCGTTGCGTACCGGGAGGCGCGGTCGGGTCTGAGGGGTTGGGCCGGGCCTGCGGCGGGACGGTCTGCCGCTGCTCGGTTCCCGGCGGGCGCGTCGCGTCGCGCTGCGCGGGCGTCTGCGCCTGCGTCTCAGCCGTTAAGACGAGAAAGGGCTCGTCCGTTTTTCTGAAGGGCGCCTTCGGAGTGACAGGTGTCTTCTCGACAAGCACTTCGACCTGAGCCGCCTCGGCCATGGGCCGCGTGTCGCCTGCATCCTGCGTGTGCGGGGCGCGGGCGGCGGGTTTCGCCGATTTGGCCTTCGAGCGGGAGTTGCGGTTGCGCGGGGCGTTCGGAGTATTCCCGAAAGCGGACAGCGTATTCCCAAAAACGAAAACGGCGGAAAGGCCGGTCACCGAGAGGGCATAAGCGATTCTTTTGATGACAGCAGACAAATGGCGCTGTGTAAGCATTTTCTCTTCCTTGAATATTGACCGGGAGCGGCTGGGTCGTGGGCCGTGCTTTCGTCTTTCGCGTGCGAACTTAAACTCTGTGGATTCAGGGTTGCAAACGGCGCGCCGCGGCGGGGCTTATCACCTACAATCCAAAGGGCCGCGGGTCAGTGCGTACTACGTCGCGCTCGCGCGGTGAGTTTCAAAAACATACATCGCCGCCGAGTCGTTTGAGGTGAATTATCCGCGACCCGGCGAGGCGCGGAGCGCGCGACTGTGTGAGTGTGGAACCGCGCGGGAGCGGTCGGTGACGGTCGGCTTGACAGTGCGAGCGCGCGGGCAGTATCGTGCCTTTCTTTAAAGCACGGCATCACACCAGAGAGTGTACGAGCGTTTCGGCGTCGGAGGGGCGTGCCCGCGGTTGGCGCTCCGGTTCTTCATCCGCCGCCGGACGCCTCTCCAGAAATCTGCGGCGAGGAGGCTTCATCGAATGGCAATCAAAGTAGGCATCAACGGGTTCGGGCGCATCGGGCGCAACGTCCTGCGGACGGCGCTCGGCGACCCCGACATTGACTTCGTGGCCGTTAACGACATCACCGACACGAAGACTCTGGCGCACCTCTTGAAGTACGACTCCGTGCTCGGCAACCTCGAAGAGGAGATCGCGGCGACGGAGAAGGGCATCCGCGTCGGGACAGATGAGTTCGCCGTCTTCGCCGAGAAAGACCCATCGCTCATCCCATGGGAGTCGGTCGGGGCCGAGATCGTCATCGAGTCCACGGGCCGCTTCACCAAAGCCGAGGACGCGCGCAAGCACCTGCGCGGCACGGTCAAGAAAGTCATCATCTCCGCGCCCGCCAAGAACGAGGACATCACCATCGTGCTCGGCGTCAACGAGGAGAAATACGACCCGGCGGCACACCACATCATCTCGAACGCCTCCTGCACGACGAACTGCCTCGCGCCCGTCGCCAAAGTCATTCACGAGAAATTCGGCATCCGCAACGCGCAGATGACGACGATCCATTCGTACACAAACGACCAGCAGTTGCTCGATCTCCCGCACAAGGACTTGCGCCGCGCGCGCGCCGCCGGCCTCTCGATGATCCCGACCTCGACCGGCGCGGCGAAAGCCATCGCGCTCGTCCTGCCTGAGCTGAAAGGCAAGTTCGACGGCATCAGCGTGCGCGTCCCCACTCCCAACGTCTCGCTCGTGGACGTAGTGATGACAATCGAGCGCGAGACGACGACCGAGGAAGTTAATAAGGCGCTCAAGGACGCCGCGAACGAGGAACTGCAAGGCATCCTCGCCTTCTCTGAAGAGCCGCTCGTCTCCGCCGACTTTCGCAAGAACTCCAATTCCTCAATCGTGGACGGCGAATATACCAAGGTCATCGGCGGAAACATGATCAAAGTGCTCTCGTGGTACGACAACGAGTGGGGCTACTCCTGCCGCGTCCGCGACCTCATCAAGTACATCGCGCAGAAAGGACTGTAAAAGTAAGGCGGTGAGCGGTAAGCAGTGAGCAGTATGTGCTTTCACTGCTTACCGCTCACCGCCTTACCGCTCACTGTTATGGATAAGCTTTCCATCAAAGACCTCGACCTGAAGGGACAGCGCGTGTTTGTCCGCGTGGATTTCAACGTGCCTGTGAAGGACGGGAAGGTCGGGGACGACACGCGCATCCGCGCCGCCCTGCCGACGATCAGGTACGCGATTGAGCGCGGCGCGCGTGTGATTCTGGCTTCGCACCTCGGGCGACCGAAGGGCGAGCGCGTCGAGAAGTACAGTCTGCGGCCCATCCACTCCTTTCTCGCCGGACTCGACGAGATACCTGCCGTCGAGTTCGCCGACGACTGCGTTGGCGAAAAGGCGAGCGCGGCGGTTGACGCCATGAAGGACGGGGAAGCGCTGCTGCTCGAAAACCTGCGCTTCCACAAGGAGGAGGAAGAGAACGACGAGGGCTTCGCGAAGGAGCTGGCGAATTTGTGCGACCTCTACGTCAACGACGCCTTTGGCGCGGCACACCGCGCGCACGCCTCGACCGTGGGGATTACGAAGCACGTCGAGAAGGCGGCGGCGGGCTTGTTGATGGAGAAGGAGCTGGAATACCTCGGGCGCGTGCTGAATAACCCGGAGCGGCCCTTCGTCGCCATCCTCGGCGGCGCGAAGGTCTCCGATAAAATCCCCGTCATCAACTCTCTCATCACGCGGCGTGTTGACAAGATTCTGATTGGCGGCGCAATGGCCTACACGTTCTTTAAGGCCGAGGGCTTCACCGTCGGCAAATCTCTGGTCGAGAACAACATGCTCGACACGGCGCGGGAGATCAAACAGCGCGCCGAGGCCGAGGGCGTCAAGCTGGTGCTGCCGACCGACCATCAGGTCGTGGACAGCTACGACCCGCTCAAAAGCCGCAAGACCATCCCCATCGAATTCACCAACGCGGGACTCGTCGGCCTCGACATCGGCGCGGAAACGGTGGCGTTCTTCTCGAAGGAGCTGGAGGACGCGAAGACCGTCATCTGGAACGGCCCGATGGGCGTGTTCGAGGAGAAGGGTTTCGAAGAAGGCACGGTAGGCGTCGCGCTCGCCGTGGCCGGGGCCGCGGAGCGCGGCGCGATTGTCATCGTCGGCGGGGGCGACTCCGTCGCCGCCATCACGCAGGCCGGCGTCGCCGACAAAATCACGCACATCTCAACCGGCGGAGGCGCGACGCTCGAATTCCTCGCCGGCGACGAGCTGCCGGGCGTCGAGGCGCTTAACGACAAGTAGCTATTAGCTATTAGCTGTTAGCAGTTAGCCAGCATTAAGTTGGCTGATTGGCTCACAGCTAATAGCTAATAGCTAATAGCTAACCATGCGAAAACCTGTCATTGCCGGGAACTGGAAGATGTACAAGCTGGTCGCCGATGCGGTGGCGACGGCTTTGGCGCTCAAGCCTCTGGTGGCGAATGCGAACCACTGTGAGGTCTTGATCGCGCCGCCCTTCACGGCGATCAAGACCGTCGCCGACCGGCTCGAAGGCTCGAACGTGCGTGTCGCGGGCCAGGACTGCTCGACCGAGTCGGAGCACGGCGCGCATACCGGCGAGGTCGCTGCCGACATGCTGCGCGACGCCGGGGCGAGTTACGTCATCGTCGGCCACTCCGAGCGGCGGCAGCTCTACTCGGAGACGGACACTTTCGTGAACCGCAAGGCGCGCGTGGGGCTGGCCGCGGGGCTGACGGTCATCCTGTGCATCGGCGAGACGCTGGAACAGCGCGAGGGCGGCATCGCCGAGAGGGTTGTCAGCCGGCAGTTGACGGGCGGCCTGCGCGATTTGACAGCGTCTGACCTCGACCGTATCATCATCGCCTACGAGCCGATCTGGGCCATCGGCACCGGACTCACCGCGACGCCGGAGCAAGCGCAGGAGATGCACGCGTTTGTCCGGCGCGTTTTCGCGGAGAGGCACAGCGAGCCGTCAGCCGGTCGTTTGAGAATCCTTTACGGCGGCTCGGTCAAACCCGACAACATCACGGGTCTGATGAAGCAGACGGACGTGGACGGCGCGCTGGTCGGCGGCGCGAGCCTCGAAGCGGAGACGTTCGCACAGATCGTCAATTACAACAGGTAACTTAAAAGCTCAGTCTTAAGGAATCGAAATTTTGTTGACCATCATCTTATACACGCTGTTCATTCTGGCCTGCTTCGTCCTGATCATCGCGGTGCTCTTGCAGCCCGGCAAATCCGGCGCTGGCGACCTCTTCACCAGCTCGGTTTCAAGCACGGCCTTCGGCCCGCGCGGTACTCAGACCGTCCTCGCCAAGATCACCGTCGGCGCGGCGGCGGCCTTCCTGCTCGGCGCTTTGATGATCGGGCTGGGGGTTGACCGGCAGGGCTCAGTCATGGAGGGCGCGACAAACCCGCCGCCGGCGGCGACACCCGCGGCCCAGACGACACCGCCGCAGGGCGAAGCCGCGCCCGCCGCCTCGCCTCAGGCCGAAGGAGCGGCGACGACGCCCGCCGCCGACGCTTTGCCCGCGACGAACGCCTCGCCCGCGGCCAGCCCGCAGACGCAGGCGAGCCCCGCTCGATAGGGGTTCGAGATGGCTGGAGCCGCGCTTACTTGAACGGCGAAAGAATTCTTGTTAGTCTAATATTTGACAACCCGAAAGCAGAAGTGGCGGAACTGGTAGACGCGCACGTTTGAGGGGCGTGTGAGGAAACTCGTGGGGGTTCGAGTCCCCCCTTCTGCACCAACTTTACAATCCTGCCTTCCTTTCAAACCTCTTTCAGGCCTTCCTATCGTCGTTAAGGTTTTCGATGCGGAGACTCCGCGTCCTCCCTCGCGCTTTGATTCAATCTGAATCGGGTTGGTGAGGACGATTGTTTTCACCGCGACGGTCGAGGAGCATGACGAGAGCTGATGGCCCGGACATGCGGCGATGTGCCGATTCGACCGCACATTGTTTGCTGTGACCGAGGCTGCTAAACTTCGTGCCGTGCCCGCATAGGAGTCCGATTCTTTATGCATCCATCCATTCGCCCTTGTCTCAGACAGAGTGCCCTGAGCGTCGCCGCTTTTACGTTTCTCGTGTGCGGAGCGGCGCTGTGCGCGGCGCAGTCGGGCGACATCTCCTACCCGGCCCCGGTCTTTTCGGAAGAGGTGGCGGGCCGCATCGCGCCCCGCGACATCGGCGATGCACGGCGCACAAGGCATTTTTACATTTTCAGGGGGACTGAGGGCGACTTGATCGTCAACGTCGAGAGCGAAGAACTGAGCGGCGACGTTGATGTCTTCACGTCACCGACACTGCGCCCGCTGCTCAAAGTCACGCTCTACGGCGGGACGGCGACGAAGGTCTCGAAGAGCGTCTTCCTCCGAAAGGATGAGACGCTCATCCTGCGAGTCGAGGCGCGGGCTGCGGGCGATGCGGAAGGGACTTATCGAATACGCTTCGGCGGCTCGTTCGCGCCGGCCCCGGCTGGACTGGCGCCGGCTCCCGAGACGGTCGCGCCGGACACCGCGAGCAGCACACGCAAAGACCGCAACGTCCGCCGCGTGACCTCCACGGGCGCGCGAATCAACGAGCCCGTGATAGATGTGCCGTCTCTTGAAGCGGCGGACGCGGCACCGACTCCGACGCCGGGTGCGGCATCCGGCGAGCGCGCAGAAGGGAGCGCACCGCCGAGGAGAGAGGCTCCAAGGTCGTCGCGCCGTGGCCGCGGCACGAGGCCCGCCCCGGCCCGCTCCAAAGCTCCGAACGCCGAGAAGTCACCGGCCGAGACCGCGAGCGGGACGACATCTTCCGAGGGCACTTCCGCCGCCGCGACCCCTTCGACTGAAGCCGCACGCGCGCCGGAGGCAACCGCGCGTCCTTCCGGGACACGCACGCCGCGCACTCCTCGCCGGAGACCGTCGCCGAGAAGGAGAGCGCCCGCCGAGCGCGCCGAAACGACGACGCCAGCGGAAAGCAGCACACCCACTGAAGGCGGCACGCCCGCGCCCGCCGCCGCCGCCGCGAGCCAGCGACTCATCATCGTGACGAAGGACGGAGAAACTTTGGAGCGCGAGATGAGCACCGTCAGACGCGTGACGGTCGAGAACAATCAGGTCGTCGTTGTCACGAAGGACGGCAAGACCATCAGGCAGCCGATGGCGAACGTCCTCAAAATGTCCATCGAGCCGTGAGCGGGCGGCTCACGAATCTCCGGCGAAAAACAGAGGGGCCGCTCGTCAGGGTCGTGTCTGGATGAAGCTTGAAAAGGGCACGTGGGGCTGGATGTGGCGTCTGCTCCTGACGCTGGTCATCATCATCTGCGCCGCAGTCCTCTATCGGCAGAGCGGACTCTGGGAATCGCCCGAGCGTCTACGCGAATTCGGTTTCGGCGCGCGCGGGGCCGCCGCCATCATCCTCATCATGGCCTGCGCGTGGGCGCTCGCACTTCCCGCCTCCGCCCTCCTCATCGTCACGCCTCTGATGTTCCCGCCGCACCTCTCGACGCTCATCACCACGACGGGCTGCGCCATCGGCGCGGGCGTCGGCTACGCGGCGGCGCGTTTTGTCGGCGGGCCGTCGGTCGAGCGTTTCCGCGGCGGGCGACTCTGGCGGTTCCTCAAGCGACATTCGAGCTTCCTCGCGCTCTTCGGCATCCGGCTGACGCCGGGCGTCCCGCACGGCTTCATCACCTACGCAGCCGGATTGGCCCGCATCCCGTTCATGCGCTTTCTGATCGCGACGACAATCGCGATGGCGATCAAGTCTTACATCTACGCGATGGCGGTACATTCGACTGTCGAGGTGCAGACCCTCTCCGACGCTCTCAGTGCGCGGACGCTGCTTTCGCTCCTCGCCGTCGGGCTGCTGGCGCTCGCCGGCCACTTCCTTCAGCAGCGTTATGCACGCGCTGAAGCGGCTCCGCTGCCCGCCACGGAATGAACCGTCTGATACTAAAAGCCCGACTGTGAGAGAGTGCGTAGGAAGAAGGTAGAAGTCTGCAACGCGGAACGATGGACCGCGAGACAAAGAAGTATCTTCTTCATCATCGTTGCGGCGTCCTGACTTTAGCATAAAGTTCGCGGTCGAGCTTCCGCCGCGAACATCGGCAGTCTATAATCTGCCCCGCTCTCTGGACGTTAACTCGCAGCACCCCGAATTTTTATGACAGCGCGCCGCAACGACACACGCCGCCCAACTCCGCCCGCAAAGCGCCGCTGCTTTCCCTTCACGGCCATCGTCGGGCAGGAGGAGATGAAGCTCGCGCTCCTGCTGAACGTGATCGCGCCCTCAATCGGCGGCGTCTTCATCACGGGGCATCGAGGGACGGGGAAGTCCACGGCCGTGCGCGCCCTTGCAGACCTCCTGCCCACGCTCAACTCCGTGCGCGACTGTGCCTTTAACTGCGACCCGCGCGATGAAGACGCGCTGTGCACGGAGTGCCGCGCGCGTCTGGACGCGGGCACAAAGATTCGCGCCGAACGCAGAGCTGTCCCGGTCGTCGAACTGCCGCTCGGCGCGACCGAAGACCGCGTCTGCGGGACGTTTGATCTGGGGCGCGCCGTGCGCGAGGGCGTCCGCGTTTTCGAGCCCGGACTGCTGGCGCGCGCCAACCGCGGATTTCTGTACGTGGACGAAGTGAACCTCCTTGCCGATCATCTGGTCGATCTCCTGCTCGACGTGGCGGCGACGGGGCGCAACCGCGTCGAGCGCGAAGGCGTCTCGACCGAGCATCCCGCGCGCTTCGTTCTCGTCGGCTCGTCAAACCCGGAGGAGGGCGAACTGCGCCCCCAACTGCTCGACCGCTTCGGCCTCTGCGCGGAGGTCTCGACAATCGCGGACATCGAGAGCCGAGTCCTCATCGTCGAACGGCGCGAAGCCTTCGAGCGCGACCCCGCTCGCTACGCGGAGTCGGCGCGGGCCGCTCAGGAGTCGCTCCGCCGCCGCCTGTCGCGCGCGCGCCGCGGCTTCGAGCGTGTCACGCTCCCGCGCCCCATGCTGCGCTCGATAGCCGAGCTCTGCGTGCGCCTCAAGGTTGACGGTCATCGCGGCGAGCTGACGATAGCGCGCGCGGCGCGTGCCTTAGCAGCGCTCGAAGGCCGCAAGACTGTTTCGACCGAAGACGTGCGGCGCGTAGCGGCGATGTCTTTGCGCCACCGCCTGCGACGCGACCCACTTGAACAGATGTCGGGCGGCGGGCGCATTGACGAGAGCATGGAAGAGCTTTTCGGGGACACGCAGGCGCGCACAGCGAGCGGCGAAAGCATGGCCGCCGCCGCGGGCCATGCTTCGGGGAACGCTCCGACCGACAAACGAGACGATGAAGGGGAAGCGGCTTCGCGCGGTCATTCGCATGGCGACGCGCCCGACTCTTTGAGTGGCGACGCGCCGCAGTCCACAGGCGACGGACCGGACGCGGGGCGAACGTCCGTCACAAACGTCGCGCCGCCTATCGCGCTGAGTTTGCCGGAGGAGTTGATTCAGGAGGGGGAGGTATCGGCAAGAAGAAGGAGCGAGGCGTCCGTCGTGGCGCGTCGAGTGGGGGCGCGGAAGACGACTTTCGCGGCCCGGGGCCGCTACGCAGGCGCTTCGGCGTCGAAGCCGGCTTCCGGCTCTCTCGCGCTCGACGCGACGCTTCGTGCCGCCGCCGTTTCGCGCTCGGGCGGACAAGACATCTCGGACGGGCGTGGTCTGAAAATCGCGGCGGGCGATCTGCGCTTCAAACGCTTTCGCGGCAAGACGGGCACGCTCTTCATCTTCGCCGTGGACACTTCGGGGAGCATGGCCGTCAACCGCATCGGTCAGGCGAAGGGGGCTTTGTCACAGCTCCTGCGGCAGTCTTATGTCAGGCGCGACCGCGTCTCGCTCGTCAGCTTCCGCGATGGCGGCGCGCAAATTCTGCTCCCGCAATGCGGCGCGCCTTCGCGTGCGCTGAGGATTCTCGAAGCGTTGCCCTGCGGCGGCGCGACGCCCCTCGCCGCCGGACTGCTGCGCGCTCTCGAAGTCGCGCGCGGCGCGTCCCGGTCAGGCCCGCCGCGCGTCGTGCTCGTCATCTTCACCGATGGCCGGGCCAATCAGACGCTCGTCCCTTCGCGGGCCACAAGCCGCGCCGAATTCGCGCGGCTCGTCCGGCGCGAGATAGAAGGACTCGGCGCGGCACTGCGCGAATCGGGCGTCACGTCGGTCGTGGTTGACACGCAGAATCGTTTCACTTCAAGTGGAGAAGGTCAGACGTTGGCTGCGGCGCTCGGTGGTCGTTATATACAGCTTCCACGGACAAATTCGCTTGATGAGTTTAAAAACGCTTTGAAAGGACTCGGGGGTTGAGTCCGTTAGAGCAGCGCATGACTAAATCCGAAACAGAACTGTCGGCGGAAGAGAGAGACCGCCGCGTCCTCAAGCTCTACGAGCAGGTCGTCGAGATCGAGCAGCGTTTGATCCCGACGGGCCTCCACGTCTTCGGGAGCGCGTCGAACGAACGGGAGTGCGCCGACCTGCTGCGCATGGTGGCCTCCTTCGACCGGCCCGAGTGCGGGACGCGCGCGCTGCCCGACATGGTCGCCGAAGGTTTGAATTTGGGCACGTATGAGGCAATCCTCGAAGCTCAGGACGAGGAAGGATGGCGCGGGCGCGAGCGTGTCGAGACAATCGTGCGGAAAGCGATTGCGCTCTTTGTCAGCGAAGGCGGCGAGAGCGCGAGCCGCTGGCTGGAGGCGGAAGCACGCGTGCCCGCCGTCGAATCGTCGAAGCTGTTCGGACTGCTGTCGAGAATCAGGGAGCAGCTCTCGACGAACCCAGAACTCGAAAGCCTCGCGCGTGCGCTGCGCGGCGAATACATCGAGCCCGGCCCCGGCGCGGACATCGTGCAGAACCCCTTCATCCTCCCGACCGGCAGGAACACGCACGCCGTCAACCCCTATGCCGTCCCTTCGGTCGTCGCCTACACACGCGCCGAACGCGTCGTCAATCTCCTGCTCGAACGCCACCGCGGCGAGCACGGGCGTTACCCGCGCGCGATGGCGCTCGTCCTGTGGGGCTTGGACAACATCAAGACTCAGGGCGAGGGCGTGGCGCAGGCGCTCTGGCTGCTCGGCGTGCGTCCCGTGCGGGATTCGATGAATCGCGTGACGGAGGTCGAGCCCGTCCCGCTCGAAAAACTCGGGCGACCGCGCATTGACGTGGTGATGACGGTTTCGGGAATCTTCCGCGACCTCTTCGGCGCGACGATGACGCTGCTCGACAAGGCCGTGAGGTGCGTCGCCGAACTCGAAGAGTCCGACGAGTGGAACTACGTGCGGCGCAACATCCGCGGCGAGATGGCGGCGACGGGCGTCGAGTTTGAAGAGGCCGCTTTGCGCGTCTACTCGAACGCGCCGGGCAGTTACGGCACGAACGTCAACTTCATGGTGATGGACTCGCAGTGGGAGCACGCGGACGCGCTCGGCGACCTCTTCGTGACGCGCAAGTGTTTCGCCTATGGGCGCGACCGTGAGGGGCGCGCGCTCGAAGGCCGCGAGGCGCGCGAGGGATTGAGCCGCGCGCTCTCGCGCGTCGAGGCGACGTACCAGAACATAGACTCCTTCGAGATCGGCGTCACCGACGTTGATCACTACTTCGAGTACCTCGGCGGCGTCTCGAAGGCGGTCGAGAAGCACGCCAGCGCGCGGCCCGCCATCTACCTCTCCGACGCGCTCTCGCGCGACGCGCGCGTGCGCTCGCTCGAAGAGACCGTGCGGCTTGAGACGCGCACCAAGACGCTCAACCCGAAGTGGTACGAGGGAATGTTGAAGCACGGCTTCCGCGGCGTCGCCGAGATCGAGAGCCATGTCACGAACACCTTTGGCTGGAGCGCGACCGCCGATGCGGTTGACCACTGGGTCTATACGGAGGTCGCCGAAACTTTTGTGCTCGACGAGCGGATGCTGGAACGCCTTTCGAGCCTCAACCCGCACTCGGCGCGCTCGCTCGTGGCGCGGCTGCTTGAAGCCGAGGGGCGCGGCTTCTGGGCGGCTGAAGCCGAGATGGTGAGCCGTCTGCGCGACATCTTTTCGACGCTGGAAGACCGCATCGAGGGCGTGGCTTAAAAAAGCATGCGAAAGGACGAGAGGGGAGCGAAAGCAGGGATGAACGGCGCGAAATCATCGGAGTCTGGCGCGTTGAATTTGACGGCGCTCTATGTCGGCTCAAGCCTCCTCGCACCGCTGCGACAGGCGGGGGAGGAGCTTAATCGCCAACACGCTCTCGATTTGCGCGTCGCCACTTACAATCTCGGCGCATCGCTGACAGAGGAGGAGTGGCGAGGAATCGAAGAGGCTTTGAGTTGCGCCGATGTCGTCTTCATCATCCACGTCACGGACGGAGAGAACGCGGCGCGTGTCATTCCATTGCTGAAGCGTTTCGAGGCGAGACACCGCGCCGTCGTCGTCATCAACTGCATGCCCGAGCTGATGCGCCGGACGCGGATGGGCAAGCTGAGTTTCAGCGGGCGCGCGCGTGGCGTCGTTGAAGATGCCGGAGACGACGGGCCGGAGTCGAAAGGCGCGGCCAGCCGCTCGCGCCGACTCCTGAAGAGCGTTGGGTCGTGGATGGGCGAGCAGGCGCGCTCGCGCCGGGGCGGTCGGGGCGCGAAGCACACGCAGTATCTTCGCTATGTCGAGCGGATGCCCGCGCTCCTGCGTTTCGTCCCCAACGCGGGCAGGCTCCGCGATGTTAAGCACTACCTTTATCTCTTCTGTTACTTCCTCCAGCCGACGCCGGGTAACATCCGCTCGATGCTGCTCTACGCGCTCAAGCACTACGCGGCGTGCGAACGTCTGTCGAGGGTCGAAATCCCGCCGCCCGAGACGATGCCCGCCGTCGGCATCTACCACCCCGCAGCGCCCGCGCTGTTTCAAACTTTCGAGTCATACCGGAAGTGGTACGAGCGCCGAAGGCGCGGGCCGCATCCCGCCGCGCTCGACGCGACCCAGACCATCGGGCTGCTCCTGATGCGGACACACATCGTGAGCGGGACGAGGCGGCATTACGACGGGCTGATTCGCGCGCTTGAAGGTGAAGGCCTGTGCGTCCTCCCGGTCATCTCGACCTTCATGGATAACCGCGAGGCGTGCGCGCGCTTCTTCGCCGAGGATGGGAACGCGGGCCGCGAAGCGGGCCGCGCCGGGAAAGCCGCGAAGTCTGAAAGTGAAAGATTGAGTGGGCAAACGAAAGCCCGCGTGAGCCAGATCGTCTCGCTTACGGGGTTCAGCTTCGTGGGCGGCCCGGCGTTGAATGACAGCGAAGCGGCGGTCGAATTCCTGCGCGGGTTGAATCGCCCGTTCCGCTCGGCGGTGAGCCTCGACTTGCAGACCATCGAGTCGTGGCGCGACTCGCAGACCGGCCTCAATCCGGTGCAGTCCGGGATGCAGATCGCCATCCCCGAGATTGACGGCGCGACGGAGCCCTTCGTTTACGGCGGCCTGCCCGAGGGAGGCGCGGAGCCCGTCGCGCTCGAAGAGCGCTGCACGCGCCTCGCCCGGCGTCTGCGCCGCTGGAACCACCTGCAAACCGCCGAACGCTCGACACTCAAGCTCGCGCTCGTCGTCTTCTGTTTCCCGCCGAACAAGGGGAACATCGGAACCGCCGCCGAGCTTGACGTCTTCCCCAGCCTCTTTGAAATCCTCCGGCGACTGAAGGGCGAGGGCTATGCGGTCGAGCTGCCCGAGAGCGCGGACGCGCTGCGCGAGCAGCTCATCGGCGGCAACGTCGAGAGCTTCGGTGTAGTGGCGAATGTCGCCTACCGGATGAGCGCTGACGAATACCTGAAGCTGTGCCCATACGCGCGTGAGATTGAGGCGGAGTGGGGCGCGGCTCCGGGACAAATCAATTCGTTCGGGCGCGACCTTCTGATTCAGGGCGCAGGCTTCGGCAACGTCTTCGTCGCCGTGCAGCCGACCTTCGGCTACGAGGGCGACCCGATGCGCCTTCTGATGGCGCGGGGCGGCGCGCCGCATCACGGCTTCGCGGCGCTCTACACCTATCTCGAAAAAATCTTCGGCGCGGACGTCGTGGTGCACACAGGAACGCACGGCGCGCTTGAATTCATGCCCGGCAAACAGGTCGGACTATCCGACGAGTGCTGGCCCGACCGCTTGATCGGAGAACTGCCGCACGTTTATCTTTACAGCGTCAACAATCCTTCGGAAGGCTCGATTGCGCGCCGCAGGTCGTACGCAGAGCTGATCTCGTATCTCACTCCCCCGGTCGCGGACGCGGGCCTCTACCGCGAGCTATCGTCTTTGAAGGAACTGCTCCTCTCTTACCGTCAGGCGACGGACGAGCGCGCGCGCGAGCAGCTCTATGCCGTGATCGAAGAGAAATCGAGAGAGCTGCACTTCGTTTCCGAGTAGATTTTTGCGGGACACGCCTTCGTTTAAGGGGAGGGAAGTAAATGAGAGTTAAATTCTTTGTCGCAGCGTTGTGTCTGATGTGCGCGTTGGCCGCCGGACTTCAACGCGCCTCAGCCGTCAGCACTCACGCGGCCAGCCAGCTCGAATCGAGCTTGGCAGACCCGCCCACGCTCGCCATCTCGCCTTTCGTCTCGGGCCTCTCGCTCCCCATCGGCATCACGCACGCGGGCGACAACAGTGGCCGCCTCTTCATCATCCAGCAGACCGGAAGAATCCGCGTCGTGAGGAACGGCACGCTGCTCGCTACGCCCTTCCTCGACATCTCTTCGCGCGTGAGCTGCTGCGGCGAGCGTGGGCTGCTGGGCCTGGCGTTCCCAACGAACTACTGGAACAAGGGCTACTTTTACGTCAACTACACGAACACCGCTGGCAATACCGTCGTCGCGCGCTACCGGCGCAGCGCGAACAGCCCCGACGTGGCCGACCCCTCGAGCGAGGATATTGTCCTCGTCGTCGCACAGCCCTTCGCGAATCACAACGGCGGGCATCTCGCCTTCGGCCCGCGCGACGGTCAGCTCTACATCGGCATGGGCGATGGCGGCGACGGTGGCGACCCCGGCAACCGCGCGCAAAACCCGAACGACCTGCTTGGAAAAATCCTCCGCATAGATGTCGAGACCGGGCGACCCTTCACCTACACCGTTCACCCGAGCAACCCCTTCGTCAACCGCGCGGGCTTCCGCCCGGAAATCTGGGCTCTCGGCCTGCGCAACCCATGGCGCTTCTCCTTCGACCGTCAGGCCGCAGACCTCTACATCGGCGATGTCGGGCAGTCGAACTTCGAGGAGATAGACTTTCAGCCCTCGACGAGCACGGGCGGCGAGAACTACGGCTGGCGCATCATGGAGGGGGCGCACTGCTTCAACCCTTCAGGGTGCAGCGTGACGGGGCTGACGCTACCCGTCTTTGAATACTCGCACGCCGACGGGTGCTCGATCACGGGCGGCTACGTCTACCGCGGCGGCGCGTTCCCGCGTATGCAGGGCCTCTATTTCTACGGCGACTATTGCAACGGGCGCATCTGGGCCTTGAGCCGGAGCGGGGCCGCGTGGCAAAACTCGCTTCTGCTCGACACGTCAATAAACATCTCTTCCTTCGGCGAAGACGAGGACGGGAACCTCTACGCCGCGAGCCACAACTCGGGCGAGATTTTCCGCCTCATTGATACCGCGCCCGGGCCGAGCCCGACGCCGACGCCCCCCACACGAATTAAATTTGAAGCCGCCAGCACCGCGGTTCCGGAATCGCAAGGCAGTGTCCAGATCAGACTCACGCGCACCGGCGACACTTCGCGCGAGACGATGGTGTTTTACACGACTACGTCCCTCGTCGCTTCCCCGCGCGGCGACTACACCCCGGCGTCAGGGCGTCTCCGCTTCGCTCCCGGCGATGTCACGAAGAGCTTCGAGTTTCTCATCACGAACGACGAGACGGACGAACCAAACGAGACCGTACATTTTTCGGCAGGATTCCAGATAGGTTTTGAAACGTTCTTAAGCGACATGGCGGATCTGACTATTATTGACGACGATGCGGAGACGAGCGCGACGAACCCGATTGACCGCTCGGACTTTTTCGTCCGCCGGCAATACCACGACTTCCTTAACCGCGAGCCCGATGCCGACGGCCTCGCCTTCTGGACGGGCGGCATCGAGTCCTGCGGCACCGACACGCAGACAGAGCGCGACGATTTAGTCAGGAGGCTAACGGAGGGCACGGAGACGCGCGCGTCCGCGTGGCGAATTGTCGCCGAGGATGACGACTTCGAGAGGGCGGAGCTGAACCGCGCCTTCGTGTTGATGCAGTATTACGGGTACCTGCGCCGCGACCCGAATGCCCAGCCCGACATGGACTTCCGCGGCTTTGACTTCTGGCTCGATAAACTCAACGACCACGGCGGCGACTTCCGCAGCGCGCAAATGGTCGATGCCTTCATCAACTCCATCGAATACCGTAACCGCTTCAGACCGTAAACGCTCCTGATAGACGTCGCGTGATGAGTGAAATGCAGGGTTGGATGAATGTCTTTGGAACTTAAAGCGGGGGCAAGCCCCCTTGCTGACCTTTGAGACGACGTATAGCTCAAGCTCCGCGGGGGCTTCAGCTTCATTCATCTCGCGGGTCAGGAGGTGGCCGACGCCCGCCGTGCGACTCAGCCTGACGGGTTCTTTGCGAACTCTCGAAGGGCGCGTCTGAAGTCGTCCGCCGTCAGGTGGTATTTAAAGGCGTGCGTGTCGTTGATGAGGACGACGGGAATCGCCGTCCCGTAATGGCTCAGGAGGTCAGGGTCGGAGAGGATGTTGACCTCCTCGAAGGTGTATTCGTCACTGACTCCGGCCCGCTCGATTTCGCGTTTCGCCTCTTCGCAGAGGTGACAGCCGGGCTTGGTGTAGAAGACGACGTGCGGCTTTCGTCTCATCTTTCGTGTCCTCTTTTGTACCAACGGTCTCGCCCGCGCGGCGCACCTGCGTCGCACCGAAAATCTTCCGGCGAGTCGGCCTTCGCCAATCCTTCATAGTAAAAAATAAATCTTGCCACGGAACTTTGAAAAGAGTATAAATGCGCTGAAGCCAAGCCATTTTAATCCTTTTTTCTGGCGCGGCGCACTTCAAGACACGCACATGCAATTGAATCCACGCGCGGCAGTTTGAGAGGTCTCTACTCTCTCCCGGTCGAGTTGTAACTGCCTGCGCAGGATTTCTGGTACCCGACTGTATTCCGGCCCACGGCGCTGTTCCATGTGCCGGGGCCGTTAGCGAATAATGGAGGTTGCGGCGTGGATCAAGACGACAATCCGACACCGCCTACCGAGAGCGCGACGGGGACTCCGCCCGCCGCCGACGAACCGAAACAGGAGAGTCCGTCCGTACAGGATTTGCTCGCCGCCTCGCGTGGTGATGTCGTCAAGCGCGAGGCGACGCCTGCGAAGGGCCGCGCGACGACGACGCCAGTCACGCCCTCGGCGCGGGAAGCTTCCACGGGGACGCGCGCGGAAGGAGTGTCGGCTGG
>JAIVJM010000118.1 GCA_020199995.1 Acidobacteriota bacterium | reverse complement strand
CGCCTGGTCGCCCGGCTACAAGGAAGGGTTCCTCCGCTCGCTGTTCGGCGACGGGGGGCGCAGCGTCTTGCGCGTCGGTTACGGCCTCGCGTTCGACCCCATCTCCACTTTTCAGGTGACGGCAGTGGCGGGCAGCGTGCCGGGGCTGAGGACGAGCTGCTCTTCGACCGTGGGCGGCTCGACCACCGCGGGCTGCACGCCCGTGCCTTCCGACCGGACGGTCTCGCAGGGCTTCCCGCAATCGCTGGCGCCGCCCTCCGTCAAGCCGTCGTCTTTCCTGACGCCGCCCTTGCTGCTCAACAGCAACGCGCCTTCGATCACGACTTTTGCCCCCGACCTCAAGCTGCCGAGCGTGCATCAGTGGAACCTCAGCTTCCAGCGCGAGCTGCCGGGCGGGTTCGTCATGCAGGCCGCCTACATCGGTCGCCGGGGCCTGCGCCTGCTCATGGCCTACGACATCAACCAGATTGACGCGGCGCCCATCCTCTCGTCATTCCTCATGTTGCAGGCTAATAACATCGCGACCAATTGTCTGCCGAGCGGGGCCACGCGGAACACCGCGCTGCCGGCCTGCGTCCCCGCCTTCGCGTCATCGCAGATTCCACTCCTCAGTGCCGGCGTCTCGACGATCAACGCCGCGTTCGTCAACTCCAGCACGGTACAGTCACAGCTCGCGTCGAACGCCGCGGGCGCTTTCGCCGAACGCATCGAGAACACGTCGCTTGCCTTCAGGCTCCGGCCCAACCAGCAGTTCAGCCGGATCACCTACATTGACAACAGCGGCAGCTCGATGTACCACTCCGCGCAGTTCACGCTGCGCCGCCGCTTCGCCAGCGGGCTCGGCCTGAACATGTCGTACACCTTCGGCAAGTCCATGGACAACCAGTCGGTCGATCCGGTGGGCACGTCTTCGGGCGGCGCTTTGAGCACCACCACCTCGCGCGCGGTCGCCGACATCCGCGATTTACGCAACGAGTGGGCGGTCTCGGACTTCGACCGCAGGCATGTCCTGACTGCGGCGTCCGGCTGGGATGTGCCGGTCGGGCGCGGGCACCGGCTTCTGGGCGACATCCCCGGCCCGCTCAACCACATCCTCGGCGGGTGGACCATCAACACGATCTACACCTTCATGACGGGCGAGCCCTTTCAGGTCAACAGCGGACAGCGCACCGGCAACGCGGCGCACGTCTCGCGAGCCCTCGTGCTCGACCCGAGCGTGCGCGCGCGGTTGCAGGAGATTCCGAACGTGATCGGGCCCGTGGTCTTCGAGAACGGTCAGGCGTTCGCCATCCCCCCGCCGGGGACGAACGGCTCGGGCAGGAACATCTTCCGCGGCCCCAGCTACTGGAACGTTGACCTCGGGATCGTCAAGATGTTCAGCATCACCGAGCGCTTCAGGCTGCAGTTCCGCACCGAGATGTTCAATGCCTTCAACCACCCGAACTTCGACAACCCGCGCAGCGCGTCGGTGGGCTCGCCCACCCTCGGCAGCTCGCAGTTCGGGAGGACCTGCTGCACCACGGTCGCGCCGAACACGGCGACGAACGTGATTCAGACTGGTGAGTCGGCGCGTATCATCCAGTTCGGGCTGAAGCTACAGTTCTGAGACTGACGAGAGCGGCTTGCCAAAGAGGGGGCGCCCCGCGCGGGGCGCCCCCTCGCTCCATTCACACATGCCCGTCGCGGCATGTGCCCCGGCACTTTCTGCGAGCCCTCGGTGGGCGCGTCGGCGTGCCCCTTTCAGTCGCGGCCCACGCCGAGCGCGTCGGCGACGCGGTTGATGTAGTTGAACCACGAGGCGATGAGCGTGATTTGCAGAATCGCGCGGTCGTCGAAGCCCGCGGCGCGCAAACGCTCGTGATGCCCGGGCGTGACGCGCGTGGCGTCTGTCGTGAGCTGCGCCACGTAGTCGAGCATGACGCGGTCGCGCTCGGCGAGCGGGGCCGTGCGGTAGTCGTCGCGCAGCGCCGCCACGAGTTCTTCATCGAGTGTCACGCGACGCAGAAACTCTGCGTGAGACTCGATTCAATAATGGCAGCGGTTCTCGACCGAGACGACTGTGGTAATCATCTCGTGCTGCTCACGCGTCAATGGCAGCTCAGGCGACATGAGCACGCCGAAGGTGGCGAAGGCGTGGTGGAGCGCCTCGGGGATGAGACTGTGCGACGAGACGATGCCGGCGGCCTCGCCGTCGTCCACGGCATGGACGGGCTGCGCGTACTCCGCGGGGTAAAACTCGCGCGCCGCCTCCAGCGCCCGCAGCAATTTCTCGTCGGCCTCCGCCGCCGCGATGGTCTTGATCCATGTCATAGAGTCAAAATCTCTCCTTCGATTATTAATGCCGTCATTCGTCCGCGCCGCCCGAGTCCACCTCCGCGCTGACCGCGGCCACGGAAGAAGAGGTAGTAGACGGGCAGCCCCAGCGCCACGACGCCCGTGCCGAGCAACGCCTGCCTCGGATTATTGCCCCCGAGGAGGATGAGAAGCAAAGCGACGAGCGCCAGAAACGCGAGGGGCGTCAGTGGATAGCCGGGCGTCAGGTACTCCTCCTCCAGCCCGGCTCCTTTGCGTCTGAAGCGGAAGATTGCCGCGACCGTGAGCGCGAGGAAGACGACGACGAGGCCGACGCAGTAACAGCACCGCGAGCGGTCTTCCGGGCGGGTCAATGTTAACGGGGGCACACATCGCTGATGTCTGCGCACCCGCCCGGAAGACCGCTCGCGGTGCTGTTTGTGACCGCCTGCTCGCGGCGCTGTTTGCGTTCGACACCATGCCTGTTATTCAATCATCTTATATGAGCAATCGTTCACGTCTGGTCGCAGTCACTGTTCTCTGTCTCGCCTTTGCGCTCGTCGCTCTCCCGTCGTGGCGGCGCGGCGGCGCGGCCCCGCAGTCGAGCGCTTCAGCCGAGGCGCGCGAGGATGCATACCGCGCGAACAATCTGGGCGTCGCGCTGCTCGAACAGTTCAAGCACATGGAGGGGGCCGAGCAGTTCCGCCGCGCGCTCAAGATTGACCCGCGGCTCGCGCTGGCGCGCATCAACCTCGCCATCGCGCTGCTCTACCTGCCCGACGCCGCGAACGCGCGCAAGGAGGCGCTCGCCGCCGCCTCAGCCGCGCCCGAAGCCCCGCAGCCGTATTACGTCCTCGGCCTCATTGCCAAGTCCGAGAACAAGCCCGAAGAGGCGCTGGCCGCGTTCCAGCGCGTCCTCAAGATTGACCCGCGCGACGTGGGCGCGAACGTCCAGATGGGGCAGCTCTACGCGCAGCAGCGCAAATACCCCGAAGCCATCGCCGCCTTCCGCGTCGCGCTCTTGGAGGAGCCCTACAACGGCACCGCGCTCTACAATTTGGGGACGGCGCTTTTGCGTGCGGGCCGGCGCGAAGAGGGGCAGCGGCTCGTCCAGCAGTTTCAGACGCTCCGAGAGAGCGGCGCGGCGACCACCATCGGCCAGAACTACCTCGAACAGGGCCGCTACGCCGAGGCCGTCAGCTCGACCGGCGCGGAACGGGACGTGGTTGACAAGCGCACGCCCGAAGTCACCTTCAAGGACGCGACCTCCGGCGTCCTGCCCGCGCCGAAGGAGACGGGCGCGACCGCGCAGAAAGGGGGCGGGCCGCGCGAGTACGTCGGCAGCGGCCTCGTGCTTTTCGACTTTGACGGCGACGGCGACCTCGACCTCTTCGCTGTGAACGTCACGGGCCGCACGCTTTATCGCAACGACGGCGGTAAGTTCACGGACGTGACCGCGCAGTCGGGGCTCGGCGGCGGCAGCGCGAAGTCCATCGCCGGCGGCGTGGTCGCGGGCGACTTCGACAACGACGAGAAGCCAGACCTCTTCGTCACAGGCGGGACGCTCACGCTCTACCGCAACGCGGGCGGCGGTCGCTTCACGAACGTAACGGCGGCGGCGCGCGTCCCCGAATACCCTTACTGGTCGCCCGCCGCCGCGCTGGTGGACGTTGACCACGACGGCGACCTCGACATCTTCATCGCGGGCGGCGCGGACGTGCGGAAGGCGGGCGCGGGGACGCAAGCGACGACGCCCGCGCCGAACCTTCTGCTCCGCAATAACGGCGACGGAACCTTCGCCGACGTGACCGCAGCGGCGAAGCTCAACGCCCCCGCCGGTCACGCCGTCGCGGTCGTGCCGACCGACTACGACAACCGCCGAGACGTAGACCTCTTTGTCGCCAGCTCCGACGCGCCGCCCGCGCTCTGGAAGAACCTGCGCGACGGGAGCTTCCGCGATGTCGCGGCTGAGGTCGGGCTCACAGAAAAGGGCGAGCCGTTGAACTCGGTCGCGGCGGGCGACGTGAACAAGGACGGCTTCACGGACTTCTTCTTCACGAACGACAGAGCGCCCGGCGTGTTCGCCCTGAGCGACGGCAGGGGTCGCTTCTCCTACGCCGCCCGGCTGCCGGGGACGATGGGCGCGAAGGCCGCACAGTTCCTCGACTACGACAACGACGGGCTGCTCGACCTCGTGGCCATCATCTCGTCGGCGCAGGGCGACGGGGTGCGCGTCATCCGCAACGCTGGCGACGCCTGGACGGACGTGAGCGAGCAGGCAGCCGGGGGGATCATCGGCGCGGGCGAAAAGAACTCTCTGGCGGGTAGGTTCGCGTCGGGCGACGTAGACGGCGACGGCGACACTGATTTAATTCTCGTCAGGGCGGGGGGCGGTCTCGTCTTCGCGCGCAACGAGGGCGGCAACCGCAACGCCTCGGTGCGCGTGCGGCTCGCGGGCCGGGTGAGCAACCGCGGCGGCGTCGGCGCGAAGGTCGAAATCCGCGCCGGAAGCCTGCACCAGCGCGCCGAGACTTACGCGGCCACACCGGCGCCAGCGCCCGCCGACCTCGTCTTCGGCATCGGCCAGCGCGCGGGCGTGGACGCCGTGCGCGTGCTGTGGCCGGCAGGGATAGTGCAGACCGAGACGGAGGTCGGCGCGAAGGGCGCGAAGGGCGCGTCCGCCCCGACGGTCGCCGTCAGTACCACCGTCACTGAACTCGACCGCAAGCCCTCTTCGTGCCCGTACCTCTACGCGTGGGACGGCGAGCGGTTTCGTTTCATCACGGACTTCATGGGCGGCGGCGAGCTGGGCTACTGGGCCGCGCCGGGCGTGCGCGCCGAGCCCGACCCGGACGAGTATGTGCGCATCCGCGGCGACCAGTTGAAGGAGCGTGAAGGACGCTACGAGCTGCGCGTCACGAACGAGCTTGAAGAGGCGCTCTTTATAGATCACCTCAAGCTCGTCGCAGTCGCGCACCCTGCGGGCGTCGAGGTCTATCCGAACGAAGGGCTCGGCAACCCGACCTCGAAGCAGTTCAAACTCTACGCGACGCGCGACGCCCGCCCGCCCGCCGCCGCGCGCGACGAGCACGGTCACGACGTGCTCGCGACAATCTCTGAGATGGACAGGCGGTATCCTGCCGACTTCGGGCTCGCGGGCATACGCGGCTACGCCGACGAGCACGCGCTTGTGCTCGACCTGAGGGACGATGCTCAAGACGCGCCCGCGGCGAACGTCAAGCCCGTCGTGCGCTCCGTCGGAGGTGGCCGGCTCGGGCGCTCCGGCGAACGAGTCCTGCTGCTGATGACGGGCTGGACGGACTACGCCTTCTCAAGCGACAACGTCGCCGCCTCGCAGCGCGGCCTCTCGCTCAAGCCGCCCGCGCTTCAGGTGAGGGACACGCGCGGCGAGTGGCGGACGGTCATCGAAGACATCGGCATCCCCGTCGGACGCCCGCAGACGGTCGTCGTAGACCTCACGGGGAAATTCCTCTCAGAGAGCCGCGAGGTGCGCGTCCTGACCAACATGCGCATCTACTGGGACCAAATTCTCGTGGACACTTCAGGCGGCGGCTTCCCCGTCACTTTGAAGAGCCTGCGGCCTTTGACGGCTGACCTGAGCTGGCGCGGCTTCTCGGCGGAGACGACGCCGGACGGGCGTGAGCCCTACGGTTACGACTACACGCGCGTCTCGGCCACCTCGCCGTGGAAGACGATGGCGGGGCGCTACACGCGAGAGGGCGACGTGCGCGAGCTGCTCCAAACGGTTGACGACAGCTTCGTCATCTCGCGCCCCGGCGACGCGCTCTCGCTCTCCTTCGACGCGACGCGGCTCGCGCCGCTCCCCGTTGGGTGGACGCGCACGTTCCTGCTCTATGCCGACGGCTTCAGCAAAGAGATGGACATCAACTCGGCGAGCCCCGACGAGGTCGCGCCGCTCCCGTTCCACGGGATGAAGAGCTATCCTTACGCCGCGCCCGAGCGGTACCCGTGGACGCCCGCGCGCCGCGCCTCCGCCGAGCGCTATCACACGCGCGTCGTGGCCGCGCCCCTGAACGTGTTGGTGGGAGAAGCGGAAAAGGCCGAGGGGCAACGGTGAGATTCGCGGGGCGGGCTCGCAAAAAACGGCCCGCCACTGCGCCCTTTTCATTGTTCCAGCACGCTAGTTGAAACTATGCGCTTTCAGCGCAAGACTTTCAGTTGCTACACACTTCCGCCGCGTGGTAGAAGTCGCGCCCGTGAAGGACAACCGGCACAGTGGGCAC
>JAIVJM010000117.1 GCA_020199995.1 Acidobacteriota bacterium | reverse complement strand
TGGCGATCATCTGGCGCGCAAGCTCCTGCGGCTTGCTTTTCCAGCCTGCGATGATCTGCTCAACGCTCGCCTGATCCGGTGCCTTTGTGGTCGCCTGATCGGGCGACTTCGTGTTTGTAGGACTGGTCACTTGGCTCGACGCAAATCCGCCGAAGGCCAAGGCCGCTATTGCAAGTGTTAGTGTCAGCGCTAGGCATCTCATGGGTGTCCTCCTTGGTACCCTTCTTATTGTTCAGTTTTCAGCGGCCATCTCTCAGCTACCGGGATGATAACCGTGGATGATCGCTGTCGGCTTACAACCAGCGTCTTACTCGACGGGTTGTTGCCCGGATTGATGACAGGCTGCGTCTTGGCTTGCCAGCTTCTGTAGGCCCTCAGCCACGCCGTCCATCTCGCGGCGGAATCCTCCCTAACCTTTTCGCCGCTGCGCACCACCGCATCTTCGGTCTTCCGCTGCGCCGTGGATGAGATGGATTACAAAGTTCCATTCCTGCTCATCAGCTTGCGCCGCGGGCTGACCGCGCGTGAACGGATGGAGACTTTGAGCGGTAGAGCTTATCCACCTCTGCGGCACGTGGGCCGAGCTTCGCCCGCCGTTCAGCCCGCGAAGGCGGCTCCGTCCAGGGCATCTCTCCGACGACCAACTTCGGGATGTTGATGAAGACATCCTTCCCAGCGCGCTTGACCACTGCGTCCAGCGGGACGTAGGTGTCCGTCTTGAAGATCATCCCGCGCGGCACGAGCAGATAGGCCTCGTGCTCCTCCGTCGCTTCGACGACCTTGTCAACCGTGCCGATCTCCCCGTGATCCGAGCCGCGCACCGTGTCGCCCGGATGCACGTCAAGCGGACTTCCGGTCGAAGCGTCCACGGCTGTCAGGAACTCGTCCACGGAGATGACGGCGTTAGCGACGAGCGGATAGTTCACGCGAATCGAAGCCTCGTAAGCGGGGATGCCCGCCGCCCCGATGGCGTCCGAAAGAAACGTCACGTCGAAGCCCGCTTCCATGGCGTGCCGCCCCGTTGACTCGCAGCACAGGTTGGCGGTCATCCCGGCGATCACCAGATGAGTGACGCCCAGCCGCCGGAGGTGCTCGGGCAGGTCGGTCTCGAACACGTCAATGCTCTTGTGCGGCAGGAGCACCGTGTCGCCCTCCTGTGGTTGCAGGTCGGGGTGGAAGTCTGCGCCCCAACTGCCTGCCAGAAACATCTTCGTCTCGAACATCAGGCGGTTGATGCCGCTCTTTCGTTGTAACTGCTCGTCGGCGTAGTCCTCCTCGGTGTAAGCCATCGGGCCGAAGAGAACCGGGATGCCGCGACCGCGCGCGCCCTCGATGGCGCGTTTCAGATTGCCGATCACGTCATTCTTTTCCACAGTGGTTTTCACAAACTCCCATCCGGCTCCTCCCTCGGAGAGGAAGTCGTTGACGGGATCAATCACGAGCAGCGCCGTGCGCTCCGGCGGGAACGAAATCCCGGCCTCTTCCTTCGGCAGGTAGGTGGCGCGGCTTTCACCTTCGCCGCCTTGTCTATCAGTATCCGTCCGGCTCATAGCATCTCTCCTTTGTTTGCGTAACCCTCAACCCGGCCAAGGCAACCAGCGGCTCACTTCAGTTAAGCGGTCGCAGATTGGCCTCGTTTCATCTCCTCCATTTGGCGGCCTATCTCCTGAAGCCGTCTCTGGCCGAGCAACTCCTCAGCCTGCGGAAACATTTCGTTCTCTTCTTCGTCCACGTGGTGCTCGATGTCGCCTTTCAGCTCGCTCAGTTGATCTTCCCAGCCCTCGCCGTGCCCGCTCATCTTGGTGAGCAACTCATCCACCTCTCTGTGCTCTTTGTAAGACTCCTTGATGAGATCGCGGGTCTCGTCGAAGTTTTCGAGCGCAGGGTAGAAGAACTGCTCTTCCAGTTTGGTGTGAAGCGTGAGCGCACCTTTGAGCTGATTGAATACCTCTATTCTTGAGCTGCCGGTCGCACCCTCACCGGTGCTCTCAAGCTGCTCGATCATGCTCAGCGCCTCTCTATGGTCGTTCTTCAGAAGCTCTATCGCGGTCATTTCAGTCTTCTCCTTTCAGTTGATATGCGGAGCGGTCGCCTCAGCCGACCTTCTCCATCTCTTTGCCGCAGCAGCAGCGCGGAGCTTGGTCGCCCCCCTTGCCCGGCGCTGCGCCCTTCGTGACCTCGATCTCGCAACCGCACTCCGGGTCTGGACAGCGGTAGCGCTCTCCCGTCTGTAAAGCCATAAGATTTTCCTCCCTCTTCTTAATGCCTTCGCCCTAATGGGTAGAGGACGACACCAGCGAGCTTTGAGGCACGCCGGGCATCCCAGTTCCTTATCGCTTGAAGCCGCCGCCCGGCTTCCGCTTCGCTATGCTTCAGCGCCTGCTCTGAGTTCACCGTGAACAGGCGTGTACATCGCGCCGACTATCGCGCCGTAGATGAGGTGCTCCAGCACGAACAGCCCCGTGCCCATCATCCCCATGCCCGACATAAACGCGCCGGGCGGCATCATCTGCTCCGGGATCATCGGGTGCATCATCGGCATCATTCCCATGACGACGCCGCCGATGATGAGGTGGATGATTGCGAACCCGAGCCCCGTCAGCACCCCGGCGCGGTGCGTCACGTACTCGAACCCGACCGCGTAGATCAGGGCTATGACGCCGGAGAGTATTAAGTGGATGACTAAGCCCATGACCCACGTCCCCATTCCCGGCATGCTGCCCGTCATCGTGCCGAGCATCATCTCCGGGTTCGCCTGCGGCATCATCGTCGCGCGCACCAGAGCCATAATGATGGTCATCACCGTGCCTCCGACCACGCCCGCTAAAAACGCTTTTCCGAAGTTCATCTGCACTACCTCCTTTTCGTTTGACGCGCCGCCGAAGGGCGCTTCCCCTAACATTCAAGTAGTCCTACTTGGTCTTCACTTTTCCGCGAAGCTTTCCGTCTTCTACCTTCATCGTTCAGGTCGAGAGTCAGACCGAGCACCAGTCCGGCCAAGCCGGCTCCGGCCATCATTAGCCAGTTGCGGTTCTCCGTCGCCCAGAGCTGCGCACTCCAGTCGCTCGAACGATCATCGAACGGCCCGTGCGCGCCGCGATCCCCGGCCACCGGCCCCCACAGGTTGTCGGGGCGGTTCGGATCGTCCGGCTCGCCCGTCTGCTGCGCCTCGTAGCCGTTACGCGCGAGGTAACGATCCGCGTAGCCGGGGGCTAATTTGTCGCCGACGATGGCCTTGACGGTGGGGAAGCCGACGTACATCTCGCGCCGGTCGTTATGCGCGACGAAGTGGACGGCCTCTGCTCCGACTTCAGGCTGAAAGATGGGAGGCACGGGCAAAGGCTTATTGGGCAGGCGAGACTTAACCCAGCCGAACTGCGGAGTGTTCATCGCGGGCATCTGCACCATCGTCACCCGCACCTTCGACTTGTCGTGCAACAGCTCCGCGCGCAGCGAATCCATGAATCCTTGGACGGCGTGCTTGGCGGCGCAGTAGGCCGACTGCAAGGGGATGCCGCGGTAGGCGAGGGCCGAGCCGACCTGCACGACGACGCCCCGGTCTCGCGGCAGCATCCGCCGGAGTGCGGCCAGCGTGCCGTAGACGTAGCCGAGGTAGGTCACCTCCGTCACGCGCCTGTACTCCTCCGGCTTCATCTCCTTGACGGGGGAGAAGACGGAGACCATCGCGTTGTTGATCCAGATGTCTATTGGCCCAAACTCATTTTCAACGGCTTCCGCCGCCCGTTCGACCGCGTCCGCATCGGCCACGTCTGTCGGCAAGACTAGAGCTTTACCGCCCAACTCCTCGACATCCTTACGCGCGCCTTCGAGACCGTCGCGCCCGCGCGCCAGCAATCCGATATATGCGTCCTCGCGCGCGAACCTTTGAACGATGGCGCGCCCCAACCCTGCCGATGCGCCCGTCACGACGACCACTTCAGGCTTACTCAATTGCTTCATACCGTGTCCCCTTCACTGTCGGCAACGCTTTCGCCTTTGGCGTCCTCAGAAAAGTTCATTCAATTTGTCGCGGAAGAGCGTCAGCGCGATCTTTCCGCCCGCGGGCTGCCCCTTTGCCAGCGCCTCTGCAAAGTGTGCAGCCTGCTCTAAGGTCACTTTCGACGGCATCGGCGGTTCAAACGGATCAACCAAGACTTCGACAATTGCGGGCTTACCCGCGGCCATCGCGTGCTGGAGTGCCGGGCGTATCTCGTCAGGCTTCTCGACAGTGAAGCCGACGCCGCCGCATGCTTCGGCGTAGCGCGCGAAGTCCGGGTTGTGCAGCTCGCAGCCGTATTCAGGGTTGCCGAGGAAAACGATCTGCTCCCACTTGATCTGTCCGAGTGTGTTGTTCTTGATAATGACGACGACGATGGGCAGGTTATATTTCACAGCCGTCAGGAATTCACCCATCAGCATCGTGAAGCCGCCGTCGCCGACGAACGCGATTGATTGTCGTTCGGGAAAAGCGATCTTCGCCGCGATGCTGTAAGGCAGACCCGGGGCCATCGTCGCTAGCGTGCCCGAACAACTGAACTTCTGTTGCCCGCGAATCTTGAACTGCCGCGCGATCCACGTCGTGATCGTGCCGGAGTCGGTCGAGATGATCGCGTCGTCCGCCGCGAGTTCAGATAACTCCCAAGCCACGCGCTGCGGCTTGATCGGAACGTCGTCGCGCATCGCGCGCGTGCGCATCAACTCCCACCACTCCTTCATTCCTTCTTGCGCCTGCTCCAAAAAGCTTCGATCCTCCTTGCGCGCGATAAATTTTGAGAGCGCTGCAACGGTCGGTTTCGCGTCGCCGACGAGACCGACTTCGACTGGGAAGCGCAGGCCGATGCGGTCTGGCTTGTCATCAATCTGCACGCCTTTGGCCTGGCCGGGCTTGGGCAAATACTCCATGTAGGGGAATGACGAGCCGATGATGAGAAGGGCGTCCGCCTGCTCCATCGCCTCCTGCGAGGGCGTCGTGC
>JAIVJM010000287.1 GCA_020199995.1 Acidobacteriota bacterium | reverse complement strand
CTGTTGGGTCGAGCAGCCCGCCGAGCGCATCGCCGCTTAAAACATCCCGGCAAACTATTGACACCCGCCCCGCGCCGCACTATCTTCTCCGCGGCTCAATCCTCGCGCACCCGCTGAATAGAGAGTCTTTCTCGATAGTCCGAAGTAAGCTTACAAGGCATCGGTATCAAACAAGCTTTGGTGCGTTACCCCACGACAGGGTCAGGTCGCCCCTGTCGTGGGGCCTCTCTCACGCTGCGACCACTAAAGGAGAAAATCACATGCGTAAAGGTATCCTGATGGTGGCCGCCATCTGGCTGTTCTTCCTCGGGCTGACGATGGTCGTTGACATCGGCGGGATCGAGGTGGTGATCTGCCCGAAGTGCGGCAGCTCCATCAAATTGCTTTTCGGCATTATCACGATGGCGCTTGCCGCGGCCTCACTTTACTACGTCGCGCGCGAGAGGAGCGTTTAGGAGCCGGGGCAGCGCCCGGCTCCCGGCCCTGCAATCCTCCCGGCCTATTCGTCCGGGCCGGTCAGGCTGAAGCGAAGCGGCACGAGACGCACAGGCACGTCGCGAGAGCTTGCGACGCCCCGCGCCGTCTCGCGCCGCTTCGCTTCAATGGTTCCGGGGCGTCACGCGGCAGCAGGCGGGCCGTGAATTCCGGAGCCCGCGCCGATGCCGTGGGCCGGGCGTCCCGGAATTTTCTACCCCCGCTCGCCCGACCCCGCCTCCACACTCTAAACCCTCGCTCTCTCGCCGGTGTGAGCCTATGCAAAAACAAAAATTCTACATCATGGGTCATAACCCCAACACATTACGCGAGGCCGCGGAGTTTCTGGCGGCGGGCGCAAATGCGCTCGAACCGGACATCTGTTTCGACGCCCAAGAGCCCGACCGCTACTTCGTGAGTCACGGCACCATCGGCTCGAATGCCTTCATCCCCGAGAACAGTCTCGCCACTTATCTGAACGGACTCAAAGGACTGCTCACAGACCCCGCAAACGACTTCGACCTCGCCCTCATCGCCTTCGACATCAAGACGCCTTCGTTCGACATCAACGAGTTCGTCCGTGTCGTGTTCGAGAACCTTTCCGGCCACCCAGTCTGCGACGGCGTGGCAATCTTAATCACCGTGGGCTCGCTGTCGAACGTCGAATTCCTGAACGCCTACGACCGGACGAGAGATAACGTGGCGGTGGGCATTGACGAAGAGAAGGTCGCGCGCGATGTGGAGGCGGGCTTCAGGGCGGGCGGGCAGCAAAGATTCACCTACGCGAACGGGAGCGTCATTCCCACCATCAAGTTCGGCCTCTTCAAATCAATCATGGCGGCGAAGGCCGCGCAGGCCGCGTCGGGCGGCGAGAGCTTCAAGCTCGTCTATGCGTGGGTCCTGAACTCGGACTCGTATCTGCGCAGCTACCTCGACCTCCACATTGACGGCGTCATCGCCGATGTCCACACCGTCCCACACCTGCTGGAGATACTGTGGGAAGAGCGCTTCGCCTCGATGTACGAGCGTCTTAGAGCGTGGGGGGACGGACTTCCTGACGCTCGAAGGGAAGGACATCGGCGAGGTCGCCGGCCTCACTCTGGCGCAGCAGGATACCGGCCTCAACTCCGGCTGGCTGCCCGAGTCCATCACGGTGGAAAGCAGGCAGCTTCCGGCCCCCCTGATCTTTCGCTTCGGCGCAGACGAATGGCTGACGTACGGCCACCCGCTCAACAAGACACCGGATTGAAGTCCGGGTTTAAGTCAAACAATGACGCGGGCGGCGGAATGGTCATGCCGACCGGCTTCAAGCGCCCGCGCCCGAATTTCGACAGTCGAAGGAATCAAGATGATTCGTCAGCTCGTCAAGACACTCGCCGTGCTCGTCCTGTGCGCGCCGTGCGGCTTCATCACTCTATCGCGGAATGCGTCGGCCCAGAGCGCGGCGCGTGCTGCGCGGGCCGCGCCGCCGCCGCAAGTCTATTACCCGCCGCGCGGCGAGGGTTGGCGACACAAGCGCCCCGCAGAGGTCGGGATGGACGCGGCGCTGCTTGAGCGGGCCGTCGCCTACGCGAAGACGCAGGAGAGTAAAGTCCCGAGGGATTTCTCGGCGCAGGTCGAGACCTTCGGCGCGCTGCTCGGCCCACTTCCCAAGGAGCGCGGGGAGACCAACGGCATCATCCTCCGCCGCGGCTACATCGTCGCCGAGTGGGGCGACACGCGCCGGAGCGACCCGACCTACAGCGTCGCCAAGAGCTTTCTCTCCACGCTGCTCGGGGTGGCGCTCGACCGCGGGTTGATTAAGAACATCAAAGACCCCGTCGGCGACTACATCGCCGACGGCGGCTACTCGTCGCCGCGCAACGCGCGCGTGACATGGGAGCATCACGCGCTCCAGACCAGCGAGTGGGAAGGTGTGATGTGGGGCAAGCCGCACGACTTCGCCGGCGTCGAGCAGTTCGGCAAGGGACAGCGCGGGCCGCGACAGTTGCGCGAGCCCGGCACATTCTGGGAGTACAACGACGTCCGCATCAACCGGCTCGCGCTCTCGCTTTTGCGCGTCTGGCGCAAGCCACTGCCGGAGGTTCTGAGAGACGAAGTGATGCGCCCCATCGGGGCCTCCGACGCGTGGCGGTATCACGGCTACTCCAACTCTGACGTTTTGATAGGAGGCAAAAAGATGGCGTCCGTGAGCGGCGGGACGCGCTGGGGCGGCGGGCTCTGGATCGGCACGCGCGACGAGGCGCGCTTCGGCCTCCTCTTCCTGCGCGGGGGGCGTTGGCGTGGACGCCGGCTCGTCTCGGAAGCGTGGGTGCGCGCGGCGACGACGCCCGGCCCCGTCAAGCCGGACTACGGTTATCTCTGGTGGCTGAACACGGGGCGCAAGCAGTGGCCGAGCGCGCCCGAGTCGAGCTACGCCGCGCTCGGCTACGGCTCCAACACGATCTGGATAGACCCGGAGCACGACCTCGTCATCGTGTGGCGCTGGCATCAGGCGAACCCCGACGAGTTGATCAAGCGCGTGCTGGCCTCAGTCAAATGAGCGCGCGCACGACGGGCGGCAGAAGGTTTACAGTGCGGGGTGGTATGATGGAGCCAAAGGAGATTCCGGAATGATCACTGTCGCCAACCGCATCTACGTCACGCAGGAGTACGCCGAGGCCTTCGAGCAGAGGTTCCGCGAGCGCGCAGGGCTGGTGGACAAGATGCCGGGTTTTATTTCCAATCAGGTCTTGCGCCCCGTCAACGAGGGCGACCCCTACGTGGTCTTCACGACGTGGGAGAGCCGGCAGGACTTCCTCAACTGGGTGCGCTCGGACGAATTCGTGAAGGGGCACGCGCAGTCCGGGACGCTGCCGAAGGAGGCCTTCTCCGGGCCGAACGCGCTGGAGATGCACGAAGTCGTCCAGGATTCGACCCGCCCCGGTTTAGAGCCCGAGCCTCCGGGCGGCCCGTTCAGGATGCACTAGCCCGAAGCTCTTGTTTGCTTCTTCACACAACCTCTTCAACTTTCCCACAGTCCGCACGCCGCGCGGGCTCGGTCCGGCGGCGCGCACGCGAAGGGGCGACGCCGCCCCGTCCTCTCCTCCAATGCACTCGCACGCGAAGCCTCTCCCCGCGGCGGACGACGTGGCCTGAAGCACCGCCTCCACGATAGAATGATTCAACTCCCCTGAGCCTGATTCGTCAGACGTCTTTTTTTAACGAGGGCATGCGCATCAATTCTTCAAAGTGGCTCTACCTGTTCGTGTCCGTGCTGGCGGTCTTAGCCTTCGGGGCGGTCTTCCTACCCGCCGCGCTTCGTCGAAAGCGGGCCGAGCCCGTCATGTCTCCGCCCGAAACAATCGAGCCGAAGGCCCTCGATCCGTGGAAGCAGGCGGCGCTCAAAGCCGAAGCGGAGAGGGGCGAGCCCATGGGGCGCAAAGCGGAGGTGGAGACGCCCGCGCAGCTGCGTCATTACAGCGAGCGTGGGCGCTTCCTCGCCGTTCAGGCCGCGGAGTCGAGGGAGCAGAGGCTCCGGACGCCGCACGACAGCGCGGAACTCATCACGCTCGTCCGCGAGGGCGAATTCGTCGAAGTGCCTCCGCTCGGCGCGGGCTTCATCCTCTACGGCGTGGGCTGGGGCGCGGACGACGGGCCGTTCACGCATTACGAAGAGCCCGGCGGCCAGCGCGTCACGCTCTACGGCGGCGACGAAGAGCTGCGACGAGAGTACGAGCGGATAGACGAGACGCTCAAGGTGCTCGAAGGCGAGCTGGCCGAACTCGGGAAGGAGACGAGCGCGACCCCGGCGCGCGAGCGCGAGCGACGCGCCGAGCTGCGGAAGCAGACCGTAGAAAAAGTGAAGGCGAAGGCTGAGCTGAAGAAGGAGAAAAGCCTGCTCGACTCGTTTTATAAGCGGGAGAAGCGGCGGCGCATGCTCGTCTCCGAGTACGAGTCGGTGGCCGGGCTCGCGCGCGACTTCGGCGGGCGCAACTATGACCTGAGTGACGCCGTGTCGCGGAAAAATCTCAAGATACGTCTGCTGAGCTTCCTCCGTCCGGCGGCGCTCGCGCTCCTCGAAGAAGTCGCGCGCGCATACGAGCAGAAGTTCGAGCGGCCCCTGCCAATCACTTCGCTGGTGCGCACCGACGAGTACCAGGCGCAGCTCGGCGAGACGAACCCCAACGCCACGCAGAACGACGTGCCGCCGCACACCACAGGGCTTGCCTTCGACATTTACTACGGCTACATGGCGGCCCCTGAGCAGGAGTTCGTGATGGCGCTGCTGGCGCGTCTGAAGGACGAGGGCCGCATCGAAGTGCTCCGCGAGAACCGCGACCACTATCACGTCTTCGCCTTCGCCGACGGTCGTCCGCCCGACGAAACGCTCGTCCGCAAAGCTCTCGGCACAGCCGGGAAGGGAAATGATAAAGACGCCTCCGCCGAGGCTGTTAGCAGTAAGACGCAAGGGAAGAAGAAGGCGGAAGACAAACAGAAGCAGCGCGCCGCCCCCGACCGGAGGCGCAGGAAATGACGCCCGTCGAGAGTGACTCGGCGGTGATATGTTAACGTCAGTTCGACATCAGAGCCGATATGATTCCCACGACTCGGGTGCCGGGTCGAAACAGAACGCGAGCCGACTCAAGGGCACTTCATCTTATGAATCAAGCCGCCGAGAATACGTTCCCCCGATTGCTTTCAAGGATTCGCGAGTTCATCCGTGAAGAAGTCTTCCCGCTCGAGCGCGATTTCCTGAATCGCCCGTTCCGCGACCTGCTCCCCGCCCTCAAAGAGAAGCGCGAGCGGGTCAAGGCGCTGGGCCTGTGGGCTCCGCAACTGCCAAAGGAATACGGCGGCCTCGGCCTCGGGCTCTCACAGTTCGCGCTTGTGAGCGAGGAGCTGGGCGCGACGCCCGTCGGTCACTATCTCTTCAACTGTCAGGCTCCGGACGCGGGCAACCTCGAAGTTTTGATGGAGCACGCCACGCCCGAACAGAGAGAGCTTTACCTCTGGCCGCACGTCCGCGGCGTGGTGCGGAGCTGCTTCTCGATGACCGAGCCCGAGCACCCCGGCTCGAACCCGACGTGGATGAGCACGACCGCCTTGAAGGACGGCGGCCATTACGTCATCAACGGCCACAAGTGGTTCACCTCGTCAGCCGAAGGGGCCGCGTTCGCCATCGTGATGGCCGTCACCGACCCCGACGGCGAGAGCCCGCACCGGAGGGCCAGCCAGATCATCGTCCCGCTCGACACCGAAGGGTTCCGCATCGTCCGCAACGTCAGCGTGATGGGCGAGGAGGGCAGCGACTACGCGAGCCACGCCGAAGTGAGGTACGAGAACTGCCGCGTCCCCCTGAGTAACCTGCTGGGCCGCGAGGGGGACGGCTTCCGTATCGCGCAGGAGCGGCTCGGGCCGGGCCGCATCCACCACTGCATGCGCTGGGTCGGCATCTGCGAGCGCGCCTTCGAGATGATGTGCGGGCACGCCGCGCACAGGCAGCTCTCGCCCGGCGTGCCCTTGGGCAGCCGCCAGAGCGTACAGGCATGGATTGCTGAGAGCCGCGCCGAGATCAGCGCCGCGCGACTGCTCGTGCTGCACACCGCCGCGCGCATCGAGTCGGAGGGTCAGGCCGCCGCGCGCGAAGACATCTCGCTCATCAAGTTCTTCGTCGCCGGCGTCTTGCAGAAGGTGCTCGACCGCGCGATACAGGTTCACGGCGCGCTCGGACTGACCGACGACACGCCGCTCGCATACTGGTTCAGGCACGAGCGCGCGGCGCGCATCTACGACGGCCCCGACGAGGTGCATAAGGCCGTGGTGGCGAGAAGCGCGCTCAGGAAGTACGGCGTCGAAGTGTCCATCTGAAGACGCTTCTCCGGAGACGTTGATGCGGTCACCTATCTGGTGCGCGCGGGCGGGCGCGAGTTCGTGCTCCGCCGCCCGCCGTTCGGCACGAAGGTCAGGACCGCGCACGACATGGGGCGCGAGTTCCTCATCCTCTCGCGCCTCCACCCGGTCTACGCGAAAGTTCCTCGGCCCATTCTCTACTGCGAAGATACTGCGGTGCTCGGCGCGCCCTTCTATCTCATGGAACGGGTCGCGGGGGTCATCCTGCGCGCGCGCGCGCCCGCAGGACTCTCGTTGTCTCCGGAGGTCATGCGTCGCCTGTCGGAGTCGTTCGTCGAGAACCTTGTCGAGATTCACGGGGTAGATTACCGCGGGGCTGGTCTGGGCGAGTTGGGACGCCCCGATGGTTACGTCGCGCGGCAGGTCGAGGGCTGGACGAAAAGGTTCTCCGACGCGCGCACGGACGACGCGCCTGAGGTCGAGCGGCTGGCAGCTTGGCTGGCCGCGCACGCGCCGGAGGATTCGGGCGCGTCGCTGATTCACAACGACTACAAATACGACAACGTGGTTTTTGCGCCGAATGATCTGACGAGCGTCGTCGCGGTGCTCGATTGGGAGATGGCGACGGTCGGCGACCCTTTGATGGATTTGGGGACGACGCTCGGCTACTGGGTTGACCCTGACGACCCCGAAGAGTGGAGGCGTTTCGGCTTCGGCCTCACGGCGCTGCCCGGCAACCTCAGCCGCCGCGAGCTGCTCGAACATTACGCGCGCCTGAGCGGGCGCGACCCGCGCAACGCGGTCTTTTATTTCGCCTATGGGCTCTTGAAGACCGCCGGCATCGTGCAGCAGATTTACTACCGTTACCGGCAGGGCTTCACGACTGATGCGCGCTTCTCCGAACTCGGTTCGCTCGTCCGCGCCTGCGGGAGTTTAGCTGAGCGTGCCATCGAAAAAGGGCGGATAGACGG
>JAIVJM010000190.1 GCA_020199995.1 Acidobacteriota bacterium | reverse complement strand
GGCACAAGGCGTGGAGACGATGGGCACGCTCAAGCCCCAGCCGGGCGAGAACCGCAACGGCGTGCGCAAGTATCTCAAAGTGAGGATGCCGACCTTCAACTTCTCGCCGAACGAGCTGCGCACGCTCGTCCGCTTCTTCCTCGCCGTCTCGGCGCAGCAGGAGCCCTACATCAAGGAATCTCTCGAGCCGCTCTCGCCGGACGAGCAGAACCTCGCGCGCGCGCTGTTCACGTCGCAGGCCGCTCCCTGTCTGAAGTGTCACATGACGGGCGACGCGGGCCACGACCTGACGGCGACGGCCCCGAACTTCCTCGACTCCAGCACGCGCCTCAAGTCCGACTGGACGTTCCGCTGGCTGCTCGACCCGCAGCGCATCATGCCGGGCACGGCCATGCCCTCGGAATTATTCAAGCGCGATGGCGAGCGCTGGATTTTCAACGGCCCGCTCCCGCCGCAGGCGGCAGACTATCAGGGCGATCACGCCCGGCTGCTCGTCCGCTATCTCCTGCAACTGACGCCCGAAGAGCAGGCGCGCACCTCGCGCACCGTCCCCGCGACGAGCGGAGCCCCGCCCGTGGAAACGGCGCGTCCGGTCGCATCACGAGGCGGAATGCGCGGCGTTCAGCGCACGACGCAAAACACCGCTGCGGTCCAGAGGAGACGCGACGGTCAGACCTTAAGCCGCGCGGCGAGACCGCCCCGACGCAGGATGCAGGTCTCGGCGCGGCGCGAGCCCGCGGTGCGGCGCGCACGCGAGCGCACGCGCCAGAGGCAGGTGGCCGCGGCGGCGCGGCGCGGCGCGCGCGATTTCTCGCCGTGAGGCTTTTCGAGCTATCATAAAGCAAGTTTATTCCGAGGAGGATTTTTCACCCATGCCATCTCACCGCGCGCGCACGCTGGTTGCGCTATTCGTCTCGCTCTGCCTGCTCACTTTCGCGCTGGCCTGCGGCAGCAGCGCCGACGACGAAAAGGATGCCCCTGAAGACGCCTCAGGCGGCGAGACGGAAGTCGCCACGACCGCCTACACCCCGTCGGGGAACGAGGGGAGCATCGTCGGCACGATCAACTTCTCGGGGGCCGCGCCCGCCCCGAAGCCGATCAGCATGGATCAGGACCCGGTCTGCGCGCAGGTGGGCGCGGGGGCCGTGGCCGAAGACATCGTCGTCAAGGGCGACAAACTTGAGAACGTCTTCGTTTACATCAAGGACGGCAAGGCCGGCGACAAGAACATCGCGAACCTCTCGTTTGCGCCTTCCTCCCAATCCGTCAAGCTCGACCAGAAGGGCTGCCACTATGTCCCGCACGTCCTCGGCATTCAGGCGAAACAGAATATCGAGGTCACCAACAGCGACGCCACGTCGCACAACGTCAATGTTGACGCCGCCAAGAACACCAAGTTCAATCAGGGCCAGCCGCCCGGCGCGGCCCCCATCACCAAGCAGTTTGCGCGCGCCGAAACGTTGATCCCGGTCAAGTGCAACCAACACCCGTGGATGCGCGCCTACATCGGCGTGCTCAACCATCCGTTCTTCGCCGTCAGCGGGCCGGAAGGCAAGTTCGAGATCAAGAATGTTCCGCCCGGCACTTACACGCTCGTCGCCTGGCACGAGAAGTACCCGCAGGGGCAGACGATGTCCGTCACCGTCGGCGCGAAGGAAAGCAAGGAGTCCAACTTCAGCTTCACCGCGCAACAGCTCACGGCGGAGCTGCGCGGAAGCATTCTCGAAGTGATGCCCGCCATCGAATTCCCGATGCTGGGGCATCACTGACCGACATTCAAATAAAAAGGGAAGCGGCAAGTCATACATGAAGGGCATCGCTATCGAGGTAGATTCTGAACTGCCGGTCGTGCGCGCGGACGCGCCGCCGGCGGCCCTGCGCGCTCAGGTTGGCTCCTTCGTCGAGCTGACCAAGCCGCGCATCACCTTTCTCATCGTCCTCACTTCCGCCGCGGGCTTCAGCCTCGGCTCGAAGGGCGCTTTAAACTACTCCGGCCTCTTCCACGCTCTCTTCGGCATCGCGCTCCTCTCGTCGGGGATCGCGACGATCAACCAGTTCATGGAGCGCGGGCTCGACGGGCTGATGCGGCGGACGGCTTCGCGCCCGCTGCCTTCTGGAAAACTCTCCCCCGCGCAGGCGCTCGTCTTCGGGGCCGCTTTGACCTTCGCCGCTGAAGCCTACCTCGCGCTTTTCGTCAACGGCCTGACCGCCGCGCTCGGGCTCGCGGTCGTTGCCGGGTATCTGTGTTTCTACACGCCGCTCAAGACGCGCACGTCTCTCTCTACGATCGTCGGTGCTTTCCCCGGCGCGATGCCGCCACTGATGGGCTGGACGGCGGCCACCGGAAGCCTGAGCACCGAAGCATGGGCGCTCTTCGCCATACTTTTCATGTGGCAGTTCCCGCACTTCCTCGCCATCGCGTGGATGTACCGCGAGGACTACGCGCGCGCGGGCATCCTGATGCTCCCGGTGGTCGAACCCGACGGTCGCCTGACCTCGCAGCAGATCGTCATCTGGACGCTTCTGCTCGTCCCCGTCAGCCTCTTTCCGGCGGTGCTCGGGACGACGGGCAAAATCTATTTCTACGGTGCGTTCGTGCTGGGCCTGCTCTTCCTTCTGACCAGCATTCACACCGCCCTGACCAATTCCCGACAGGGCGCGCGGAGGCTCCTGCTGGCCTCCGTTCTGTACCTGCCGGTCTTGTTCGGTCTGATGGTCTTCGATAAATGACCGTCAACCTTCAACCTTGACGGGTGACAGGAAAGAACAGGATTAATCCCGTCACCTCTCACGGTTGACGCAGAGGAGAGAGACATGGGTCGTGCGCTGGCTTTGCTCATCTGGATCATGACGCTGCTCTCGGTGTGGATGTTCGTGAGCGGCAAGTGGTGGTTCCCGGCCTCCATCTCGGAGCACGGGCCGGCCTACGACCAGCAGTTTATCCTCACCATCATCGTCGTCGGCATCTCGTTCGTCGCCGCGCAGATCGGGCTCGGCTACACTGTCTGGCGCTACCGCGACACGGGGGGCGGCGAGCGCGCCACCTACTCGCACGGCAACAACCGGATGGAGATCGCGGGCGTCGTCATCACGGCCATCGTCTTTATCACGATTGCCTTTCTCGGCCAGCGCGTGTGGGCCGCGCTCCATTTCCAGCCCGCCCCGGCCAACGCCGCGCACGTCCGAGTGGTGGCGCAGCAGTTCCAGTGGAACTTCCACTATGCGGGAGCCGACGGCAAGTTCGGGCGCACCGACCCACGGAAGATCAGCGACGAGTCGCTCAACTACATCGGGCTCGACGCCGCGGATGCGTCCTCGACGGACGATGCCGTCATCTCGACGCTCGTGGCGCAGGTCAACCGACCCGTGGAGCTGAACCTCGCGTCGCGCGACGTGACGCACAGCTTCTGGGTCCCGCCGCTTAGGTTCAAGCAGGACGCCGTGCCGGGGCTCGACATCAAGGTGCATTTCACGCCGCAGAAGGTCGGGCGCTACGAGATCGCCTGCGCCGAGCTGTGCGGGCAGCAGCACTACAAGATGAAGAGCTACATGCTCATCCTTCCCGAGGACGAGTACGCCCAACTGGTCGCGATGCCGCAGGCGCAGTTTCAGGCGCGCGTGACCGAGCTTTACAAGAAATATCCCGTGACTTTCTAAACCTTCAGAACGCGCCGGCGACGACAAGTGGCCGGGCGAGAGGAGTGGGGAGATGGCAGAGGCCGAGATCACACATGAGACTCACGTCGCCGAAGGCGAAGCCCATGGGGCCGGGGCGGCGGCGGCGCACGCGCACCACCACGGCCCGCCCACGAGTTTCATACGCAAGTACATCTTCAGCATCGACCACAAAGTGATCGGCATTCAGTATCTCTTCCTCGCGCTCTTCTCGGTCTTTCTGGGGATGGTGATGTCGGTGCTGATGCGGATGAACCTGTCGTGGCCGGGCACGGCGTGGCCAATCCTCGAGACGCTCTTCGGTGAGGGCGCGCCGGGCGGCGTGATGACGCCGGAGTTCTATCTCTCGCTGGTGACGATGCACGGGACGATGATGGTCTTCTTCGTCTTGACGACCGCGCCGCAGGGCGGCTTCGGCAACTACTTCCTGCCGATACAAATCGGGGCGGACGACATGGCGTTCCCCTACCTCAACATGCTCTCGTTCTGGGTGACTTTCGTGGGCTTGGTCGTCCTCGTGGCCGCCATTTTCGCCTCGGGCAATACGGTCATCGGCCCGACGGGCGGGTGGACGGGATACCCTACCCTTTCGGCCATCGGCGACAAGCTGAACGTGCCGGGGATGGGCCGGGGAATGGACTTGTGGATCGTCAGCATCGCCATCTTCTGCGTGGCGTCACTGCTCGGCGCTCTGAACTTCATCACGACACTCCTGAACATGCGGACGCGCGGCATGTCGCTGATGAGGATGCCGCTCACGTGCTGGTCGTGGTTCACCACCGCCATCCTCGCGCTCCTCTCGTTCCCTGTGCTGCTCGCGGCGGGCGTGCTGCTTTTACTCGACCGCAACGCCGGAACGAGCTTCTTCGTGCCCGGCGGGCTTTCGAACGGGACGACGGTCATTGACCATCAGGGCGGCTCGCCGATTTTGTGGCAGCACCTCTTCTGGTTCTTCGGCCACCCGGAAGTCTACATCGCCATCCTGCCCGGCATGGGTGCGACTTCGCACATCCTCTCGACCTTCGCGCGCAAGCCCATCTTCGGCTACCGCGCGATGGTCTTCGCGATGTTCGCCATCGGCCTGCTGGGCTTCTTCGTGTGGGGCCACCACATGTTCATCTCGGGGATGAGTCCTTACACGGGGATGGCCTTCTCGATTCTGACCCTCAGCATCGGCGTGCCCTCGGCCATCAAGACTTTCAACTGGCTGGGTACGCTGTGGGGCGCGCGCATCCGGTTCGCGACGCCGATGCTGTTCGCCATCGGTTTCGTCTCGCTCTTCGTCGCGGGCGGCATTACGGGGCTCGTTTTGGGTCAGACCTCGCTCGACCTCTCAATGCACGACACCTACTTCGTGCTCGCGCACTTTCACCTCGTGATGGGCGTGGCCGCCATCTTCGGCATGTTCGCCGGAACCTACTTCTGGTTCCCGAAGATGTTCGGGCGGATGATGGACGAGAGGCTCGGCAGGCTCCATTTCTGGCCCACCCTCGTCGGCGTCTACGCCATCTTCATCCCGATGCACTCGATGGGCATCGTCGGGATGCCGCGCCGCTATTCGCAGTTCTACGAAATCGTCAATGGGAAGCGCCAGCACATCTACGAGTTTCTGACCTCGACCGACCCGCTGGTAATGTTCGTCACCGTCGCGGCCATCTTGACCGCCATCGCGCAGCTCCTGTTCTTCTTCAATTTCTTCTGGAGCATCTTCAAGGGCAAGAAGGCGGGCGACAACCCTTGGGAGGCGACGACGCTCGAATGGGCGACGCCTTCGCCGCCGCCGCATGACAATTTCGGCGGCGTCGCGCCGACGGTCTACCGCGGCGCTTACGAATATGCCGTGCCGGGAGCAGTCGAGGATTACGTTATGCAGACGAACCCTGACGAGACCGGCCCGAACCTCACGCCTTCGGGGATGATAACGACAAGCGTGTTGAAGGGGAACGGCAATGGCCACGACGGTCACAAGTAGCAGCGGCGGCGCGGCGGCGAGCACAACCGCGAAGAGTGCCGGACTCGACACCGCGACGAAGCTCGGCGGGCGTGGTGTGCGCGGCCCGAACGGGGGACGAGAGAGGGTACGGTCGCTGGCTGACGTTTACACTGCTGCTCGGTTTCGGTTTCCTCGTCTCGCAGCTTCTGGCGTGGCGGCAGCTCGTCGCGGCAGACGTGTACGTGGCTTCGAACCCGCACAGCTCTTTCTTCTACGTGCTGACGGGGCTCCACGGCGTCCACCTCGCGGGCGGCATCCTCGCCCTCGGCTACCTGCTCTTCTACGCGAAGCGTGGGGCGCGAGGCTCGGGCGCAGCGAGATTCGAGGTCAAGCGGCGGGCGCTGACTGACGTGGTGGCTATCTACTGGCACTTCATGGACGTTCTGTGGGTCTTTCTTTTCTTACTCCTTTTTCTCTGGAGGTGAGGCTTGAGCACCGAAGCGCACGCGGAGAGGTTGTCGGGGACTGAATGGGACGGCGGGGCTCTGCCCTACCGCGTCGGACACCGCAAGCTCGGGATGTGGCTTTTCATCGTCTCGGACGCGATGACTTTCTCGGCCATGCTCATCGCCTACAGTTACGCCCGCGCGTCGAGCGATGAGTGGCCCACCCCGTTCCCATTCTCGCCGAGCATCCTCTTCTCGACGACGATGACGCTCTGCCTGCTGGCCTCCAGCTTCACGATGGTGATGGCCGTGAGGGCTTCGGCGCACAACCGTCTGAAGCCGGCGCGGCGCTGGATCGGCGCGACGATGGTGGGCGGACTCGCCTTCCTCATCCTCCACTTGATCGAGTGGAAGCACCTCATTGACGACGGCCTGCGGCCCTTCAAACTGGCTGCGAAGATGGCCGAGAAGTGGCCGACGGCCCCGCCGCTCTTCGGCGCGAGCTTCTTCTCGATCACGGGCCTCCACATGTTCCATGTCCTGACGGGCGTCATGTACCTCGGCTTCATCGCGCTGCGCCTGCGCAAGACGCGGCACGAGGACGTCGAGATCAGCGGACTCTACTGGCACTTCGTTGATCTCGTCTGGATGTTCGTCTTCCCTTTGATTTACCTGATGTCGGTGGATATGACGGCGGGCGCGGGCGGCAGTCATTGATTCGCTCGACGCGGAGGAAGAAGCCGGAAGAAGGCGTGGCGGCGGCGCTCGAAAGAGCTTGGAGGAGATAAGGCGAGATGGCTCTCGAATCAATCAGAGGCTTGACGAAAAAGACGGACATCATCCTGATGGGCCTGTGCGTGCTGCTGGCCGCCGGGTTCCTCATGCTGGCGGGGACGAACGTCGTGAGGGCGGGGAACTTCCTCACGATTGACAGCCTCTTCTTTAGCGTCGTGTGCCTGCTGCTGGCCCTCACCTTCATCGCCATCCCGGCGATGACGCTGCACGAGCGCGGGATGCTGCACAACCCTTTCGCCCTCGGCGAGGACTTAGCTCCGGCGCGCGCCTCGGAGGAAGTACACTTCGAGGGGGGCACGAGGTTGTTCCTGTCAGTGCTGGGGTGGCTGCTGGTGCTGACCTTCGTCGAAGTCTTTCTCGCCTACAAGCAAGTCACGCTCACTTTGATGTTGATCATCCTGATCGGGCTTTCGCTGGTGAAGGCCGCGCTCATCATGGGCTATTTCATGCACCTGCGTTTCGAGCGCCTGAGCCTCGTGCTGACGCTCGTGCCCATCCTTGTGGTCTGCATCTGCCTGCTCTTCATTTTCTTCCCCGACAGCATGAGGTCTCGGAACCTGCGCTCGAACCCGGCGAACGCGGCGTCGGCGGCAGAGGCCGGAGCGACGCACTGAGGTCAAAGGATGTCTCGACGGGGAAGAACATTTTTTGGGCACCTGTCTGCCGGAACAATCGCGACAGCCATCACTGTTGCCTCCGCGATATTCTCTTCAGCGGGCGAAGCCTTCGCGCAGTGTGCGATGTGCCGGACGGCACTGGAGGACGGGGGCGGGGCGACGGCGCGGACAATGAACCTCGGCATCGTCGTGCTTCTCATCCCGCCGGTGGCGATCTTCTGCACGATCTTCGCCGTGGCCTACAGGAAAGGGAAGGGCTCGAACGACGACTCCTGAGCGTCGCTCCGTCAAAAGCGCGACCGGCGCAGGCCAAGCACCCGCGTCGGGCGGTTCAAAGCGTCCCCGCAACTTCTTCTCGAACGTGATAAACATGGCAGACGAACTCGTCCCGGCAGTTGACATCGAACGGCAAACCATCCGTGGGCGGGCCTGCCCCGTGTGCGGCGGCAAGGTCATCCCTTCCGACCGCGCGATTTACCAGAGCACCGCCGACCCTTCGGCGGTCTTCCCCGCATGGCAGTGCGAGCGCTGCGGCTACGAAGAGTTGAACGAGAAGAAGACGCCTGCGGCGAAGCCCGCGCACCCCCCGAAGAAAGGCGAAGCATGAGCGAATGGACGATTTATCTCGGCGCGTGTTAGGTATGTTCGGCGAGATGGGGAAGGAGGCGCTCGACCTGCACGAGTTGTTCGAGGCCGGGGGCAACGACCCTGAAGAGCGCCGCGCCGTCTTTTTTGCCGTCGAGCGACTGGTCGAGCAGCGGTTGCTCGAAGAGCGCGGCAACGATTTTTACGCGCTCACCGACGCGGGACGCAGGAGCGCCGCGGGAGAGGGCTGAGAAGTTACGCTGGGCGCGTGCGTGCGTGCGTGCCCAGCGAATGTTTTATGAACGATTCCATCCTGCCGCACCTGAATGCGACGCTCAACGCCACCAGCTTCGTGTTCCTCGTCTTCGGCTTCTACTTCATCCGCCGCCGCAAGGTCACGGCCCACCTCACCTGCATGATCGCGGCGCTCTCGGTCTCGGTGCTGTTCCTCATCTCTTATGTCGTTTACCACTACCACTACGGCTCGGTGCGTTTCACGGGGCAGGGCTACATCCGGCTCTTGTACCTGACGATACTGTTCACGCATGTCGTGCTCGCCGTCGTCATCGTGCCGCTCATCGTCCTTACGCTTCGCCGGGCGCTGCGCGGCGAATACGCGCGCCACAGGCGCATCGCGCGCTGGACATACCCGCTCTGGGTCTACGTCTCGGTCACCGGCGTCATCGTCTACCTGATGCTTTACCGGCTCTATCCAGCGCGTTGAAGGAGAGTGGGCTTGCAGACCGCCGCGAATAAAAACGGGGAAAATTCCGACGACTCTCCGCCGAATCCTGTTGAACGGATGACGGGTCGAAGGCGCGCGCCGTGGCCGCTGATGCTGGTCGCGGCGCTCTTCATCGTCGTCCCGTTCCTCGCGTGGTACGGGACGTGGTTCGGCTTCTACCCACGTGTGGTGGCGCTGGCCGGGAGCCCCGAAACTGATTTGCGGATGACGGCGGCGTGGGTGATGGGCGTGGAGCACCGTTCGGAAGAGTTCCGCGCGGCGCTCCGACGCTTGCTCGCAGACTCCGAGCCGATAGTCAGGCGCAACGCGGCGCTCGCGCTCGTCCGCTTCGGCGACGCGGCGTCTCGCCCCGAGTTGCTGGCAATGCTGCGAGCTTTTGAGGTGAAGGCAAGCACCGAGGGCACTGCCATGACGGCGCTCTCAGTCGGAACCCCTGTGAAGAGAGAATCTCTGCTGGTCAGGTACGAGCTCAAACCGAACATGGTCGAGGAAGTTCGCTCGCCGTTGCCCGGCAGGGTCGAGCAGGCATTCGTGAAGCAAGGCGATCAATTCAGGGTTGAAGACCGGCTGTTTGTCATCGGCCCGGACGCCGAGCAGGTTCGTGACGCGCTCATCGGCCTGTCTTATGTGGGTGATGAATCGGACGCGGCGGAGGTCGAACGTTACACGCAGAGCGTCGAGGGGATGCACGACGGGGTCAAGACGCAGGCCGTCCAGACCTTGGCGGCGATCAAACGACGCGCGGGACAGCGGCAATGATTTTGAAGAGCGTGCTTACTGGGGCGGCGGGGGCGGAGCGTCGGGCAGCGTGACGCCGTGGATGGATTCCCAATCATCGGTGGGAACCATCTCGATGGCGTCCCACGGGCAGCCGTCGAGAAACGCGCCGTCCGGTCCCTTGCTGATGCACTTCTGGCAACCGATGCAGAGGTACGGGTCAACTTCGATGCGTCCGAAGGGCGGATGGTCTTCGTCCGGCACCCAGAACATGCAGGCTTCGATGGGGCAATACTCGATGCACGCGGGCGACCCGGCGCAGCCCGTGCAGCAGTCGGTCGTAATGGCGAGGATACGCGGCCTCTTCTTGCGCGAGGCTTTGCCGTCGCCTTCGGACATCGGCCAGTGTTTCTCGATGACTTCAATCATGCGGCCCCGTGCTCCGTCCCTCGAAGTATTAAGACGCAGGCACTTTAACACGTCTCGCGGGTCCTGCTCAATAAGGTTTCTCTCAAAGTACGCGCCGGTTCGTGATAAAATCCGGCGCATCTGGCAATTACATTTCGGACTGTCGGAAAGTCGCCGACACATTCAGCCTGAAGGCCGTGGAAAGGCGGCCCGAGCGCGGGGCTTCGCTGCACCGGGCGCTCAAAGGTGAGATCGCATATGAACACCGTCGCAGGCATCTTCACTTCTCGCGCCGACGCCGAGCGGGCAGTCGAACGACTGCGCTCCTCGGGCATCGGCGAAGAGTCCATCAGCTTACTCACACCCGGCACGACGCAGGGGGAAATTGACTCCGCCGTCTCTACGTCCGAGACCGAACAGCCGGGCGAGGGGACGGCCTTCGGCGGCGCGGTCGGCGGGGCGGTGGGCGCGGCCAGCGGCCTTGGGCTGGGTGCTGCGGTAGCGAGCTTCTTTATTCCCGGTGTCGGCCCCATCCTCGCGGCGGGGCTGGTCGGCGCGGCGCTGCTCGGGGCCGGAGGCGTGGCGACAGGGATGGCCGCGGGCGGCGCGCTCGAAGATTCTCTGGCCAAGGGGTTGCCGCACGACGAGCTGTTCGTCTATGAGGACGCCTTGCGTCAGGGCCGGAGCGTGCTGCTCGTCTCGTTGGAGGATGAGGCGTATGCTGAGGACGTGCGCGGCTTGATGGCCGCAGCAGGGGCCGAGAGTCTGGACGCGGCGCGCGAGAGCTGGTGGGTCGGATTGCGTGACGCCGAAGAGGAGGAGTACACGGGGCAGGGCAGCGATTTCAAATCGGACGAGCCGCACTATCGCCGCGGATTTGAGGCCGCACTCCATCCGCGCGCGCGCGGGCGCTCTTACGACGAAGACGCGGAGAGGCTGCGCGAGTGTTTCGGAGACGAGTGCTCGGTCGGGGCTTTCAAGAGCGGGTACGAGCGCGGGCAACGCTACCACCAGACGCTGGCGGAGAAGTACAAGGCTTGAGAGACACGCTCCTCAGCGTCGCCGTGCTCGTCTCGATACTCGTGTTGAGCGCGCTCGTCACCAACTGGTTCGCGCGCAACATGTACAACCACTGTCCGAAGTGCAAGACGATGAACGCGAAGCGGCGGGCTCATTGCCGCAACTGCGGCGAGCCGCTGGGGTGAACGGTGTGTGTGGGTTCGCTGTTTTTCGCTCATCAACGCCTGCCGAACTGGAGACCGAAGATGTTCCGATTCAAACTCGGAGTACTCGCTTTATTTCTCATCTGCACCATCTTGAGCGACCAGAATTCAATCGCACAGACGCCGTCACCGCCCGTCCCGCCCGAGTGGCTGACGCACGCTGAGAAGACGGAGTATCGTGAGACTCCGTCTTTCGACGAATCAATCGCCTACGCGCGCCGCCTCGCCGCCGCCTCGCCGTGGCTTCGCCTGACCGAGTTCGGCAAGAGCGGGCAGGGGCGCGCGCTCCCGCTCGTCATCGCCTCCAAAGGCGGGGGTTGGACGCCGCAGGCCGCGAGGAAGGCGGGCAAGGCCATCGTGCTCATCCAGGCCTGCATCCACGCGGGCGAGACGGACGGCAAGGATGCGGGCCTCGCCCTCTTGCGCGACATCGCCGTCACGAAGGCGCGAGCCGCCCTGCTCGAACGCGTGGTCATCCTCTTCATTCCCATCTACAACGCCGACGGCCACGAGCGGCGCAGCCCCTTCAACCGCATCAACCAGAACGGCCCGGCGGAGATGGGCTGGCGCGGCAATGCCTCGAACCTCAACCTCAATCGCGACTACATGAAGGCCGACGCGCCCGAGACGCGTGCGTGGCTGCGCCTCTGGAACGAGTGGCAGCCCGAGCTGTTTCTCGACTGCCACGTGACGGACGGCGCCGACTTCCGCTACAACGTCACCTACCAGTTCGAGCAGCACGACAACGTCCACCCGGCGGTGCGCTCGTGGTCGAAGGAGGCTTTCGAGAAGCGGATCATGCCGGCAGCGGAGAGGGACGGCAACCTCTTCTCGCAGTATCTCGTCTTCCGCGACAACCGCGACCCCTCGAAGGGCATTGACAGCTTCATCGCCACGCCGCGCTTTGCCACGGGTTACGTGCCTGTCGTGCGCAACCGCCCCGCGCTGCTCATCGAAACGCACATGCTCAAGGATCACCGCTCGCGCGTGCGCGGAACCTACGACATCCTCCGCGCGGCGCTCGAAGAGGTAAACCGAGACCCCGAAGAACTGATGCGCGTCGCGCGGCTCGCCGACGCGCAGACCGTCAAAGAAGGTCACGGCTATGATCCCTCGAAGCGGGTGGCGCTGAGCGTGGTGTTGACTGACAAGCCGACGCCGATGCTGCTCAAAGGGCTCGAATTCAAAACCGAGAAGAGCGATGTGTCGGGCGCTGAGCGTGTCATCTGGGGGACGAAGCCTCTGGACTTGACCGTCCCTTTCTACGTCAAGGCGAGGCCCGCCGTGAGCGTTGCGCCGCCGCTCTCATACATCGTCCCGCCGCAGTGGAAGCAGGCTATCGAAGTGCTGGCGGCGCATGGTCTGCACCTCCGGCGTTTATCAGCGCCCGTCACACTGGAAGTCGAGAGCTACCGCTTTCGAGAGGTGAAATTCGCCTCGTCGTCTTTCGAGGGGCACGTGCTGGTGAGCTTTAAGAGCGAGTTGGTGCGCGAGCGCCGGACGTACCCGATGGGCTCGGTCGTCGTGTCGCTGGCGCAAGCCGCGTCGCGCGCCGCGCTCCAACTACTCGAACCCGAAGCGCCCGATTCGTTCGTCGCGTGGGGATTCTTCAACCCGATTTTCGAGCAGAAAGAGTATGGAGAGGATTACGTTTTGGAGAAGCTCGCGCGCGAGTTGATGTCGAAGGACGAGAAGCTGCGCCGCGAGTTTGAGCAGCGCGTCGCCTCCGATCCGAAGTTCGCTGCGAGCCCGAGCGAGCGGCTGCGCTTTTTTTATGAGCGTTCGCCGTACTTTGACAGGGAAGTCAATCTCTATCCCGTCGGTCGTGTGACCGCGCCCGCGAAGCTGCCGCTGATTGATTGACCGCCCCCGAGACGCAAAAAGAAGAGGAGCTTCGCCGGACTGTGCCCAGCGAAGCTCCTCTTAACCCCAAGTAATCCAGCGCTCAGATCGTCCGGCGTCCGGTGATGAGGTTAATCACCAGAATCACGAGCGCAACCACAAGCAAAATGTGAATCAAGTTGCCGCCGAAGCCGCCAACCAGCCCCAACAGCCACAGGATCAGAAGCACCACCAGAATTGTCCACAACATTTTTGCCTTCTCCTTTTTGAGCGTCAGTTTTTGTTCCTACGATTCGGCTGAAACCGCTTATGAGGTAGTTTGTGCAACGGCTATGCCAACATCTTTTTTTCTTGCTCCGGCCTGACGTAACTATTGAAATGGTAGCGTTTCGGTGAAGCAGGAAGGCAATCGAGAGCGCCCTGAAAGATGCCTCCTGAGCCGGCCTTGTACTGAAACGCGCCGAAGGCTCCGCCGTCCCCATGTCCGAATACAGGGCAACGCCTGTTGGCAGTGGCTCCGGATTGAGAGGAGCGGCAACCGAAACGCATCAGGGTTCATCGGACAATTGAGGGGCCGCTGAGCGGTAGTCGTAGTGAAAATTAACCTTTTGCAGGTCTCCGCTTTTTCGCTGGACTCAATTATGTTGAGGCTGGTAGAGTGGGAATCGCGCTCAATCCTCAAAGCGAGCGCTGTTCAAAGGCAGCATGCCGCGTCGAGCAGAGCGAGCTGATCTGCGACCTTCAATGGTTCCACTGAAGCGGTTTCTTTGCGAGTCTAATCCCAGAAAAAAGAGGCAGTCGTTCCCCAGCGCCTTTGCCGATTTGTTTAAGTAGAGGTCTTTATGCCGTTTTCTCGCCTGACCCCCCGTACCCAGAAGTTGACCACGCTCGTCGCCGCCGGCATCACCTTCTTGCTGATGGCACTCGTCTTCGGGGGCCTGCAATTCTTCTACGCGAAGCGCCAGCAGGCCGTCCAGAACATCAACTACACGCAGTTGCGCCAGCTCGCGGAGACATCCGGCGCGCTCGCCGTCGAGATTGACGGTGAGATGATGACCGTCAGGATGCCGGACGGTCAGCTCTTGCGGGCGGTCGTGACTAACGCGGCGGCACAGCAGGAAGTGGCCGCGGCCTTCGCCAGTAATAAAGCGCAGGTCGAGTACCAGTCGCTCCAGCCCGGAACGCTCACGACCATCCTCAGCTGGCTTCTGCCCATCGCCTCCGTGCTGCTCTTCGTCTTCATCGGCTGGCGCGTCTACGCGAGCATGGGCGGCGGGCAGGGGAATTTTCAGCAGGCCGAGACGAACACGAACGACGGCGCGACGTTTGCCGATGTGGCGGGCGTAGACGAAGCACGCGCCGAGCTCTCCGAGACGATAGATTTCCTGCGCGACCCGACGAGGTTTGGTCGGCTCGGGGGCCGGCCCCCGCGTGGCCTCCTCCTCTCGGGCCCGCCGGGAACCGGCAAGACCCTGCTCGCGCGCGCCGCCGCCAACGAAGCAAAAGTACCATTCCTCTCAGTCTCCGGTTCGAGCTTTCAGGAGAAGTTCGCGGGCCTCGGCGCGGCGCGCGTGCGCCGCCTCTTCAAGCAGGCCAGAAAGCTCGCGCCCTGCGTCATCTTCATTGACGAGATTGACGCGCTGGGCCGCAAACGCGGTCGCGGCGGCGACTCGGCGTCGGCGGATCAGGATCAGACACTTAACCAGCTCCTCGTCGAAATGGACGGGTTCGAGCAACTGAGCGGCGTCGTCGTCATTGCCTCGACCAACCGCCCGGACATCCTCGATCAGGCACTGACGCGTCCCGGCAGGTTCGACCGCGAAATCACCGTCAATCTCGCGGACATGCGCGGGCGCGAACAAATCCTGCGCGTCCACGCGCGCAACCTCAAGCTCGAAGAGGGACTCGATCTCTCTTGGATCGCGCGCGGCACGCCCGGCTTTTCGGGGGCCGACCTCGCGAACCTTCTGAACGAGGCCGCCATCGCCGCGACGCGCGACAACTCGGAAGCCGTCGGACGCGAGCACGTCGAATACGCGCGTGACAAAATCCTGATGGGCGTCGAGCGGCAGGGCTTCCTGATGGACGAAGACGAGCGTTTCGCGACCGCCGTCCACGAGGCGGGGCACGTCGCCGTCGGCCTCGCCGTGGAGAACGGCGATCCTATTCACAAGGTCTCGATTTTGCCGCGCGGGCGCGCCCTCGGCGTGACGCAGGCGCTGCCTGAACGCGACCGTTTCATGAAGAAGCGTGAATACCTCGAAGACCAGATCGCGATGCTTTTGGGCGGGCGCGCCGCCGAGCTTCTGTTGCTCGAGACGATGACGGCGGGCGCTTCCAACGACATCGAGCGTGCGGTCGAAATCGCGCGCAAGATGGTCGCCGAGTTCGGCATGAGCCCACTCGGGCCGATTCATCTCGGCAGACCCGAAGACCCGCACAGCCAAACCATCCTCGACCGCATCGAGCAGGCGACCAACGACATCGTCGGCGAGCAGTTGAAGCGCGCCTGCAAGGTTGTGGACGCCCGCCGCACGGAAATCGCTGTCCTCGTGGACGGCCTGATGGAGCGCGATACCCTCGACGCCGAAGAGATTCGCTCGAGCTTCGGTCTCAAGTCGGAGCAAGCCGCGGCATAGAGCAGAGAAGGCGGCAGGCCGAAAAGCAGGAGGCAGTCAAGACACGTTGAGCGTTTTGACTGCCTCCTGCTTTTCGGCCTGCCGCCTTCTGTATTTCATCCTCCGTGCTTGATTGAGGGCACGCTTCTCCTGTAACTTTGCCTGGGAAAGTTTAACCTTTCGCCGTGGGGTGTGCGTAGCGCCTTCAGGCAATCCCTATCTCCCGAGTAAGCTCGTCAAATGGCATATCCGAGCGTGGAGCGCATCGAACTGCCTGTCTTGCAGGAGTTGGTCGCCACCGGCGGCGTGGAGGACGTGCGCTTCCTTTACGACAGGCTCGTCGCATACTTCCCGCAACTCGGCGACGAGGACGTCCGTGCCCTCTCGAACGGATACCGCAGGCAATGGCGGAGGCTCGTGCAGCGCGCCGGACTCTCGCTTGCCGTGAGGCGCGAGATCGAGCGCGTCCGTGGACGCTGGACGGTCACGGCGCAGGGGCGCAGGCGCGTCTCGGAGGAGGATCTGGACTTCTCGCTCAGTGACGAGAGTTACCGCGAGGTGGCGGGCTCGGGCAGCTTGACGCACGTCGAAGTCCAGCGGATGCTGCTGGAGATCGGGCGCGTGCTGGGCCATCACGCCGAGATGGAATACGATTACTACGACGTCGTCTGGCGCGCGGGCGAGAACAGTCCGCGCCTCAGCCATGTCTTCGAGGTGCAGCGGCGCGGAAGCATTGACGGCGCTCTCGCCAAGCTCAAACGTGCCTACGACGCGCAGCGCACGAAGCCCTTCCTCGTCGTCGCCAGCGAACGCGACACGAACCGCGCCGAGAGGCAGTTGAGCCTCGCCCGCACAGGGCCTTTTCACGAGATCGGGAAGGTCACGACCATCCTCAGCTTTGAACAACTCCGGAGGCTTCACCGCTCACTCACGTCGGTCGAAGACATCCTCGCGCAAATCTTCGAGCGATGACGGCGACTACAACACCACCACTCCGCAAGCAGTATCTCGACGTCAAGCGCCGCCACCCGGACGCCATCCTCCTCTTCCGCATCGGCGATTTCTACGAGGCCTTCGACGACGACGCGCGACTGTTGGCGCGCGAACTGGACATCGTCCTCACCTCAAAACCGATGGGCCGGAACGTGCGCGTCCCGCTCGCGGGCGTCCCGCACCACAGCCTCGAACGTCACCTCGCGACGCTCATCTCGCGCGGCCACCGCGTAGCCATCTGCGAGCAACTGACGAGCGCGCCCGTCAAAGGCGAAGCGGCCGGGCGCGGACTCATCGAGCGCGACGTGGTGCGCGTCGTGACCCCCGGCACGGTGCTCGAACCGGGGCTTTTGCGGAGCAAGCTCAACAACTACCTCGCCGCCTACGCGACTGACGGGAGCCGCGCCGGGATCGCCTACGCGGACGTCACCACGGGCGACTTCGCCGCGACCGAACTGGACGCCGCCGCCGCGCTCGCTGAACTCCAGCGCATCGCTCCTGCTGAGCTTCTCATCCCGGAGGGGCTCGTGTCGGAAGCGCCCGGGCTGCCCGGTTTCATCACCCGCCGTCCCGCAGCGGGCTTCGAGCCGTCTAAAGCAAAAGGCGTTATCCTCCGCCATTTCGGGGCGCGCACGCTCGCGCCGTTCGGTCTTTCGCGCTGGCCGCTGGCCGCCGCCGCCGCCGCCGCCCTCATCAACTACCTGCGCGAGACGCAGGCCACGGCCTCCGAACAGTTGACGCGGCTTAAGAGCTATCGCGCCGAGACCTTCATGCTGCTCGACGAGCGGACGGTGCGGAGTTTGGAAATCTTCGAGGGCACGGGCGGCGCGCCGTCGCTGCTCTCGACGCTCGACGAGACGCGCACGGCGATGGGCGGGAGGCTTTTGCGCCGCTGGCTGCGTCAGCCCCTCCTCGATGTGGCGGAGATCGCGCGGCGTCAGGGACATGTCGGCTGGTTCGCGTCGCACGAAAAAAATCGCGCCGAACTATTCGCCGCGCTCGAAACCGTCCACGACCTCGAACGTCTGGCGGGGCGCGCGCGCACCGGCATCGCCACCCCGCAGGAGACGCTCGCCATCAAGCAGAGCCTCGAAACCATCCCGCGCCTGCGCGCCGTGCTGCAACGCGACGCGAACCGCTTTGGCCCTTTACTCGCCGCGCTGCCCGCGTGTGAGGCGACGCTCGGGCTTATCCGCGCCGCCGTCAACGACGATCTGCCGAACCGCTCGGAAGGCGTCGGCATCATCCGCGAAGGCTATTCGGAGGAGCTGGATTCTCTGCGCACGCTGCTGCGAAACGGCAAGACGTTTCTGGCCGAGATGGAACAGCGCGAGCGTGCGCGCACAGGCGTGCGGAGCCTGCGCGTCGGCTACAACAAGGTCTTCGGATACTTCATCGAAGTCACGCGCCCGAACCTCCATCTCGTCCCCGGCGACTACACGCGCAAGCAGACGCTCGCGCAGTCCGAACGCTTCATCACGCTCGAACTCAAGGAGTACGAATCGCTCGTCCTCAACGCGCAGGAGCGCATCGGCGAGCTTGAGCAGAGCCTCTTCCGGCGCGTCTGCGCCGAGGTCGGGAGGGCGCGCGAAGAGATTCTCACAGCCGCCGCGACAGTCGCGCACGTTGACGTGGTGGCCGCGCTCGCGGAGAGCGCCGCGCGTTGGAAATATGTCCGCCCACGAGTCGGCGACGAGAAGGTTCTGAGCGTCAGGGAGGGGCGTCACCCGGTGTTGGAGAGACTCTCGGAGAATGAAGTCTTCGTCTCGAACGACGTGGAGATCGGCGGCGAGGGGATGCCGGAGATAGCGCTCATCACCGGGCCTAACATGTCGGGCAAATCAACCTACCTGCGGCAGACGGCGCTCATCGTGCTGATGGCACAGGCGGGTAGTTTCGTGCCCGCGAGCGCCGCCACGGTGGGCCTCACCGACCGCATCTACACGCGCATCGGCCTCTACGACCGGATCGGCAGCGGCGAGTCGACTTTTATGACCGAGATGGTCGAGACCGCGCACATCCTGCATCATGCGACGCCTCGCTCGCTCATCCTTTTGGACGAACTCGGGCGCGGGACTTCGACCTACGACGGGCTGGCGGTCGCGCGCGCCGTGCTTGAATATATCCACAACCACCCGCGCCTCCGCTCCAAGACGCTCTTCGCGACTCACTACCACGAGCTGACGGAGCTGGCTGTGACGCTGCCGCGGATGCTGAATCTGCACGTCGAAATTGCCGAGCGCGGAAGCGATCTCGTCTTCCTCTACAAGGTTTCGCCGGGCGTCGCCGAAAAAAGTTACGGCGTCTATGCCGCGCGGCTGGCGGGGCTTCCTCGCCCCGTTGTGAGTCGCGCCGAAGAGCTTTTGCGCCAATACGAAGGCGGGAGCGGCATCGCTGGTGAAGGGGAGCACGTCGAGCAGCTCGGAGAGTTCGCTAACGCCGACTGGGCGCGCGGCGCGCGACTCGTCGAGGAGCTGCTTGAGATTGACGTTAACTCGCTGTCACCTGTCGAAGCGTTGATGAAGCTGTTCGAGTTGAAGCGGACGGCGGAAGGCGCGGGCGATAAGAACCTCAAAGCGCTGAAGAGGGCTTAACATCCATCTCGGAATTTGCCACAGAGACACCGCAGGCACAGAGGTTTTATAAGAAAAGGAAGAGGGTGTTGTTGAGGGAGGGTTGAATGACTCGACTCTCCATTAACATGGCCCTCTTTATCCTTCCTCGATTATCTCTGTGCCTCTGTGTCTCTGTGGCTTATCTTCTGTTTTGTCCTTGGCTTAGGACGGGTCGGTGTGAATCTGCACTTTCGAGCGAGGTATCTCGGCCTCGATTGAGCGGAGGACTCTGACGGTCACGTCGTGCGCTTCGACGAGGCTCAGGTCGCGCTCGACTTCGAGATGGAGGTCAATGAACTTGAAGGAGCCGGAACGCCTCGTGCGCAGGTCGTGAAAACCGAGCACGCCCTCTGCGCGAAAGCGCCCGACGATCTCCGCCACGCCCTTGTCCACTTCCGGCGGCAGACGCCGATCCATCAGCACGTCAATCGAATCGCGCGCGACTCCCACAGCCGACCAGAGGATGTACGCTGAGATGGCGATGGAGGCGAGCGGGTCGGCGGCGTGCCAGCCCGTGAGGGCGACGACCAGCAAGGCCGCGAGCGCCGCCGCGTTGGTATAGACATCAGAGGCGTAGTGGACGGCATCGGCGCTGAGGGCGGGCGAATCGGTCGAGCGCGCGACGCTCCTCAGTTTCCTGACAAGCATGATGCTTATCGAAGCGGCCACGAACATCGTCGCCACGCCGAGCCATTCGTGGCCCGTGGGGCGCGGCGAGAGGAGTCGTTTGGCGGCCTCGTAGATGAGGAAGCAACCGGAGAGCGTGATGACCAGAGACTGAAAGAGACCGGCCAGCGACTCGGCCTTGCCGTGGCCGTAGTGATGGTCGTCGTCGGGGGGTCTGGAGGCGGCGCGCACGGCGAAGAAGTTGATGGTCGAGGCGAAAATGTCCATCGCGGAGTCGAGCAGAGACGCCCACACGCTGATCGAGCCGGTGTATAAGCCGGTCGCCGTCTTGAGCACGATCAGAAAAGCCGCCGCGATGACCGAGAGCCGCGCCGCCGAGTTCTTCAGGCGCAGCTCTTCCGGTGTGTGAGAGACGGGGCCGTGCTGCTGGGTCGCGTTCGCTTGCATAAGGGGAATCGGGTGCGCATCTATTCTGTCAAATCAATGCCCCAGAGCGTCCGGGTGTTCCGATACTTCCTCCATCGTGCGGCTGCGCGAGCGCAGTGTGACGATGGCGACTCCGGTGAAGATGAGCGCGGCGGAGACAGATGTGCGCCATGTCCACTGCTCGTCCGCACCGAGCACGAGCGGCGCAACGGCGAAGGCGATCAGCGGCTGGAGGTAGATGTAAACCGCCACCGTGCTCGGCGTGACACGTTCGAGCGCCCAGGCGTTGAGATAGTAAGCCCCGATTGTCGGGAAGAGGATGATGTAGGCGACCGCGAGCCAGATCGCGGGTTCGAGTTGGAGCGGCGAGACCTTCGCGAGCTGAAGACCGCCGAGGGGGACCGCGATGATGCAGCCGAAAGTGAAGACCCAAGACATCGCCGTGAGCGCCCCGTAGCGTTTGAAGGCGTCCTGCGAGATCGAGATGTACGCGCCGTAGGCGAGCGTGTTGGCGACGAGCAGGATGTTGCCGAGCGTCTTATCGCCTGAGAAGTCGGCGCGCAGTGGGTCAATCAGGGAGACGACGCCCGAAGCCGCGATGAGCATGCCGAGCGCCGCGCGAGTCGAGAGCTTTTCGAGTCCGAGGAGGACACTGACGAGGAGCGTGAAGACCGGAATCGCCGTGCTCAGCAGCGTGGCGTTGATGACGGTCGAGAGTTCGAGCCCTTTGACGAAGAGGAACTGGTTAATGACGACACCGAGCAGACCATAGAGGGCGAAGCGCGCGAGGTCGCCGCGAGGCGGGACTTTGATGCGCCCGCGGAGTCTGAGGAGGAAGAGGAAGGCCGTCGCCGCGCCCGCCACGCGGAAAGCGACGAGCCCCGTGCTCGGCAGAGCGCGGAGCGCGATCTTGCCGATGATGGGCCACGTCCCGAACATGAGCTGCACGGCGATGAGCGCCAGATGCGGCTGCACCCCCGCCCGACGATTCGAGTTGGCCTCGCTCAACTTGAAAGCAATTCCCCGGACTTAAAAGACTAGCTGTACTCGCCCGCGGCGGCGCCCGTGCCCTCGCCGCTCTGCGCGTCTTCCTTCTGCGCCTTGTCGTTCGGTTGCGCCGCGTCGCCTGACGAGCCGGTCTCCTCGCCCTCCGCATTCTGCCCGTGGAGCGCGCCGTACTCCTGGCTCTCGGCGTCGGTCTGAATCGGCGTCGCCAGCTCGTCCTGTTTGTCTTCGCTCATCTTGCCCCCTTTGCACGAACCAAATTTACAAACTTACGCGATGAGATATAGAGGATTCTCGAGAATCTTTTTGAACGTCTGGAGGAACTTCGCGCCCGTCGCGCCGTCAATCACGCGGTGGTCGCATGACATCGTGACGCGCATCAATTGCCGCACGACGACCTCTCCATCACGCACGACCGGCTTCGGCTGCATCGCGCCGACCGCGAGGATGGCCGCCTCCGGCGGGTTGATGACCGCCGTGAATTCGTCAATGCCGAACATGCCGAGGTTGCTGATCGAGAAGGTCGCTCCCGTGTATTCTTCAGGCTTCAATTTCCGAGAGCGGGCGCGTTCGGCCAGCTCGCGCACCTCGCGGCTGATCTGACCCACTGACTTTGTGTTCGCCGCGCGTATGACGGGCGTAATCAGCCCATCCTCGACGGCGACCGCGACGCCGACGTCGGCGCGCTCGTAATAACGAATCGCTTTCTCCTGAAACGAGGCGTTGACCGTCGGGTGCTTGACGAGAGCAGCGGCGGCCACCTTGATGATGAGGTCGTTGATGCTGACCTTCAGCTCGGCGTCCATCTCGTTCAACTGGCGGCGCAGCTCAGCCGCGCGATCCATCTCGATTTCAGTGGTCAGGAAGAAGTGCGGGACGGGGCCGATGGACGAGACGAGGCGCTTCGCGATGGTGGCGCGCATCGGCGTCAGGGGTTCGTCGCGGTAGGCCGACGCGCCTTCGACGGCTGGCGCTGTATACGACTGAGGAGCGTCAGACTTGGCGGCGCGCGGCTGCTCGGACTGCGAGGGCTGCCCGGCTCGGGTCTCAGGCTGCGCGGCGGCGGAATCGCCGCGGCTGATGGCCTCCTCGATGTCGCGCTTGATGATGCGGCCGCCGGGGCCGCTCCCCGAAAGGCTCCGGAGGTTGATGCCCGCTTCGGCTGCCATGCGCGCGGCAATCGGCGAAACGACGAGCCGCCCGCCCGCCTTCGAGCCCTGCCCGTTATCTTGCGACTGCTCCACGCCGTCCGACGACGATGACGGCTTGGCCGCAGATTCAGGCTGTCCTTTTTCAGCGCCCGGGTCACCCGTTGCATCGGATTGGCCGCCGACGTCGCCATCTATCGGCGCGCCCTTGACGGTCGCCTGCGTGCGCGCGCCGCCCGGCACGACCTGCGCCAACTCGTCAGGCGCGCCGTGGGCGCGGCCCTCCGTGGACTCCTCGATGCGCTCTTTGTTCGCGGACTGCGCCGCGGGCGCTGTGGTTTCGGAGACGAGGCCGGAGATGTCCTCATCGGGTTCGCCGATGATGGCGATGATGGTCCCGAGCGGGACGGTCGAGCCTTCGGAGACGAGAATCTTGCGGAGCACGCCCGTGGCGAGGGCCTGCGCCTCCATCGTCGCCTTGTCGGTATCAATCTCGGCGAGCGGTTCGCCGACGCTCACCTTGTCGCCTTCCTTCTTGAGCCAACGCGACAGTTGCCCCTCTTCCATCGTCGGCGAGAGCTTCGGCATTACGACCTGCGTTGCCATATTTTTTAAGAGTCTGGAGTCTGGAGTCCGGAGTCTGGAGTCTGAAATAAAAGCTCGTTAAAAGCTTCTGTATTCCGGCTCCTGACTCCAGACTCCAGACTCCAGACTTCTATCTCCTTTAATCTAAGTACGCCACTTGGCGGACAGCCTGAACCAGACGGGCGACATCGGGCAGCGCCAGTTTTTCGAGGCTCTTCGCGTATGGCATCGGGGCATCGACGCCGGAGACGCGCACGACGGGAGCGTCGAGGTAGTCGAAGGCGTGCTCCATGATCTGCGCGCTGATCTCCGCGCCCACGCCGCAGAACGCGTGTGACTCTTCGGCGACGACGACGCGGTTGGTCTTCTTCACCGAGTTGACGATGGTCTCGATGTCGAGCGGTCTGATCGTGCGCGGGTCAACGACCTCGACCGAGACTCCCTGCTTCTCCAACTCCTCCGCAGCTTTGAGCGCGAAGGGAACCATCAGCGAGCGCGCTACGATGGTCGCGTCCTTGCCCTCGCGCTTGATATCGGCGACGCCGAGCGGGATCGTGAAGTCCTCGTCTTCGGGAACCTCGCCCTTGTTGCCGTACATGCGCTCCTGTTCGAGGAAGATGACGGGGTCGTCGTCGCGGATCGCGCTCTTCAGAAGTCCCTTTGCGTCAGCCGGCGTCGAGGGCATCACGACCTTGAGGCCGGGGAAGTGTGAGTACCACGATTCGAGCGCCTGCGAGTGCTGCGAAGAGACCTGAAAGGCCGAGCCGTTCGGGCCGCGGAAGACGATGGGGATTTTGAACTGTCCGCCCGACATGTAACGCATCTTGGCGGCGGAGTTGATGATCTGGTCGGTGGCGAGAATCGAGAAGTTAAAGGTCATGAACTCGATGACGGGCCTCAGTCCCACCATCGCCGCGCCGACACCGAGCCCCGCGAATCCCAGTTCAGTAATCGGCGAGTCTATCACCCGCTTGTCGCCGAACTCTTCGAGCAGCCCCTTTGAAACCTTGTAAGCGCCCTGATACGCGGCGACCTCTTCGCCCATCAGAAAAACGCCCTCGTCGCGACGCATCTCCTCACGCATCGCCTGATTGAGCGCCTCGCGCATCGTGATGACAGCCATTCAAATCCTCCGAAAACCGTAAATCGTGAATCGTCAATCGTGAAGAGAAAGAACTGGTTTTTATCTATTCACGATTGACGATTCACGACTTTTTATTCTGAATCGGGTTCGCGTAGATGTGCGTGTAAAGCTCTTCGGGAGCGGGCTCGGGGCTTGAGTCGGCGAACTTGAGCGAGCGCTCGACGTCGGCACGGACGCGGTCTTCGATCTCCCTGAGCCCGGCGTCATCGAGGACGCCGTACTCGCGCAGGTTGTCGCCGAAGACTTTGATGGGGTCGCGCTCCTGATACTTCTCGATCTCGGCCCGCGTGCGGTAGTGTCCGGGGTCGGACATCGAGTGTCCCATGAACCGGTAGGTCCTGACCTCGATGAGCGACGGCGAATAATCTTTGCGCGCGCGCTCAACCGCCCGCAGCGTCGCCTCGCGCACGGCGAGCACGTCCATCCCGTCAACGAACTCTGACTCCATGTCGTAGCCCACGGCCTTCCTCGAAACGTCGCTCAGTGACATCGCGCGGGTCAGGGAAGTGCCCATGCCGTACTGGTTGTTCTCGCAGATGTAGACGCAGGGAAGCTTCCAGAGCTGCGCCATGTTGAGCGACTCGTGAAAAGCCCCCTGATTGACCGCCGCCTCGCCGAAGTAGCAGAGCGTCACCTGATCCGTCTGGCGGTACTTCGTCGCGAACGCGACGCCAGTCGCGAGCGGTATCTGCCCGCCGACGATGCCGTGCCCGCCGAGGAAATGTTTGTCGGCGTCGAAGAGGTGCATCGAGCCGCCCTTGCCCGCCGAACAGCCACCGGCCTTGCCGTAGAGCTCGGCCATCACCTCGTCAGGCGAAATGCCCATCACGAGCGCGTGACCGTGGTCGCGGTAACTCGTGAGGGCATAGTCGTCGGGCCGGAGCGCCGAGAGCGACCCGACGGCGACGGCCTCCTGGCCGATGTAAAGGTGGCAGAAGCCGCCGATCTTGCCGAGCGTGTAGGCTTCGGCGGCCTTCTCCTCGAAACGACGGATGAGGACCATTTGTTGAAGCAGGCGCAGCAGCGTCTCTCGATCCGTCGCTTCGATGCGCCCCTTCTGCTCGTTCCGGCGGTGCCGATGCTCCTCGCGCAACTCATCAGGGTTGATGCGGTCTTTATCCACAACTTCTTCGACGACGCCGGTCGCTGCCACCGCTGCGGGGCGGGCGCGAGGCTTCATCGGAGTCACTTTCAGTTCACTCATGGCGAATATTTCTCGTCGCGCGCGGGCGCCGCGTCGTCGAAGCAGACGCATCGCGCGCTCGTTGATGCAGAACCCAATCTTCCGCGGCTCAGTTGTTCGGGTAGAACGAATTCGGATTATACGCGAGGTCGTGGCCCGCGCGCAAAAAGGGCTGAGGAGAATCAAAACGGCGCGCCCTTCCCTATGCGGAAGGGCGCGCTGTTTTAATTTCGGCGGGCTTGAATTTACCTGTAGGCGTCGAGGGTAGCGACCGCGTCAGCCGGCGAGGGGCAGGGTGAAGCTTTACGCGCGCGCTTATCATGCTGCATGTTCCCGGCGGCGGTGCGGAGGAGGTCTTCGGCGGTTTCGCCGTCCACCGGGAAACTACTGGCCCCGATGCTGATGCCGATCCGCGTCGTCTGCCCCGTCCGCACGCGATATTGGTGCGACTCGACCGCCGTACGGATGCGCTCGACGACCATTGACGTGACCTCCGGAGTGGCGGTCGGCATGACGGCGATAAACTCGTCCGCCGAGTAGCGTGAGAGCACGTCCATCTGCCGCAACTGTCTTTGTTGATCTCTTTAAAGTCGTCCACGTCGAGGCTGAGCACGGAGAGTGGTTCGCGGTTGGCGCGCTGGCACTCGGCGACACGCTGTTCGAGCATGAGGTGCAGCGCGCGTGCGTTCGGGAGTTCCGTGAGCGGGTCGGTCAACGCGCTCTCCATCGTCTTCTCGAACATCAAGGCGTTGTTGAGCGCGCTCGAAGCGTGGAGTGAGACTGATTCAAGGAGCCTCACGTGCTCGTTCGTGTAGGGCGAGGGCCCCTCCGAATAGAGCGTAATCGCCCCGAAAGCACCCTCCTCGCGGACGAGCGGTGCGGAGAGAACACTCCGGACACGGCCCGCGATCTCAGGGGGCACGCCGGCGAGGTCGAGTTCGGGCGAGGCGCTGCACATCGAGCGCCCGTTGGCGACGACCCACCCCGTAATGCCTTCGCCGAAAGCGACGCGGCGGTGAGAGAAGTATTCGACGTGCCCGCCCGCGACATGTACCGCGTGCGCCCTGCCCGTGATTTCATCGACGACGTAGATGATGCAAGTATCGAAAGGCGTGATCGAGAGCAACTTGCTCGTGATGAGCGTCGCTGTGTCCTGAAGGTTGAGCGATGCGCCGATGGTCTGCGCGATCTCGTGGAGCGCGAACACTTCGCGCTGAGCTTCGGAGATCGAGCGGAACCCGGAGACGTTGTCGAAAGCATCCGGCCCGCCGTAGATAATCTCCTCGTCCTCGCGCGCGGACAAATTGTCCAACGGCTCGCCTGCCTGCACCTGTTCCAGAATGTCCTGCGTCGAAATCAGGGTGTCGAAGTGAGCAATGTTTTCGATGAACTTCTCGACCACCTGCGGGTCGAAGGAAGAGCCAGCCTTGCGCCGCAATTGAGATAGAGATTCTTCGCGCCTCATCCCTCCGCGGTAGGGCCGGTCGCAGCGTGTGGAGTCGTAGAAGTCAACCACCGAGAGGATGCGTGCGACGAGCGGAATTTGCTCTCCCTTAAGGCTGTCCGGATAGCCCGTGCCGTCCCATTTCTCATGGTGGTGGCGGATAATGTCCTCGACCGGACATGGGAAATTGACCCGACGGATGATGTCGCCTCCGACGACAGTGTGAATCTTCATCCTCTCGAACTCGGCGGCGGTCAGCTTCCCCGGTTTGTTCAGGATGTACTCGGGGACGGCGAGTTTTCCGATATCGTGAAGCAGCGCGCCCGCCTTCAAAGCTTCGACCTCAGACGCGCTGACATCGAGCAACTTCCCGAGTTCGACCGCATACAACTTCGTGCGGCGCACGTGCCCGTGCGTCGTCTGATCCTTCGCGTCTATCGCAATCGCGAGCGACTCGATAGTGTTCAAGTGCAATTCCGCGAGTTCCCGCGCCTGCCTTGATTGTTCTTCCCCATCCCTCCGCACCTCGTCCAGACGCGACTCGTTGATGCGCCCCAACGAGTAGACGAGGAGAGAGACGCCCGCCGCCACGCCGAGGACTGACAGCCCACCAAACAAAAGTCTTTCCCACCTCTCGGCAGGGTAAAGATAGAGCAACGAAAAAAGCAGCGCCAGGCCGGTCATCACGGCGCAAGTCGCCAGCAGGGCAGCCCTTTTCCAGATTCCTTTGGACATAAATGAAGGGTTCTTATTGGTTGTCTGATGAAGTGGACAGAGGCTCTGGAAGTGTCCGTTTCAAAAGGCCGTTTCAAACGGTGGAAGGAAAGAGAATGCCACGGAGTGTGCCAAACATTGTTGGCCCTGCTAAGATAGCGGCCTTTTTGCTTTAAAGTCAAGGAAATAATGAATTAACCCGGATTCTCGGGAGCAGGTTTGTTGAGGAGAGAAGTCTTATCCGGGAGAGAAAAGTCTGCCATTCAGTCGATACTGAACACAGACCAAAAAACTCTTTGGCCAGATGTCCCGTCCGGGATGAGGCTTGAGGAAAGGTTCGGCTCCGGAAATTCGTTCCGGGGTCGAACGGAGACTTTTACGTCGGTCCGTTTTGAAGGCGCAGGGGCTATATTCGGGCCAATAACGCCTGCCCCCACTTGAACTGTTCTACCGACACTGTGTTATACTCCCCGACCGCTTTCAGCTTATGGCTGACATCGGACTGTCCGGAATAGCTTAAAACTCATCCGTTATTCCTCATCCTGCATGGTGAGTGGCCTTGACGTGTGAAAAAAAATCGTGTATTTCCGGCTGTTCTTATGGTACATTGCGCGCGCCGCAAGACAGTAAAGGCGCAATCCGTTGGGGAAGTTCGCGCGGCCCTCGCAAGGTTTGAGCAGCGCGCTCCCGTCGGGCGTAAGAGGTGGTTTCGAGCCCGGCGTCCTTTGTCCGAATTTTCGATGAAGAGAAAGACGCTCGACGGTCGCCGAGTTAGCGCGCAGCTGTTATTTGAAGTGGCAGTGCAAAGCGGATGCTGCCACGTCGGTTTCGGTTTGACACAGTCCTGAAAGTGTCGAGCCAATTTCGGTAATAGCATGCTCTTTAAGATGCGCTCTCTTCCGGAGCGGCTCTGAGCTTTTGACGAGGGAGAGCATCTGTAACCTAAACCATTGACCCCGAGCTGTTGCGGAAACGCTCCAGCGGAACCGCGCGCGAAAGCCCGTGCAGCTCCCCAACAATCTGACCCCCCGGAGGGTACAGGAGGAAATCGATGCGTAGAACTTTAGCACTTGTGGCATTGCTTGCCGTTGCCAGCGTTTGGACGGCGTGCTCGCCTGCGGAGAACACCAATAACGCCAACATGAGCAACTCCAACATGAGCAACATGAATTCGAGCAACATGAATTCGGCCAGCTCCAACATGAATTCGGCCAGCTCCAACATGAACTCGGGCAGCTCCAACATGAACTCGGGCAGCTCCAACATGAACGGCAACATGGGCAGCGGCAGCATGAACGGCAATATGAAAAGCAATAGCAACATGAATCACAACACGGGTATGAACAGGAATATGTAATTCGTTCCTGTCGCAACTCTGTGTTTGAAGGCGCGCTGCTTTTCGGGCGCGCCTTTTTGATCCCCGGACCGTTCCCCTGAAAGTCGAGGTGATATCTTCAGCCCGTGAATGGCGACGAGTTCATCTCAGGCATTGCCTGGCGTTACATCGCCGAACCGTCCGCGCTGCTAGAAGCGCTCGATACGCTCGAGGGCGAGCCCGTCGTCGGGCTGGACACGGAGACGTACTGGGACACGGCGGCCAGACGCTCGCACGTCGCGCTCGTCCAAATCGCCCCGCCCGAGGGTGAAGTGCTGGTGATTGACGTGCTCGCGACGGGGGTCGAGCCGCTCAGACCGCTGCTCGAATCGGGCGAAGTCAAGATGGTGGCGCACAACGCACGGTTCGACGAAGGCGTCCTCCGGCAGGAGGGCATTAATCCTCTGGGTTTCATAGACACACTCCAGATGTCCCGCTCCGCTTTGAGCCTCAGCTCGTATAGCCTCGCCTCGGTCACCG
>JAIVJM010000286.1 GCA_020199995.1 Acidobacteriota bacterium | reverse complement strand
CCTCCCGCCACAACCCAGAATTCACCATGCTCGAATTCTACACGGCCTACAAGGACGTGAACTGGATGATGGATTTTTGCGAGGAGATGCTACGGACTGTGATAAATGAAGTGAGCGGATGCACAAAGGTTCAATTCAAGGTTGGGTTGTATGGTTTGATCCACCGTGATGATAAAGAACGGTCTATTGACTTCGGATCAAGGTTTGAACGCCTTTCCATGAAAGAGGCAATTGCAAAATTCTGGCCTAAAGAATTTAAGGAAATTGCTGGCAAACACTTTGATGTGACATGGCTCGATAATCCAACGCTAGCAACCCAACTCTCGCTTTTTTTAGATGAGATAGGACACTACGTTTTTAGGGCTGCGGAAAATGTTGAAGAAGAGGAGGAAATAAATCGGGAACGAATAGCTGTTATCAACGGCGTGTGGGAAAAAATCGGTAATGAGCAAGAAGATGAACTTAACGAGTCTCATGTCGGCATGAGTATTCAAAACATCTTCGAAATAGTTGCCGAGTCAGAGCTAGTCCAGCCAACATTCATTATTGATTTTCCGAAGGCTGTCTCACCACTCTCCAAAGCCTCGCCCGATGACCCAACCATCGCCGAGCGGTTCGAGTTGTACATCGCGGGGATGGAGGTAGCGAACGGCTTCTCGGAGTTGAATGACCCGGTTGAGCAGTACCAGCGTTTCGAGGAGCAGACTAGGCAGCGCGAGAGTGGCGACGACGAGGCGATGCAGATGGATTTGGATTATGTGCGCGCGCTCTCCTACGGGATGCCGCCAGCCGCGGGGATAGGCATCGGCATTGACCGCCTCACGATGCTCCTCACCAACCGCCGCTCAATCCGCGACGTGATTCTGTTCCCGCACATGAGGCCGCAGCGGCAGGCGGAGGAAGACCCGTCGAAGGATGTCCCACTGCCTCTTGAAGACGAAGACCCCGGCCACACAGAGGGCGAAAGACAGTAAGCAGTCAAGGCTGGCCGGGCCTCGCTGCTTACTGCTTACTTCTGCTCGCCCGTCGCGGTCGCGGCCTTCTGTCGCAGACGTTCGAGCCGTTCGCGCGCCCAGTCGGGCGTGGCCCCCAGAGGTTCCACGGCGCGGACGTAGTCTTCGGTGGCCGCCAGCGCCTCGGCCCACTTCCCTTCCTTCTCGCGCACGCGGCTCACGTCGAGCAGGAATTGCGGGCTCTCGGCCCCGAGCAGCGCGGAGGCCCGCGCGTAGGCCGCGCCCGCCTCCGCCAGCCGACCCAAGTGTTCGTAGTATCGCCCCAGATGATAAAAAGCGATGGGGTAACGCTCGCCCTCTTTGTCGGTGACGCGCCGGATGCTCGCGACCGCCTCTTCGTTGCGCCCGAGGCGGGCGAGCGCGAAGCCCAGCTCAAGATTGGCGGGCGGGAAATATCCGCCGCTGCCCTCGATCACGCGCCGGTAGAGCGCGACCGACTCTTCATTGCGCTCCGACTCGCGCGCCGCGCGAGCGCGACGCAGCAGCGTGTAGTTCTCACGGGCGATGCTCAGGGGCCGGAGCGCGCCCGCCTTCGACGCGCTCACGCCGCTCCTCGAACCGCCCGCAAGCACGGATGTTGACGACGGCGCGCGCGCCTCCGAAGGCTCGGCGCGCTCCGATTTTTCTCCCGCGGCGGCATCGAAGGTGATGTTGCGCGCCGCGACGATCTCGCCGCGCGCGACAGAGACCTCGCGCGCGGCTCCCGCCCCGCCGCGTGCGAAGCGCGCGCCGAAGGCGTCGAGGACGGCGAGAGCCTCTCCGGGGTCTCCGTCTTCGGCGAGCGCGCGTGCGCGCGCGATGGCCGCGTCAGCGTGGTCGGGCTTGATCTTGAGCGTGCGCGCCCACTCTTCGATGGAAGAAGGGCGGGTCGAAGCGCTCTTCACCGACCATCGCGCGCAGGAGTTCGACCGCCTCGCCCCTGCGCCCCGCCGCAGCGAGCCGCTCGGCCAAAGCGCGCCGCAGACGCCCACGCTCGGCCCCGTCCTTCTCCGACTCGATGCGCGCACGAAGTCCCTCGACCTCCCCGTCCTCGTCCGACGCGGGCGACGAAGACGACGACAACACGGCGGCATCTCCATCCTTCGACGCGGCCCCATCTTTCGATGCAGTTCCGTCCTTCGACGCCGTCGCGCCCTCCGGCTCCGCCGGACTCTTCGAGGCGGCGGATTTCTCCGCCGGGCTCTTCTCCACCGAGACATTATCCGCCGTGCTCTTCGACGCGGGCGTGTCTTTTTTCTCCGCCGTCGTCGCGCGGCGCTCGCGCGACTTCGCGACGCCCGGCGTCGGGGCGGGCGTCTGCGCCGCCGCTTGGAAGGCGAGTCCGCAGAGCGCGAAGGCCAACAGACCCGCGCGACATGCGCCCGCGCGCAGCCGCTGTCCTGAGAATGATTCCGGCGTCGTCAATTGATCCGGCATGATTGCTTCTCCGTGCATGAAGAGATGGAAGAAGAAGAGGCTGGAGGTGAGAGGCTGGAGGCTGGTAAAAACCGTCTTTACCAACATCCAGCCTCTGAGCCTCTAGCCTCTTCTTCCAAAAGCGATGATCGTCCCGCCGAAGCCGACGGCCCAGCCGCGCGCGCGCCCGGCGAAGAAGAGACGTTCGAGGGTGTGCGGCGTGCCGGTCGGCTCCGAGCGCCACGTCGCGCCGCCGTCCGTGGTGTGAATGGCCGTCCCGTCGCCGCCGACGGCGAGCCCTTCGCGCGCGTCAAAAAATTTCACGTCGAGGAGGTCCGCCGACACCTTCGACGTTTGCGCGCGCCACGTCAGCCCGCCGTCCTCGGTGGCGAAGACCGCGCCGCCGCCGCCCACCGCCCACCCGCGCCGCGCGTCCTCACGAGTCGCCCGGCGCGCCACGTCTCGCCGCCGTCGGAAGTTTGCAGCAGCGTCGCGCCCGCGCCGACGAGCCAGCCCTGTTGCGCGTCGAGGAACGTGCCGCCGAGCAGGAGATGCCGGGTCGGGACGCGCTGGCGCTCCCAACTGACGCCGCCGTCCGTGGTCGCGTAGAGCGCGCCCATCTCGCCGAAGACCCAGCCGCGCTCGCGCCCCGCGAAGCGGACTCTCACGAGCCGCGCGTCAACGTCTGTGCCCGCCACCTCGACGCGCCGCCAACTCGCGCCGCCGTCCTCGGTCTTGAGCAGATAAGAGCGGCGCTCATCCTTCGTCTTGAGGAGGTAGATGCTGCGCTCGCACACGACCCAGCCCGTCCGCTCGTCCGTGAAGAAGATGTCGTTGAGCGTGTCCTCGACGGGCGCGCGGCGCACCTCCCAGTGCACGCCCCCGTCTTCGGTCGCGAGCAGCGCGCCCTTGCCGCCCACCGCCCACCCGTGCCGCTCGTCAACGAAATAGACCGCGTGCAGCCACGCCAGCGTCCCCGATTTTTGTCTGGCCCACGCGCCGGGGGAAGAGTGAGCAGTGAGCAGTGAGCAGTGAGCAGTGAGCAGAAGGAATAAAGCAGTAGGCAGTGAACGGAAGACAGCCGCCGAGAGCTTAATGCCCGGTCTTAGAAATTTGAGATTTGAAATTTCAAATTTGGAATCTCTCATCTTCCCGAGTCCTCTGTCGCTTTCCGCTCACCACTTACTGCTTACTGTCTTATGTCTTCTACTGCTCACTGCTCACTGTCCTTCAGAATCCTCCGGTGAAGATGCGGAAGAAGTTGACGACCGGCAGGAGGTCGAGGACTTTCTTGACCGTCTTGTAGCGGTTGCCGGGGATGATGACGAGGTCGCCGGCGCGGAGGAAGTAGTTGTCCGGGGCCTCTCCTCTCTCGATGGCCGCGATGTTGACGGGGATCAGTTCTCTCGTCCCGTCCGCCTTCATGCGCGAGACGGTGACGCGCTTCTTGTCGCCCGTTCCGAGCACGCCGCCCGATTCCAGAATCGCCTCGTAGGCGCTCAGCCGCCGCGTCATGGTGCGGATGCCGGGCTGCGCCACGTCGCCGATAACGTAGTAGCGCATGGACATCGCCTTCTCCAGCGAGACCGTCACCTTCGGGTTAATGATGTACTCGTCGAGGTGGCGCGTGATCTCGTCGGCGACCTGCTGCGTCGTCATGCCCGCGACGTGGAGTCCGTCGCGGACGAAGAAGTAGTCAACCTTGCCGTCGGGCGGGACGGTGATGTTGGCCTTGTCATAGCGCGGGAGGTCGAAGACCGAGATCGAGATGACGTCTTCGGGGCCGAGGCGGTACGAGGTGAGGAAGTTGTTGAAATAGACGACCTCCGAATCCTCGTCCTCACTCGTGCCTTCGCGGCGGTTGGCGAGCGTCTTCTCCGGCACGTCGCCGCGCACGCGCCCCGTATCGTCCGGCTCCAGACGCTCATTCGCCGTGGGCGTCGCGGGGCGCTGCGGCTGTTTGCCCTTCTTCTGTTTCTGCTTCGGCTGCTCCTTCGCGGCGGCGGCGGCGGCAGGCGTTTTATCCTGCGCCGTGGCGGCGGCGACGGTTGAAGAAGCGACCGGCGCGAGCATCAAATAGGCGAGCGCGGCGGCGGCGGCGGTATTGAGTTTCGGATTCGACTTCATCACTTCAAACCTCCAAATCTTGCTTGCGGGGTCGGGCACTCGAAAATTTTTAAGTGCCGCGCCCGAAGAGGATCGTCTTCACGGTCTCGAAAAGAATCACGGCGTCGAGCATGAGGCTCTGGTTCTTGATGTAGTAGAGGTCGTACTGGAGCTTCTGGCGCGCGTCCTCGATGGACGCGCCGTAGGGGTACTTGATCTGCGCCCAGCCTGTGAGGCCGGGCGGGATGAGGTGGCGCTGCTCGTAGAAGGGAATCTCCTCGGCGAGCTGTTTGACGAAGTGCGGGCGCTCGGGGCGCGGGCCGACGAAGTTCATGTCGCCGCGCAGGATGTTCCAGAACTGCGGTATCTCGTCCACGCGAATCTTGCGGATAATTCTCCCCACACGCGTGACGCGCGAGTCGCCGCCCTTCGAGGCCCAGACGGGGCCGTCTCTTTCGGCGTCGGTGCGCATCGAGCGGAACTTGATGACCTTGAAGGGGCGACCGTTTTTGCCGACGCGCTCCTGCGTGTAGAAGACGGGGCCGGGCGATTCGAGCTTGATGACGATAGCCGTCAGGAGCGCGATGGGTGAAGACAGGAGAGCGCCGACGAGCGCGACGACGCGATGGAAGCCCGCGCGCGCAAACCCGCTCAGACGCGCCTGCCGACCCCGCCCCGAAAAGATGAGCCACGAGGGGCGCAGCATGTCGAGGTGGACGCGCCCCGTGAGGCGCTCGTAGAAGGAGGCGCACTCTTCAATCGCCACGTCGCCCGAAAGGCTCAGGTCGAGGAGCTGTTCGGTGGGGAACTGCCCGCGCCGCTCGCCCATCGCGACGATGATGCGGTCAACGCCCTCGCGCCTGACCACGTCCGCCATTTCGGTGCTGAGGCCGAGGACGCGCGGGTTGACGAGGCTTTGCCCGACCAGCTCGGGCCGGTTGTCCACAAATCCGACGATGCGGTATCCGGCGTCACGCCGCTCCAGAACTTCGCGCGCGATCTCAATCGCCGTCTCTCCCGAGCCGACGATGAGGATTTTTTCGCCGACGTTCGGGTGGCCGAGCAGCCAGTGAATCGCCACCCTCCACGCGACCATCAGGAAGAGCGCGAGCGGGAGCGCGATCAAGGAGACGCCGCGACCGATCATCAACTGCGGCAGCGCGTAGATGAGAATCGCCAGCGCGATCCACGCCAGCCCGAGCGCCTGAATGAGCCGCAGGACGAGCTCGCGCCGGTCGTGCATCACGACGAAGTCGTAGAGGTCGTAGAGATAGAAGGCGGCGAGGCAGAAGGAGGTGAAGAGCGCGGCCTTCGCGAAGCCATGCCTTTCGTTCAGCTCGTAGTAGGAGTCCACCCACCCGAGGCGCAGGTGCGCCGCCGCCACCACCGCGCCGAGCTTCATTCCGTCTTGCCCTCGGGCTCGCCCGCCGCCTCCACCGCCTCCGCCGTGTGGCGGCGCGACTGGTAGCGGCGATAGTAATAGTTCTGCTCGTTCATCTGCTCGTTTGAGCCGTTGAGGATAACGCCCAAAATTCTCTCGCGCTGGACGGGCGCGAGGACGCGCTCCAGAGCCGCATAGCGCGTCTTGCCCGCGCGCGCGACGATAAGGGCGGCGTCGGCGCGGTTAATAAGCACGGTCGCGTCGGTGAAGACGGCCAGAGGCGGCGCGTCAATGATGATGTAGTCGAACATGCGGCGCACCGCCGTCAGCACGGCGCTGAACTTCGGCCCGGAGAGAAGCTCCGCCACGTCGTCGCGCGCCGACCCGCCGGGCAGCAGGTGGAGCCCCGCCGGTTCGAGCCTGATGATGGCCTCTTCGAGCGAGACTTCGCCCGCGAGCACTTCGGAGAGGCCGGTGGGCGCGTCAATTCCGAAGTAGTCGGCGCAGCAGGGGTTGCGCAAATCGCCGTCTATCAGCAGAGCGCGCACGCCGTCGGTCTGCGCGAGCAGCCACGAGAGGTTGACCGCCGTGAGGGTCTTGCCTTCCATGATCCCCGCGCTCGTGATGACGAAGGCCTGCATCTTCTTTCGCTCGCCCGCGTGCAGCAGGCGCGTGCGTAAGCTACGGAAGCGCTCGGCGTGGCCCGAGCGCGGTTGTGTGACGGCGACGAGATGTGGTTCGACGCGCGCGGCGGAAATGTCAAGGCTGACGAATTCCGGCGTGCGCGCCGAACCGCCAGCGCCCAAAGTTGCCCCAGCAGCACGCGAAGCCTGCCCCCCGGAGAGTGCCGACCCGGTGGGTGATCCGGTGTGCTCATTGGACGCTGAAACGTGCGCCGACTCCGGCGCGTTGAAGTGTCTCGATGACGATTGAAACAAAAACTCGGGAGTCCCCGCGCCGGCGGGCGCGCCGTTCGCCCCCGAAGAAGCCGCCGCCGCGCCGTCCTGAGCTTGAGGCCCGTCGTGATGTCCGTTCGACGGGACTGCGGCGGCGGCGACCGGCGCGATGCCTTTCTCCGCCTGCGCCTCGGCCTCGGGCTCCGCGCCGTTCTGCTTCCCCTTCGCGCCGTTTGTTTCGGCGGCGCGCTTCAATGCCTCGTAAACTCTGCCCATCACGATCCTCCCGTCTTGTCCCAGCGGCTGAAGGCGCGGCTCAGGTCTTCGCTGTCGGGCGTCGCCGCCTCCGCCGCCGCATCAGTCTCGCCCGCCGCGCCCTCGTGCGCACTGAACTCCCGCTCCATCTCCTCTTCGTGCCGCGTCTGCGCGGCCCCGGCGACGCTCGTCTGCGGCCTCCCCGTGTCGTCCGCCGAGCCCGCCCCCGCGGCCCACAGCTCCGCGCGTCCCGAGGCGGTGAAGATGCGCGAGGCCGCCTCGCGCTCTTCGCCGAGCTGCCGCCCGCGGTGTGCGCTCGGCAGGAGGTCGAAGGTGTCGGCCACCTCCTCGATGATCGAGCGGCCGATGGTCTCGGCCCCGGCGGCGAAGCCCGCGAGCAGGGCGTTGTCGCACAGGTTGTTGATCTGCCGGGGGATGCCTTCGGAGCAGCGGAAGATGTAATCAACCGCGCCCGGCGAGAAGATGTCGGTGCGGTCGGCCCCGGCGGCGAGCAGGCGCGAGGTGATGTAGCGCTCGGTCTCCTCGATGTTCGGCAGCGGCCTGATCTCGCACCGGAGCGCGACGCGCTGCTTGAGCTGGCGCAGCTCCGGGTTGTTCAAAACATCACGCAGCTCGGGCTGCCCCGTGAGGATGATCTGCAACTGCTTGGCCGAGTCCGACTCGAAGTTCGAGAGCAGCCGAATCTCTTCGAGCACCGCCGGTGAGAGCCCGTGCGCCTCGTCAATGATGAGCACGGTGCGCAGCCCCCTCGCGTGTCGCGCTTCGAGCACCTCGCCGAGCTTTAAGAGCAGCTCCGACTTGTTCTCCCAGCGCGGCACGTCCAGAAGCTTCGGCGAGGAGATGTACTGGTAAAACTCACCGGCGGACATCCGCGGGTTGAAGAGGTAGGCGACGAGCACGGTGCGGTCGAGCCGCTGCATCATCCAGCGCAGGATGGTCGTCTTGCCCGTCCCCACTTCGCCCGTCACGACGATGAGCCCCTTGCCGCTCTCGATGCCGTAGTGCAGGTTCGCCATCGCCTCCGTGTGCGAAGGCGTGAAGTAGATGAAGCGCGGGTCGGGCGTCAGCGCGAACGGCAGTTCTTTGAGACCGTAGAATTCTAAGTACACTCAACACCTCCGGTGGAAACGCAGGAGTCAGAACGCTGAACGATGAACTGAACGGCAAGTTGTTCTAATTCATCGTTCATCGTTCATCGTTCTGACTTCTGACTTCCTTTTCATCCTCTGGACGCGAACATCTCGATGATGCGCGTGAACTTCAAGGCGTAGGCCAGCGCCGGGACACTCAAGACCGTGGCGGCAAGGCCGGCGGCGACAAGCGAGGCGCGGCGCAGCTTGAGGTTGCTCGAAGAGCGCGGCGAAGCCGAGGCCGCAGGCGAGGCCCGCCACGAACCCGAGCGCGATGAGCATGGGGCGGTTCGGAGCAACAGGCCGCTCGGGCAGGTTCGCCGCGTCGATGACGGCGATGGTCTCGCCCTGCGCGTTGGCATTGACGCTGACGACGATGTCGGCCTTCTGCTCCTGCAGGAGGAGACTGTCGTAGTTGGCCTTTGCGGTCTGGTAGTCGCGATTGACCTTCTCCAGCTCGACCTCGGTGTTGGGCACGGCGTTCATGCGCCGCTCGATGTCGGCGATCTGCGACTCGTTCACACCCAGACGCTTCTCCAGCGCGGCGGTCTGGCCGTCCACCGACTGCAACTCGTACTTGATCGAGTTCAGGCGCGGGTCGATCTGGACTTCGAGTCTCTTGCGCTTCGTCTCGATTTTGCCCTTCGTCTCCGCGAGGATGTCGTCTATTTCGCCCTGCACGGACTTGATCTCAGCGTCCTTGGCGAGCACCTCCGGGTGCTTCGGCTTGAACTTCGTGAGAATCTGCTGGCGGTCGGACTCGAACTGCCGCTTGCGCTTGGAGAGCTCGATGTAGTTGGGCGTCTGCTTGGGATCGCCGACCGCCTCGACGATGTTGTCAATCTCCTGCGCGCGCTGCTTCTCGAGGTCGGCGCGCTGCGTGTTCAGAATCGAGCGGCGCTCGCGCAGCAGACCCAGAGTCGTGAGCACGCTCTTCTGCTCCTCGCGGTAACCGTTGAGCTGGCCGATCATCGCCGCCGTGCCCGCCGGCAGGCTCTCCTTGTTGCGCATCATCACATCGAGGCGGGCGCGGTCAACGGCGTCCAACTCCTCTTTGGCCTGTTGCAGCTTCTGCGCGAAGAAGTCCTTGGTCTGCGAAGACTCGTCGCGGGCGGACTTGCTCTGCGCGTCCACGTACTTGGCGGCCAAAGCTTCTGTGACGGCCTTCGTGACGCGCGGCTCGGGGCCGCGGAAGGAGAGCTGGAAGCCGTTGGTGACGTCGCGGCTCGAATTGATCTGGATGTCGATGTCTTTGGTGCGCATGCGCTCGACGAGCACGTCCATCGGCTCGCCGCGCTGCCGCTCGATGGCGTAGAGGTCGTAGCGCGTAATCAATGGTTCGAGCGAGGTGCGGCTGACGACCTCCTGCCCGATGTTGTTGATGCGGATCGAGAGGTCGCTGTCCGAGAGCTGCGGCACGACCGAAGTCGAGATGCTCGCGGGCCGAACAGTGAGGAGCGTCCTTGACTCGTAAGTGTTCGGCAGCCGCCATACGACCCACGCCACGGCGAGCGTCACGGCCACTGCCGGCAGCGCGATCAGCCACTTCCGCCTCCACAATATCTCCGCGTACTCGCCCAGAGTCCGCTGTCGAAATTCAACACTCATGACTCACTCCGTTCGCGTGACGGGTGAACCGTGACGGGTGACGAGTAAGAACAGGATTTCTCTTGTCACCCGTCACGGTTCACCCGTCACGGCTTTAAAGGCTTTCCAGCGTGCGGCGCACGTCGTCCAGAGGGGTTTGGGACGTGGCCTTGACGGTGCGCTGCTGTTCGAGCGCGGCCAGCTCCAGACACTTCTGTAGTTCGCGGCGGGCCGCCGCGCGGTCGCCCTTCGCGGCGAGCGCCTTGCCGAGGTGGTAGCGGTAGAGCGAATTGTCGCCGCCCGCTTTGGATGCGCCCGAGACGGCTTTCTGCAACTGATCGACCGCCGCGGGGTTGAGCCCCTTCTTGAAGTAGACCCAGCCGAGCGTGTCGGCGAAGCCGGGGTTATTGGGGTAGCGGCGGACGATGTCCTGCGCGAGCTGCATCGCCTCGTCGGCGTTCCCCTTGCCGTGGTCGGCGTAGAGCATCGCGAGGTTGTTGGCGGCGACCGGCTCGTCCGGACGGATCGAGAGCACGCGGCGGTAGTGTTCGGCGGCGGCGTCGTGGTTGTTGCGGCCCGCTTCGATGAGGCCGATGTTGCGATAGGCCTCGAAGGAGTCGGGGCGGCGCTCGGTGATCTTGCGGTACTCGGCGATGGCGCGGTCGGGCTGGTTCGTGGCGAAGTAGATTTCGGCGAGCGCCGTGTAGGCCGCCATGTAGTCGGCATCAATCTCGACGGCGCGGCGGAACGCCTCCTCGGCGCGCTGCGCGTCGGGCGGCTGCGCTTCGCTGCCGATGCGGTAAGACTGCCCGCGCAGGTATTGGAGCGCGGGGCTGTTCGGCTGCTCGGAGATGAGCTGCTCGATGCGCGAGCGCGCCTCCGCGAGCCGCCCGTCCTGCGCCGCGAGGTTCGTCATCGCCGTGAGCGCCTGAGAGTTGAAACGGTCGAGCTGGAGAGCGCGCTCGATGTGCTGCACCGCTTCGGGCCGCTTGCCTTCGGTGAAGGCCACGTCGGCGAGGTTGACGTAAGGGAGCGGCGAGTTGGGCGAGGAGGCGCGTGCGGCCTCCATGTCGGCGCGCGCCGCGGCGAGCTGCCGGAGGTTGAGATTGGCCTTGCCGCGCAGCAAGTGCGTGCTCGTCCTGACGTCGGCGAGGAGCTGCGGCGTCTGCTCGCCGTTCGGCGCGGTCTTTGAGAGGCGTTCGAGCAGCTCGCCCGCGAGCCGCCGGGCGGTCTCGGGGTCGCCCGCGTCGAAGTTGATCTGAATCTGCAAGAGCTTCGCGGGGAGGAAGTCCGGGTGGAAGCGTTCAAGCTCGCCCGCGCGCGCGCGCGCCTGCTCCAGCTGCCCGTCGCGATAAAGCGCCTCGGACATGAAGTAGAGGCCGAGCCGGTTGCGCGCGTCCTGATCGAGCACGGTCTTGAGATCGGCAACCGCCTCCTTTGCCTTGCCGCCCGCCAGTCGCAGGCGCGCGCGCAGGAAGAGCGCCTCCATATCGCGCGCGTTCTTCTTCAGCAGCTCGTCCACCTGCGCGTTAGCGCCCTGCGTGTCGCCGCGCTGGAGGCTGATCTCGCCGAGGCGGTAGCGGCCCCGCGCGTAGTCGGGCGACGACTGAAGGATGTCCTTGTAGAGGTTCGCCGCTTCGTCGTAGCGCCCGACCGTGGCGTAGTAGTCGGCGAGACGCGCGCGGCCCTCGGGCTTGTCCCAGTCGAGCTGCGCCCAAGCCTTGTAGGCCGCCTCGGCCTCGTCCATGCGCTTGTTGACGAGGTAGAAGCTGGCGAGTATCCAGCGCACGTCGCGGTTCTCGGGCTCGACCTCGGCGGCCTTGCGGAACTCGGCCTCGGCGGCCTCGGTGCGGCCCGCCTGTACGAGGAAGCGCCCGTACTCGACGTGCGCCAGCGACGAGCGGTCGTTGACCGTGATGGCCTGACGGTAGGCCGCCTCGGCGTCGGCGGCGCGGTTCGTCTGCGAGTAGAACTTCGCCAGTCCCATGTAGGACTCGACGCGCTGCGGGTCGAGGCTGATGGCGTACTTGATCTTCTCTTCGGCCTGCTTCTGGTCGCCCTTGATGCTGAGGACGTTCGCCAACAGGATGTGGCCGTCCGGGTTCTTCGCGTCGCGCGCGAGAATCTCGTTCGCGAACTGCTCGGCCTGAGCGAGGAACTCGGCGTTCTTCTCCTTGCCGTTGGCGTAGGCGAGCAGGTAGGCGTTGGCGAGCTTGAGGCGCGCCATGAAGTTGTTGGGGTCGAGCTTGACGGTCAGCTGAAGCTCTTCGAGCGCCTCCTGAATGCGCCCGAGCTGTTCGTAGGCCTGCGCCAGCCCCCAGTGCGCCGGAGCAAGCTTCTCGTCAATCTGGATGGCGTTGCGGAATTCGAGGGTGGCTTCCTGCCACTTCTTCTCTTTGAGGAAGGCTTCGCCGCGGCTGACGTGTTCGGCCTTGGTTTTTTCGGGGTTGGAACAGGACGCCGCGAACGCGACGGAGACGGCGAGCAGAACCAGCAGCAACGCCCTCAGACTGCGGGCGCGCAGGCACTCTTGACGATTCATTTGTCCGGCACTCCTTCTGGCAGTGGCGAGCTCGGCTTCGGCGTCCGCAAACCGGGGCATTGGTTTCCGGGGCCTTAGACGGGCCGCTCGTTCATTAACGCTTCAAGTCGTCACACCTCGCGGCAGCGGGCAAACGCCGCGGCGAGGTGTGACCAACAAACATCCTAACACGAAGCCGTGGGCGAGGAGTCAGCTAAATCTCGAAGGGACCCTAAATCCCCCACTCTCGCGGCGTGCGGGGCAACCGCGGACGCCTGTTCGAGCGACTCGTCTTCTCCGGCCTCACCGCCGTCAAAACCGGCTCCTGACTCCGGCTTTCGGGGCCACCCCGCAAAGCGAAACCCCCAACGGGCACGGCATTCTCTAAAAACACCCAATCGGGCCGCTTTTCCTGACTGACCGAATGATTCATCGACTCAATTAAACCCGGATAACTCAGACAAATGAGCCGTTCAAGTCAATGAATCAATATCTTCTTTCAGTCAGGGATGTAGGCCGGGAGGTTCGGCGCGACCTGCGCGGCGAAGGCCGTGGCCGCCTCCAAAGCCTCCTCCTCCGACCCATTGACCGGGACCAGCACGCGCACCATCGAGCCGTCCGAGCGGCGGCGGCGCACGCTGTCCACGACCGTGTAGACCTTGTCCCAGTATTCGCTCGCCACGGCGCGCCCGCGTCCCTGATACCAGTAGACGAGGAGCTGCCGGGTTGTGCCGTTCTGGAGGATGTAGCGGTTGGCCTCAAACGCCGCCGCGCCGTTCGCGGGCTTGATCTCGACCGTCGCCGGTTCGGTGAGCTTCCACCCCGAGCCGGGCAGACAGTTGAGCGGGCTGTGGTAGGTCGCGCCCACGCGCTGCGTCGAGTAGTAGCCGATGTAGAGCGAGGCGCCGCGCCCGCCGCCGCCGCCGCCGGGCAGCACGTAGTCGCGCGTCACGTAGTCGTCGGCGCGCAGCACCGCTTCGGTCGCGGCGTCGCGTTATTAGAACTCGATTAGAGCGGGGACTCAGAGCGCGCCCCGCCGCCGATTGGCACGGGGCCGTTGGCGACGACCGCCGACGCCTCGCCGACCGCCTCGGCGCGCGACACTGCTTCCGTCTCCGAAACCTTCTCGACGGCGACTCCGCCGCCGCCCACGCCCGCGCCCGGCCCCGCGCGCCGCGTCGGGTTGAAGCGGTCTATCAGCCAGCCGAAGCCGAAGAGCATGAGGAAGGCGACGATGTAGACCACCCAGCCCGAGAACGAGTGGAAGAACCCGTCGGCGACCTCCGTCCCGTAGTAGTGCGAGAGCACGCCCGTGCCGCTCACGCGCCCCGCGTTCGTGATGATCGCGATGGGCACGGCGGCGAGCACGATGAGCGCCGCGCGCAGGTAGCCGTAATGACGAGAGCGCCGCCCGCCGCCCGCCGCCCCGTCGTCGTCTTCTTCGGGGTGCGTGAAGTAGGCGAAGACGACGGCCAGCGTCACCAGCGTCATCAGGCTGCGGATGCCGCTGCACGCCTCGACGACTTCGAGCTTCTTCGTCGTCACCGAGCCGAGCGGCATGAGCTCGATGATGTTGCCGTCTCGAAGGACGGGGATGTCGAACTGCCGCATCGCCCACACGGCGCAACGCGAGGCGAAGAGCTGGAGCGGGAAGGCGACCTTATTAAAGACGATGGACGGAATCGGGATCGCGAGCGCGAGCAGCAGGAGCGGAACCACCACCGCCCTCAGCAGCCGGAAGCCCCAGAAGTAGACGACCACGCCCGCCAGCAAAAGGACGAGCGAGGAGCGCTGCACGAACAGTTCCGCGCCCGCCGTCCCGGCCCACAGCGCCAGCAGCGCGCAGACCACGCCCGCGCCGCCCCACAGCACCGCTGGGCGCACGCTCACGCGCGCCAGCCGCTCGCGCTCGGTCCAGAGGATATAGCCGATGACGAAGGGGATGAGCAGGCCGTGCGAATAGTTCTCGTCCTCCCACCAGAAGCGCCCGAGGTGCAGGAGCACGCTCCAGTAGGCGAAGAGGATGGCGGCGGCAACGAGCAAGGGCTGCCAGAGTTTGCGTGGGGCGGAAGATTCCATGACGAAAAACCTGTTTAGTGAAGCGCTCGGAAGGTTTGTCTGACACGCGAGGCCGTCGGCATTCAAGCGCCCGCGTCTGTTGCGAGACTCGGTCGAAGACGCGCGAGACAACGCGTTTTCAAAGATAACGCATCATTCGCGCGATGGGCAACAAGAAAAGGTTTGACGGCGCTCGCGTCACCTGCGGCGGCGGCGCGGCTCACACCCGCGCACGCCGCCGCGCGAGCTTCGACAGAAGGCGCGGCGCGACGCGCAGCACGATGAGCGCCGCGCGCAGTTTCCAGCCCGGCAGCACGCGCTGTGCCTTCTCGAAAGCCGCGCGCGCCTCGACGTACTTTTCGTCGAGCAGATGAAGCCTCCCGGTCTCTAGTTCGAGCGTCGCCTGCTGCTGCTCCAACATCGCTTCGACCGCCGCGCGCTCTTCGGGCGTCAGCTCGTAGGTCTCGGCGATCTGTTTGGTGACGCGCCATTCGCGCCCGATCCGGTTCAGCACGCCGCCCGAGAGGCTGCCCTCGTGATACCTGTAACGCAGCAGAACCTTGCGCTGGTAGGCGAGACGCGCACCGTGTTTGGCGAGACGCGCCCACAACTCGAAGTCCTGCGCGTTGCGCAAGCCTTCGTCGAAGAGACCCGCCTCAATGACGGGCTGGCGACGCGCGACGACGCCCGAAGTGATGACGTTGCACTCGTTGCGGATGAGGCTCAGGAAGGTGACGGGGCCGCGAGACGGCGCGGTCTCCATGTAGGTCTTGCCCGCGAGCGGCGAGTCGCCGAAGAGCAGCGCATCCGTGTAGACGAGATCGAAGCCGCCGCCGCGGATGAACTTCAACTGCTCTTCGAGATAGCGCGGCATCCAGAGGTCGTCGCCGTCGAGGAACGCGACGTACTCGCCCCGCGCCTCGCGCAGCCCGTGGTTGCGCGCCGCCCCGGCCCCAAGGTTCTCCTGCATGAAGTAACGGACGCGGCCCGCATACGGCGCGAGCGCGCGCTCGAACTCCTCCGTGTCGGGCGAGCCGTCGTTGACGACGATCACTTCGTAGCCTGTAAAGGTCTGCGCGAAGACGGAGTCGAGCGTCTCGCCAATAAAGAGCGCGATCTTATAGGCCGGGATGATGATGCTCACAGACGGCGTCGTGCCTCCGCCGCCGATGGCGTCAGAGACTTCGACGACGACTGTGCTCTGCTCTTCGCTCAAGGAAGTTTACTCCGCCCGAATGTTCACCTTCGTCCGACCGGCCTTCATGCCTTCGCTAACCCTGCGCGGGCCGAATCCGAGCCGTAAGCCTCGGCCTCCCTGCCGACGCCCTCGCGCCTTCGCGGGAGCGCCGCCGAGACCCCCGTCAGCCAGCCCTCGAACTCGATGGGCGCGAGCGACGAGACGTCGAGGAAACGCGGCAGGAGCAGCCCGTCCGACTCGCGCGAGGCGTAGCCCGTGTCGCATGTCGTCTCCACGCCCGCCTCTGAGAGCGCCTTCACCTCTCCGGGGTTGAGGAGGTGCAGCATGCGCTTCGCAATCAGTTCGTCGTAATCCACCTTCAACTGCTTCGACAGGCTCAAGAGAAGCGCGTCCTTCTCCTCCGCCGAAAGTCCTCGCTCGCGTGCGAAACGGCGCAGCGCGGCGTGCGCTTCGCGCCGCTCCGCGTCCGAAGAAAGATTGAGCTCGATTGCTTGTCCCGTGAGCCCCTTCAGGTTGAGCCGCGCGCCGCTTCCTCTCCAGAGCAGGTATGAGGAGAAGCCGTCGAAGACGGGACGGTTGTAGACGGAGTAGAAGGTCGTGAGGTAGAGAGTTACGGGGAGGCCGAACTCTTCAATGATGGGGAAGGCACGCGCGGCGAAATCGTGAGCGCCGTCGTCGAAGGTCAACGCCACGCTCCTCTCGGGCAGGTCGTCGGCGTAGAGTCGTGCGAGCGCTTCGCCGAGGGGCAGCACCGTCGCGCCCGAGTCCCGCAGCAAACGCATCCTCTCGCGGAACATTTCGGCGGGCATGTACATCGAGCCGTCCCAGAGGTGCTCGTCGTCGAGCGAGACGCCGTGATATGCGAGTATCAACAGACGACGCCGGCGCCAGCCGCTCTGCTGCACGACCCTGAACGCCCCGATGGTCTTGAGTGAGCGGAGCGTCGCCCGCTTCAACTTCTTTAAGGTGCTCATGTCCGTCAGATTCTCTTCGTCGTGCCCCGCGCCGGTTTCTGCCGCCGCCGCCCGCCGCCGCCGCCCGCACGGCGCGGTCTGTTTAACTCCTCCGACGCGCCGAGACCGGTTATCAACCTTCGTCCGCGTGTGCAGCAACCGCCGCACGCGCCCCGAACCGTCGGTCGCCACCTGCATCAACTCGTCCTCAAAAGCGCCCGTCTCTCCCGCCGCTTCGCCCGGGTCATCGTAGGTTCCCAACAGCGCCCAGCTCTCGTCGTCGGCGTAGAGCGTCATGTGCTGGTCGTTCGACCAGTCGGTCACGCCGCGCGCGTCCTTCATGTCGAAGATGAGGGAGAACTTGCGGGGCGCGGAGAGCTGTCGGAAATTGATGCCGCCGGACCAAGGGCTGCGGCCCACGGTCGTCCCCGTCCCCACGTCGCCGTGCGAGGGCGGGTCGTCCTGCGCCTTCCAATGCAGAGTCTCCCAGCGCCCCGTCTGCGTGTCGTAGATTTTATGCCGCGCGCCGTCCGGCTGCGTCTGGTTGAGCGGGAAGTAGACGAAGCGACCGGACTTGTCAGGCACCGCCGCGTTGGAGTCGAGGGAGCGATTATCAACGTGCAGGAGGACGCGGTCGGCGGATTTTTTCCAGACGATGAAGAAGAGCGGCTCGGATTGCCCGACTCTCTTGTGCATGAAGGTGAAGAGTTCGTCGCGCGCGTCAACGTGCATCTCGAAGAGATAGTCGGGCCGGCCCGGAGAGAGTTGCGGGGCGAAGTCTTTGAGGAGCGTAAAGGAATCGGACGAGGGCCGGTAGGTATAGACCTTCATCCCGGTCTGCCGTGAGCCGGCGTTGTAATAGTTGACGTGGACGAAGATGAGATCGGGGTCTGTCCGCGACCACGTCGCGCCCTGCCACTCAAGCGACACGCCGCCGGGCAGAGTCGGCGTGCGCCGAAGCGTCCGCCCGAGTTTGAAGGCGGCGGGGTCGAACGCCTTGATCAAGGCGTCTCCGCTGCCGCCGCAACGAATGAGGAGACGCGTCGCGTCGGCGTTGAAGGTCGGCCACTGCGAGTAGAAAGTTCCGCAGCCGGGCGACGGATAGTCTCGCTCGTCGGTCGCGCGCATGATCTCGGTTCCGAAGACCGCGTCCGAGTACTTGTCGCCCGCGCGGGGCCGCGACGGCAGCGACGGCTCCGCGTACGCCCTGTGATCCGTCCTGATGCGCGGCCCGTCGTTCGTCTTCCGCCACGCCCACGGCGCCGCGCCTCCGACGGTGCTCGCGAAAGTGTGCGTATCGAGATACACCGCCGAAGTCGGCTCGGCGACTGTCACGGCGGTGGTGGTGGTGGTGGCGGCGGCGGCGTCGCGCTCTGCTCTCGTGACGGCGGAGGGCGCAGGATGGAAGGCAAGCAGGCAGACCGAGAGCGAGCAGCAAGCCATCAGGAATGCCGGGCGGGGGCGGGATTTTTTGGAGTCGAAGCTCACGTCTCTTCTGCTCGCCGGTGCTTTCGCGGCGTCGGGCGTTAGCGCGCGTGCCGCACGAAAAATCATATAGGCAGTCGTGTGCATAAGTGAAGCGTCTGCGGGCGACGCAGAGGGGGCCGCTGCCGTGCCCGAAGCAGCGGGGTGCGCCTTCAGACAGTGCGGCGCAGGGCGCAGGATTGGATGATTGACCAGAGGTTGCGGTCGCTTTGCTCCATCGAAAAGTTTTCGGCGATGTGACGCCGCGCGTGTGCGCCGAGCAGGCCCGCGAGCGAGGGGTCGCGCGCGAGCTGAAGCATGTGTGCGGCCATCCCCGAAACGTCTCGCTCCTCGACGAGGAGGCCGGTCTCGCCTTCGACGATGGCGTCGGGGATGCCGGCGTGGCGCGTCGCGACGACGGGGAGGCCCGACGCGCCCGCTTCTAACACTCCGACGGGCGTGCCCTCGCAATCGCCGTTCGGCGCTTCGACCGAGTGCTGCACGAAGCAGCGCGCGCCGCGCATCTCGGACTGCACGCGCTCGTGCGTCTGCGCGCCCAGAAACTCGACCGCACCACCGAGCCCGAGTTCACCCGCGAGCGCCCGGCACTCCGCGAGGAGCGGGCCGTCTCCGACCATGCGCAGGCGCGCGTCGCTTGCGGCGCTGTGGACTTCGGCAAAAGCCTTGATCGTCAGTTGCGGCGCTTTCTTTTCGACGAAGCGACCGACGGCGATGAAGACGGGCGGGGCCTTCGCCGGGTCGGCCCCGCCGAACCTCGCGAGGTCTATCCCGTAAGGATTGTAATGCAGATTCTCGTCGGGTGCGCCGAGCGAGGCGAGCTTGCGCTGCATGGCCCGCGAGACGGCGATGACGGCTGCCGCCTCGTGGAACATGCGCGGGTAAGACTCTCGATGCTCCGCGAGCACTTCGCGCACGCTCGCGTCGTAGCCGTGGAAGTGAACGACGAGCGGGACGCGCAGGCGTCGGCAAGCCTCCGTGACCAGCGCGCCGGTGTCGCCATATTCGGCGAGCACCACGTCGGCGCGCGCGCGCCGCAGCGCGGCCATATAGGCGTCGGTCATCTCGCCTTCGACGCCCCCGCCGAGGAGCGTCCGCAGCGCCTTGTGGTAAGCGCGCCGCGGCGTCGAGAGCACGGGCCGGCTGTCTTGCGTCAGAGGATAGCCGTAGACGAGCGTGACGCGCGCGGGCAGGCGCTCGACGTGGCCGCGAATGAAGGTCTCGGTGAGCGCGGGTTTGTAGGGCGCGGCAATACAGACGCGCGTACCGGCTGCTGCTGCTGCCGCCGCCGCCGCCGCGCCCTCGTCTCCGGACTGTGTGTGCGGTTCAATCATGCGTTCAGTTTAAGCTTCGACGCGGCCCGAAAGTCGGTCGCCCGGCGTCTCTTCGACGGCTGCGGAATCACGCGGCGGCTTGCGCGCGAGGATGACGTAGACGGAGGCATCGTCAGAGACTTTGTCGGGGTGCCGGCGCTCGATGAGGCCGAGTAACTTTCTCAGCGTCGCTCGCCATCTGCTGTTCACCCCGCCTCAACCCGCCCTTCAAACGATAAGGTCAGTCTCTTTCCCCCTGAGCACGATGGCGGTCATCTCCCGCGCATCCCTCAGCGCCTTCCTCCCTGCCGGCAGCGCGCAGAGGACGGCGAGCGCAGACACGAGCGCAATCACCGACGCGGCGGCGAGGCCGACGAGCGGGCTCGGCACCTCTACCAAGCGGCGGAAGAGGAACACCGACGCCAGCACGGAGAGCGAGGCACAGAACGCTGGGGCCGCGGTCACGTAAAAATCGGCGGCGCGCACGGGGCCGGAGCGCCCGACGAAATAGAAGAGAAGCGGTGTGACGACGACGGCGAAGACCAGCGAATACGAAGTGGCTACGCCGAGCGTCCCCCATGGCAGCCCGACCACGATTGAGATGACGATGAGTGTGCTGCCGACGACCCCCCACTGGAGCATGTGGCGCGTGCGTCCCTGCGTGATGAACAGCCAGCCCGTCGTGTTGGTGATGGGCTGGACGAGCGCGGCGATGCCGAGCACGGCGAAGATGCGCCCGGCCTCTGTCCATTGCGGCCCGAGGACGATCAGCACCAACCAGTCCGAGACCGCGATCATGAAAGCGATACCCGGCATCGTCAGCATCGCGACCTTCTCCAGAATGCGTAGGTAGGCGCTCCTGTACCGCTGGGGGGCGTCGTTGAGGCGGCTCAAGGCAGGCACGGCCACGGTCGTGATAGGCGAGTTGATCTGGTCTAGTGGCATCAGCAGAAGTTGGTAAGCCTTCACATAGAGGCCGAGCTGCTGGCTCCCCCAGAAGCGCCCGATGAGCACGTTGTCGATATTGCGCGCGAAGTAATTGATCACGCTGAAGCCCGTGAAATTGCCGCCGAAGACGAGCATCGAGCGCACGCCTGAATCGCGTGACGGAGGGCCCACCGACAGCGCCCCAAACCGCATCTGGCGGCGCAGCAGCGCTTCGTGCTGCACGGTCAGCCCGCTGAAGAGAAAGCCGGCGCAGTAGGCGAGCGTGATCGCCGTCAGGCGCGGCTCGCCGTAGAACCACGCGACGAGGGGCGCGATGACCGCTGTTAAGGCAGCGACGCCGACGCTCAGTGCCACGTTCACCCAGAAGAGCGTGCTCACCTGCGCGTGCGTGATCTCTTCATGCTGCACGGTCGCCGCCGACAGCCCCATGTCTTTGAACAGCGTGACGAAGCCCGTGACGACCGCCACCATGCCGACGAGGCCGTAGTCCGTCGGTCGTAGAAGGCGCGCCAGCACTACCGTCGCCACGACCATCGCGGCGAATTTGAAGCCCTGCGAGGCGATGGTCACGATACCGCCGCGGGCCGTGCGCGCGCCGAGGTTCGCCTTCAGTCGGTCGGTGCGGAAGTGTCTGTCCCGCCCGACGACGGGCGCGACCGGGTCGGTGTGCTGTGACAGGTCTGGTGCCATCTGGGGCTTCTTCGGGAGCACATGTTTCGTGCTGTGCGCGGCGGACGGATGCGTCCGCAGGGGCGCGAAAAGTCCGCCGGTTACATTAACACGAATTTCCTTCTGGAAGGCCGAAACGCTCATGGCAGGGGTTTCGCAGCCTGCGCGGTGTGCCGCGACGCCGCGACCGGCAGAGACAAGAGAGCGCGAGGCACCGCCCGCGTCGAGGGCTTCAAGTGCTTCGCGCTTTCCGTCAGGGTTGTCGGAGTCCGGGCCGGGCGGCTCCGGATGATTCGCGCCCATGCGTCCGGACGGCGGATTATCTACCGCCGTCTTCTACGGCTGCTTGAATCGTTCGCGGTACTCGATGGAGTCGATGAAGGCTTTGACCATCTGCGCGCGGTTGTAATCGCCGTTGTTGTCGTTGAGCTTCTTGAGCCAGAAGCGGAAGCCGCCCTCGTCGGGGTCTCGGCGCATGTAGCCGAAGTACTGCATGAGGACGAAAGCCTTGTTGAGTTCCTGGCGCGAGAACTCGGGGTGATCGACGATCTTGGCGAGGATGTCGGCGCGCGCGCCGCCGCTCTGCAGTTCGGCGACGAGCGCGTCGCGCTCCGCGGGCGTCGGCGTGACGTGCATCATGTCGGTGAAGATGACGCTCACGAACCAGTAATCGTTGAGCGCGTCGTAGCGCGCGCGGAACTCTTCGCGCTGCACCCACGACTGAAGGAAGGCCTTCTTGTTGGCCGCCAGTTGCTCGACCCAGCCGGGCTTGCCGACCGTCACGCCCTTGCCGAGTTCCTGCGTGTCGGCGAGGAATTCGTTGAAGCGCACGGTCTGCCCCGAAGTGGCGAGGCGGAGGCGGTACGAGAGATAGCCCGTCTCCCTGAACTCGATGGAGAGGAAGTACGCGGCGGAGACGTCAACCCTCCGGGCCTCGATGCAGGCGCGGTCGGAGCCGCACTCGGTGATCTTGCTCGTCCAGTAGCTGCGCCCCGCCTCGTCCGGCTCGCGGCCAAAGAAGTCGTTGTAGTGTCCGCGGACGAAGTATTGCGCGTAGTCAATCGGATTCTGGACGTTGCCGTACTGCATCAGCACGTCGGCCCATTCGAGCTGGCCGATGGCTTTCTGCAGGCTCGTCTTGGCCTCCGCCATCAAGGACTGCCCGGCGAGGGTGTTGGAGAAGCTCGCGTGGGTGAAGGCGGTCGTGAGCGCCGTCTCGATGCGCGGCGCGGCTTCGTAGAAACCCTGCTCGCTGCTGAAATCCATGTACGCCTGCTGGATGGTCGAGACGACGTCGGCAATGCGCACTGCAGAAGCACTGAGCAGCTCGTTCGTCGTAGCGGCGGTTCCGCCCGAGGTCGTGACGACGAGGTCGTTGCTCACGGAC
>JAIVJM010000285.1 GCA_020199995.1 Acidobacteriota bacterium | reverse complement strand
GCACGGGCCGCTCCGAGCCGACGAGCGCCAGGATGGGCGTGCCCGTCCCGAAGTTCCCGAGCCACGCGCCGGCCTCCGGGTAGACGCCGACGAAGGTGCGGATGATCGTCTTGAGGTTCTCCTCCGACAGTTGGTAGAGCGGGAGCCACTGGCAGAAGACTCCCCCGTCGGCCAGCGCGCGGCGGACGGCGGTGAAGTGTTCTCTGGAGTAGAGCGAGCCGACACCGGCCTGCCACGGGTGGAACAGGTCTGCGATGACCACGTCGTACTTTTCGGGCGTGGCCCTCGCCACGCGCAGCGCGTCGGCGGTGATGACCTGCGCGCGCGCATTTTCGAGCACGCGGTAGTTAGTCGCCGCGAAGTGTTTCTTCGCCAGCTCCAGCACGCCCGGAATTAACTCCGCCGCCAGCAGTCGTTCGGGGCGGTGGAGCGACACGGCCCCGAGCGTGTTGCCCGTGCCGACGCCGAGCACGAGCACGCGTTCGGGCGACGGGTGCAGCAGCATGGGGAGGTGCCCCTGCCGCCGCTCGGTGAAGACGCCGCGCCCGCCGCCGAGCGAGTAAGTGTTGTTGACCTTCAGTCGCCTCTCTCGCGCCGCCCCGCCCGAGTCAACGACCGACACTGTCGCCGCGGGGTCTTCGCGGAAATCGAATAGCCTCTCGCCGGGCTTGCCCCAGACGCGGACTTCGCTCGGCGCGATAAGGAACAGCGTCAGCATGAGGGCCATCCCCACTCCGACCACCGCCCACGTCTGCGCGCGCCTGACGAACAGGCTGGAGGCGACGAGCGCCAAGCCAAGACACAGGCAGGCCATGACGAGTAGGGAGCCTCGAAGCCCGAGCCACGGAAGAAGGAAAAAGCCAGCCGCGATTGGCCCCAGGACGGAGCCGACGGTGTTGGCCGCGACGAGCGAACCCACCGAATAGCCGTGCGGCGCGCGCCCGCGCGCCGCATCGAGGAGGAGCGGGAAGAGGACTCCCATGCAGAGCGCCGGGACGAGGAGGATGAAGGCGCTGACAAGGCTCTCAAGCAGGACACCACGCCTGACGAAGCCGAGGCCGAGCCGCGCGCCGAGCCGCTCTGACACTGCGGTCGTGAAGTAAACCAGAATCAGGCTGGCGACGACGTAGTTCGCCAGCACGGTTTCGACCACGACGAAGACCTTGAAAGGGTGAAGAGGCTTGAGGAATCTCCTGTAGAGCCAGCTCCCCAGCGCGATGCCGAGCAGGAAGACGGCGAGGACGGTGGCGAAGCTGTAAATGGTTCCCGAGAGCACCTGATCGAGGGCGCGTGTCCAGAGGACTTCGAGCGAGATGGCGATGAACCCCGTGAGGAAGAGAAGCAGGGCCGTAAGACCCGCCGGGGCGCGCGGCGTCTCGGCCTGATTGGAAGTTTCGGTTGCGACGACGAACTCTATTTCGGTAGGGCTCGCCCCCGCCGTCCTCTCTCTCTTCGTCTCCCTCGCAGAGAGTGCGAGCAGGGCCGCGATCAGGTTGCCGAGCGCCGCCGCCGCGAGCGTGTACGTGACGCCGAGGAGAGGCATGAGGAGGAACGCGGTCGCCCACGCCCCGAATGCTCCCCCGAGCGTGTTCACCGCGTACAGTGTCGCCACCCCGCCGCGCCTCCCGTCGCGCGCCGACTGCCACTTGATGACGAGGGGTAATGTCGCACCCATCAGCGCCGTCGGTACTATGAGCAATAGGGTCGCGAGCGCGAGGCGGAAGAAGAGCGCCCAGCCGGTCTCCAACTCCAGTGGCGCGTAACTGTCGTAGAGCGGCGTGAGGAGTCTGACCGAGAGGGGAAAGACAAGCCCCGCGACGCCTACGACGACCTCGATGGCCGCGTAGATTTTTAGAAGGTTCCGCCCGTCGGCCTTCAAGCGGTCGGAGAGGAAACTGCCGAAGGCGACGCCGCCGAAGAAGACGGCGAGGACGACTTGCACGGCGTAAGCCGTGTGCCCGAAGAGGTCGCCGAGCAGCCGGACCCAGACCATCTCGTAGATGAGCGCCGAGACGCCGGACAGCATGAAGGCGACCAGCACGCGCCGGGGCAATGGGTTGTGAGGCGCAGTCATGTTCTCACTTCGGACTTTTCTTCTGAAGATGAAAGAGCTTTACCGGAACGGGAGGACGAGCGGGGGCAACACGGCGAAGGCTAACACACCCGACCGGTTTTAAAGAAGAGACATGTCATGTGGATATGTGACGTGGGATTTGAGGCGCTTTATCATCAAAAGCAGAGGGCCGTCTCCCTTCCCAAGATCGGGAGACGGCCCTCTCCCACTTCTTCCTTTTGGAGGGAAATGAAGTATGCGGAAATATACCACGCACCGGTATGATGAATGCAAAAAGAATTTCGGGCGAGTGTGGACAAAGACCTGCCCCCGGCGGGCCTCCGGGTTGTGGCGAAAACTCCGAGTGTGACAAAATTCAGGCCGACTCAGCGAAGCACAAATTCACTGACGGCGGAGCCTTTAGAGCAGGGAGGGAAAGCAATGCTGACGAGGAAGCTCATACTGTTTTGCGGAATCGCGGTGACGGCCCTCATCACCGCCCCCTTGATCCTAAGTCAGGAGCCGGGGACTCGTTGCACGCGTTACAAAGCGAAGCCTGACAAGCAGAAGTCGTCGAAGCCACTGGCGGGGCGGACGGTGAAAGACCTCGACACGTTGGTCGAAGCACTGAAAGCCCAGGGCTTGAATGTCGAGCGCGCGGGCGACGTGTCGCAACCCTTCTTCTCCGTCGAAGGCCGCGCCCTGACCGTCAACGGCGAGAACGTCCAGGTCTTCCGGTATCCGACAACAGGGGCCGCGGGGCGGGAGGCGGGTCAGGTCAGCCCCGACGGTTCGAGCGTCGGCACCAGCATGATGTCGTGGATGGCACCCCCTCACTTTTACCGGAAGGACAACTTGATCGTCCTCTACGTCGGAGGGGACGGAGAAGTCATCCGTGCGCTTCAGTCCGTGTTGGGTACGCAGTTCGCCGGCAGGTAAAATCCCGGCCCCGGCCCATCAGAGGCGCGACCGAATTTTCGCTTGAGCCTGTACTCGTGTAGAGGGTTTATACTGCCAAGCAGGGAGGAGAAATGCTCATGAGTATTAAGCGAAAGATCGAAATTTTCAGCGCCGGATGCCCGGCGTGTGTGGAGGCCATTGAGACGGTTAATGAGATAGCCTGCTCGTCGTGCGAAGTCGAGGTCTTGGACATGCATCAACCCGCGGTGGCGGCGATGGCTAAAGAGCACGGCGTCCGCAACGTCCCGGCTATGGTTGTTGATGGGAAACTCGCCGACTGTTGTGCCGGGCGCGGGATCGACGAAGCGACGTTGCGGGCCGCTGGCGTCGGCGTGCCGCTTTATTAAACTCACCTGATTAGTGAGAAGAGTCGAACAAAGCTCCGGTGCGCTGCCCCCGACTCCGAGGGCGTTCAACTTCAAGCTTGCACGGTATGCAGGCATCCAATATATTCGTCGTTAGCTATGACGCGTAAGTGGTTCACAGCTTTCATTCTCATCGCGGCCATGATGGGTGGCGCGCTCGGCGGCGTCCACAGCGGCGTGGGTGAGCATAGCTGCCCGATGGCGAGCATGGGTGATTGCTGTGCGACCGCACACGGGCAAGACCACGGGCCGCAAGTTTCGGCGGCGCGTCTGTGCTGTGCTTTGAATTGCACGGAACCCGGCATGACATGCCGACCGGGACTTTTAACATTTCGTCTCGGCTATCCGCTGTGTTTTATGTGGGAATCATCCCGCCAGCCGTGGCTGCCGCCCCACACCCGGCGGTAGTGTTGCAGCAAAAGCTTTCCCAGTTATAATCCGCCCGTCAGCTCATCCATCACTCAGCGGGAATCATACTTGTGAAGCAGAATAAGTCCGCGTTCAAATGGCGTCACTACGAGTCCACGATCATCCTTTTGTGCGTTAGATTGTACTGCCGCTACCAGCTATCTTATCGCGATGTCGAAGAGATGATGAAAGAGCGCGGTCTCGATGTTGATCACTCAACCGTCTTTCGCTGGGTACAGAGGTACGCACCGGAAATTAACAAGCGCATCCGTCAGCACTTGAAGATGACGGGCACGTCTTATCGAGTGGATGAGACTTACATCAAAGTCGGGAAGTCGTGTAAATATCTGTATCGCGCGGTGGACAAAGAAGGCAACACCATTGAATTCATGCTCAGCGCGAAGCGCGACGTTTGCGCTGCAAAACGGTTCTTTAAGAAGTTGATGAGAGCCGATCACCGAAAGCTTCCGTTCTCCATCAGCGTGGATAAGAACGCCGCTTACCCTGATGCTTTCACTTCATCACAAGAGGAGAAGATATTGCCTCGGGATTGTACACTTCGACGAGTGAAATACCTGAACAACGTAATCGAGCAAGACCACCGCTTCATCAAGAAGAAGGTGCGAGCATCGCAATGCTTCAAGCGCTTTCACACCGCGGAGCGAACTCTGGAGGGTATTGAAGCCGTGAACATGATGAGGAAGGGGCAGGTTAAAAAGTTAGCCGGAAGTGATGCGCGAGGGCAGGCGAAGTTCGTCGCTTCATTGTTCGGGATCGCTGCTTAGCGAAAGGTACTCGGAGAACAATCACGCCCGAAAATAATTTTCGCAACGCAACCGTCAATAGTCCGCGCAGCCAGGGGGCTGCGCTGCTCGAGCGGGCAACCACAAACTCTGCGCGAGGGCCCTCTCGTAAGGCGACTATTAACGAGTGAATAGTTCGAGTTGCTCGCTGCTGACGGCCATCGTTATTTGCGGACTAGGTTCTTTTCAACCGGCTATCCAAAAACATTGCCCTAAAAATGCATGTCCGTTATTATGAGCAAAAGTTCGAGCATTTGCTCATAGGCTAGTACCATGAAAAAGAAACAAGCAAGTTCAAGGAATCTGAGTAGGCTGGCCGACACGCGCTTTACGCCGAGTCAGGTTCAGAAGGTCGCTCATAACCTCGAAGAGCATGGGCTCCGGCTGGACGCCCCTGAGACGTACCTTCTGACTGATGGTTACTCAGTCTACTACGCGAACAGTGACAACGAGGTGGTCGACATTCTCAAACACAACCGGCAGATGCTTCTTTTAATCCCCATCCACGAGCAGGTAGAGAAACTAAAGAGGGCGGCTTGAACCGGGCCGGTGCCGGCAAGATCCGACTCAACGCTAAGGCTAAGGCTTTTGCCCGGGCAGTTAGTAGGCGTGCGCTACTTGTACATTGCTGAGTACCACATCCCCCCACAGGTTGCGCGTTAACGACTAGTCACAAAAAGTTCGCGCCGGTGGCCAAATCTCTTCCTAACCGGCGCGGGTAGCTCGTAAAGACCGAACCTTGGATACAACAGCGCAACTACAGGATTACGGCATCAGCCCGAGCAGCGTTCGCATGCTCGGGGATTCCGTCACCCCGGCACTGATCGAGTACTTGGATTTAGTTGAACCGCGCCGGGAACATCCTTTGCTGCCTGACGGCGTCGTAGAGAGCCTCGGGCGCCCGTTGCTCTTCTTCGTTAACGAGAGTCGACTCGCGTTACCGCCAGATGATCAGGAAGCGCAGCTCGGCAGTCTGCGCCGCGCGCTCGCCTGCCGTGGCGAGCGGGCATATCTCGCCCGCGTCCTGCCCGGCGAACTCAAGGTGGTGCCTGTTAGTCTCGACGAGAAGACTCCGGAATGGAAAGTCTATCGGGCCGGAACCGGCGAGGCGTTGACATTCTTTTCCCGCCTCGCGCTTGGGGAGTATGACGGAAAGGGTCAGCCCGAGACTGCTGATTTCGTCTTCGAAAGGATGTTCAATCTGCTCAGGCAGAGCGCCGACAATCTCGCGCAGTCACTTAACAAGTCGGACGTTCTTTCGCTGGTAGGACGCGCTTTGTTCTTCCGGTTCTTGTGCGACAGGCGAATCGTCAGGGAGCAGAATACGACAGCGATTGCTCCGAAGGCGGGGGACCTTTTCTCCTGCTTTGATACGCCGGAGAATGCCGCAGCGACCTGTCGATGGCTAGACGATACTTTTAACGGGGATTTCCTGCCTCTTACTAATAACGGCAACCTTGCGTTCTTCGAGGATGCCCGCGTCAGAACAGACGGTGCGGTGTTTTTGCAGCTCGGCGCGATAGTCCGGGGGGCGAGACATGTCGGGGCGTACGGCTATCAGGTCCCATTTTGGGCGGAGTTTGACTTCGCCCATATCCCCGTAGGTTTGTTGAGCCAAGTGTATGAGGCTTTTTCCAGAAAGTGGGATGAGACGTCAAGGGAAACGAGCGTCCATTACACGCCCCGTAACATCGCGGCAACGTTAGTGAATGAAGCCTTCGACGGCTTGCCGGACGCACACAGAGCCCGCGTGCTCGATGCCGCGTGTGGGGCGGGCATGTTCTTGGTCCTAGCGTTCCGCCGGCTCTACCGCGAACGTTGGGAAAGGACCGGTGTGCGCCCCGATACAAAAGCTATCCGCAAAATTCTTGAAGGGCAGCTCGTCGGTTTTGACATCAGCGATTACGCACTCAGACTGTCCGCGCTCAGCCTCTACCTCACCGCCATAGAGCTAGACCCGAGGCCGGTGCCGCCGGAAGCACTCATATTCAATAATCTGAAGAACCACGTGCTTTTCAACCATCGCCGCGAAGGCGTAGACGCACGTGAGGGACCGGTTATCGGCAGCTTGGGGACTCATGTCAGGGAGGGGTTTGACAATCAGTTTGATCTCGTAATCGGCAACCCGCCGTGGACTAGCCTGGATGAAAGGTACAAGGTGCTGGCTGCCGAATTTACGACGGTCAGCAGAGCTGTCATTAAGAGCAAAGGCGAAGCGACGCGAGCGAATTTTTACCAGAACCCCGACAACGCGCCTGATCTGCCGTTTCTTTGGAAAGCCACCGAATGGTGCAAGCCCGGCGGCCGTATCGCGATGGCATTGCCGGCCCGCATTTTGCTCAAGCAAGAAGAGGTCCCGCGGTATGCGCGGGAGACCATGTTCAGGCTGATTGAGATAACGGGAATCATTAACGGTTCTAACCTCGCCGACACCCGCGTTTGGCCGAGGATGAATCAACCATTCCTACTCTTATTCGCGAGGAACCGCCGCCCGAAAGCGGGTCACGTACTTCGCCTTATTACGCCGCGATACGAATACGTGTTGAATCGCCGGGGAGAGGTGCGGATCGACTCCAAGTCAGCGCAGGCAGTAGAAGTCGAGTCAACGTTCGAAGAAGCGTGGTTGTGGAAGGCGTTAGCTGTCGGCACCCCACTGGACATTGAAGTAATTCGCAAATACGGTTCTGAGGTAACACGCCCTTTGCTCGAGTATTGGGAGTCAGACCTTCGCCTTGTAGCTGGAAATGGTTATCAGATTGGTGGAGAACAAGCAAAAAGGGATCAGCAGGATGCTTCCTTTTTGCATGGATTGCCGGACCTTAATTCTACTAAGAAGTTTGACTTTCAAGTTCGCCCGGATGAATTAGACACTTTCAATCGTTTGACGCTGCTTTACCCACGTAAGCGTGAAATCTATCGCGCCCCCCTCGTTCTAGTAACCGAGACGCCGGGCGAACACCGCGAAAAGGGTCGGGCTCTGCTAGCCTTCAGTGACGTAGCCTACAACGAGAGCTTCCACGGTTATTCGGCCGCCGGGCTGGAAAATAGAGAAGTAAGTGGGGAACTGGCTGTCCGCTACCTGCACCTCTTTGTTCATAGCAACATCTGGACACATTACACGCTGATGGTCAGTTCGCAATTCGGCGCTGAGCGACGCAAGTTCCAGAAGAGTGATCTCGATAAATGTCCGATTATTCCCGTCGAGAATCTCGTACCTGCGCAGCGCAGAGCTGTGATGAGCCTTTCGAAGCGGTTGGTAAAGAAAGACCCAACCGTCTTCCGAGAGATTGACGCTTTCTTCGGTGACCTCTACGGCCTAGACGAGCTGGATTTGGAAGTCATTGAAGATACGCTCCGAGTTGAATTGCCCTTCCATGACGCTCGGCTGAGAGCTTACAGACATCCAACGCCAGCGGAGCGTGAAGCCTTCAGGAATCGGCTCGAATGCGTCATTCACCCTTTCTTCAACGTACTAGAAAAGGAACCCCATGTGGCGGTGTGGGAGCCAACTAATAACCTCCTTCGCCAGAAAGCTCCTTTCGGCATCTTGCTAATAGGTGAGAAGGGGAAGCCAGTGGCAGGCCCGGACACATTATTCAACGACGTCATTCTAGGGTTAGCGGAGGAAACCGGCGCGACGCTCATCATCCAACTCGTCGATGGTGGAGTACTTGTTGGCATCCTCAACCAATACCGCTACTGGACTCCGAGCAGGGCACGTCTGCTAGGCGCGGAGATTGTTGGTCAGAATATGGG
>JAIVJM010000116.1 GCA_020199995.1 Acidobacteriota bacterium | reverse complement strand
GCCCTCATCACCTTCCTAAAGAACCGCTTTGCCGGGGAAACGTCGCGTTCAGCAGAGGGCATGAACTCGATTGTTTGCCCTGCCGAATCTACCGCCCGGTAAAGATATTTCCACTCTTTACCAACTTTCACTTACGTCTCGTCGAGGCGGTAGGAGGTGCCACTCATCTACAGGTGCGGGCGCATCCGCCTGTTAAACTCGGGGGCATAATGCTGCACCCACCTCCAGACGGTCGTGTGATTTAGGGAAAGGCCGCGCTCGCTCATCATCTCCTCGAAGTCCCGGTAGGAGAGTTGATACCTGCAATACCACCAAACCCACAATAGGATGATCGTCGGCTCGAAGTGCCGCCACCTGAACGGGGAGTTGTTTTGCTTCAAGAGTATGATTCCCGATGAGTGATGGATGAGCTGAAGGGGGAATTATAGATGTAGAAGCAGTTCTTGCAACACAACCGCTGTAATCGCTTTCTAACAGGTAGAGCCCGTCGAAGGAATCCATCATGCCGCCAGCAAGGGAGAAGTTTTTCCTTAACATGCCCCTTTCATACGAACGCAACCGCAAAATGTGGTATTGACTTTTTGTAAACGCCGTCATACACTTTGCAGCCTCATTACAAGGTTCCCGGTTTATAGGCGTGTTTTACCTTACTTGCCGCTACGTCGCGAAGTATTGATCTCTCGTCGCAGTGCGGCCTACCCCGCTCAGTCTAAGTCGAAACTTGTAGCCTCGATTTTTCTCACTTAACCGTTACCTGGTTCTCAACCTTGACCGTTTAGTTCTGGTCAGGACTTTAAAGGCAGCTTTAAGGGAAAGGTGATGGCCGCCCCTTTAAGAGCCATGTCCGACGCTGACGGGCTACACATCGCTGTGGCGGGGCAGTCACTCGACGGCCTGCTGCTCGCCGTCCGTCGGCTCGACCAGCGGCTGGCGCGCGCCTGCGCGGCGGTGCAGGACGGCCCGGCCGATTCGGCGAGCGCCGGACCCTACCGCGGCCTCTACATCAGCGACGAGGAGGTCTCGCGCCTGCTCGCGGCCAGCCCATGCGAGCCGCCCTTCGCGGCCGCCGGACATGAGGGCGAGGAGCACTTCTTCGACTCGGTCAAGAAGTATCCGGGGCGGCTGTCCGAGTTGGCGCAAGCCTACGGCCTCTCCTGTTTCGATCTGGATGTCCTTGTTATCGCGCTGGCCCCCGAACTCGACCTGCGTTACGAGCGCCTGTATGCCTTCGTGCAGGATGACGTGATGCGCCGGAGGCCGAGCGTCGAGTTGGCGCTGAACCTTCTGTGCTCTTCCGCCACTGCGAAGCTCTCGCGCCTCGAACACTTTTCCCCCGACGCCCCACTCGTCGTGGAGGGCCTCTTACATCTCCTGCCCGACCCGAATCACATACACCCGCCCTTCCTCGCGCACTACCTCAAACTCGACGAGCAGGTGGTGCGCCTGCTGCTGGGGCTGCCGGGCCTCGATCCGCGGCTCGCGCCTTTCTGCGAGTGGGTTGGGGCGACCGCCGCGCTCGAAGACTTGCCGCTCGGAGACGGGCAGAAGCGTGCGCTGCTCACGCTGGCCTCCGGCGCGAGGGAGGCCGGGCGACCGCTCAGGCTGCATTTTCACGGCGGGCGCGGCGTGGGTAAGCGGCGCGCGGCCGAGGCTTTGGCGGCCGAGGTCGGTGCGCCCCTGCTGGCCTGCGACTTGGCGAAGGCGCCTGACTCGGCGGACTTCGGGCAGACGATGAGACTCGTCTTCCGCGAGGCGCGGATGCAGGACGCGCTCCTGTACCTCGAAGGCATAGACTCGCTCCACGCGGCCGACCGCGCCGCGCACGCAAAGCTATTCGCCGGGGCTCTCTCCGCATCCGCGTGCGTCGTCATCCTTGCGGGCGAGCGCGAGACTCTGGCGGGCGCTTCGCACGGCTCGCTCAAAGTCGCCGACGTGCCTTTCCCGACACAGGATTTTACTCAGCGCCGTTCGTGCTGGCAGGAAGCCTTGCGCCGACAGGGCGTCACGCTCGACGAAGCAGACCTCGACGCGCTGGCCGGGCGCTTCCGCATGCCGCATGGCGAGATAGATGCGGCGGCGGCTGGTGCGGCTGACCGCGCCCTCTGGCGCGAGGCGGCACAGCCGGAGGCCGAGACGCCCCAAACGTCGCATGCTCAGCCGACCATCTCCGATCTCTACGCCTCGGCGCGCGCGCAGGCCAGCCACAACCTCGGGGAGCTTGCTCGCAAGGTCGAGGCCAGATACGGCTGGGACGACATCGTGCTGCCGCCGGATCAGCTATCGCAGTTGAAGGAGATTTGCCAGCAGGTGAAGCACCGCCATGTCGTCTACGGCGAATGGGGCTTCGACCGCAAGCTCTCGCTCGGCAAGGGGCTGAACGCCCTCTTCGCGGGGCCGCCGGGGACGGGCAAGACGATGGCCGCCGAGGTCGTCGCGCGCGAACTCCACCTCGACCTCTACAAGATCGACCTCTCGCAGGTCGTCAGCAAGTACATCGGCGAGACTGAGAAGAACCTCGACCGCGTCTTCCGCGAGGCGCGCTCAAGCTACTCCATCCTCTTCTTCGACGAGGCCGACGCCCTCTTCGGCAAGCGCTCGGAGGTGAAGGACGCGCACGACCGCTACGCCAACATCGAGGTCGGCTACCTCTTGCAGAAGATGGAAGAGTACGACGGCATCGCCGTCCTCGCGACCAACCTGCGCCAGCACATGGACGAGGCTTTCGTCCGGCGCATGCACGTCATCATCGAGTTCCCGTTCCCCGACGAGGAGTACCGCCGTCGCATCTGGGAGGTCGCCTTCCCGACCGAAGCGCCGCTCTCCGACGACGTTGACTTCCGCCTCCTCGCGCGCGAGGTGAAACTCGCGGGCGGCAACATCAAGAACATCGCGCTGGCCTCCGCCTTCTACGCGGCGGGGGAGGGGGGGGGCGTTCGGCTCGCCCACCTGCTGCGCGCCGCTGGGCGCGAGTACCAGAAACTCGGCAGGGCTTGGGCCCCCGTCTCGAACGGGGGGGGCGTGCCTGCCGCTTGACCCTCGCGGCAAGGAGGGACAGCTATGCAACACGAGGCGGCTCAAGAATGTGGTAAGTCGGCGCCGTGCGCGGCCCGCCCGAAGGCACAGGCCGCGCCCCTCAGGCGACTGCCCGCGACCGCGGGCAACGCGCTGCTGCGCCTCCAGTGGACGCAGGGCAACAGGTACGTCCAGCGCATGCTCAAGAGCGGCGCGCTCCAGCGCGAGTGCGCCTGCGGCGGGTCGTGCTCGGCGTGCAGCGCCGCGCACGACGAGGAGCAGCACCACAAAGACGAGCAGCGGCGACTAGACGAGGCGGCCGAGGGGCACAACGCGCAGGCCGCGCCCGCGTCGCCGGCCGTCGCGCCGCCGATTATCCACGAGGTGTTGCGCTCGGCGGGCGAGCCGCTCGGCGAGTCCGTGCGCGCCGACATGGAGCAGAGTTTCGGCGTTGACTTCGGGAACGTGCGCGTCCACACGGGGTCGAGGGCGGCCGAGTCGGCGAACGCCGTCGGCGCGCTCGCCTACACGGTCGGCCAAGACGTGGTCTTCGCCAACGGGCAGTACGCGCCCGAGACGCAGCACGGGCGCTCCATCCTCGCGCACGAGTTGACGCACACGCTCCAGCAGCGCGCGGGTTACTCGGGGCCGGCGCCGGACGCCATCGAGATCGGCGAGGCGGACAGCCCGGCCGAGGCCGAGGCCGACCGCGTGGCCGACACCGTCGTCAGCGGCAAGAACGCGCCCGTCATGGCTCAAGGCGACCCGCCGGCCAAGGGGCTCTGGGAGTGGCTCTTCGGCCCCAGCAAGAAAGAGGAGATCGGCGGCTGCGACGCCGCCAGCAAGGTCGAGAAGATGACGGCCTGCATTCAGCCCTACGTCATCGCCGACGACGACGGGAAGAGCGCGACCACGGCCCCCTCCTTCACCGAGACCGTGAACATCTGGGCCAAGTGCTGCATCGACTACACGATCAACGCCACCAAGCAGATCAACAAGACGGCCTACAAGACGCTCGAAGAGTCGCCGAGCAACACCCCTTCGGCCGAGGAGACCAGCCTCTTCAACGACGCCGGGGCGAGCGCCTGCATACAGGTGTTTGTCCCCCAGACCTTCTCGCAGGGGGTCGACACGGGCAAGCACATCTCGGGCGGCGGCGGCACCTACGACGCCGGCAAGGCCAACCCGAAGATCGTCGTCGTCGAGGGCGCCGTCGGCGAAGTCGTCGCGCACGAGGTCGGGCACGCGAGCGGCTACACCGGGCACGACGCCAGCAACACCGTCATGAAGCCGACGGGCGCGCACAACAAGGCGAACTCGTCGAACGTCTCGGCCGACGTTTGCACCAGGGCGCGCTCGGGCGCCGTCTTGACTAAGGGCGGGTCCAAGGACTGCTGCATGACCACCTAGCAGCGCAGAGAACACGGGAGGGCGAAATGAACAACAACGCATACCTCGGCATCGTGCAGGACGGCCGCTTCAGGCCGCTCGCCTCCGACCACGAGGTGTCGGGCGCATTCAGGGTGACGAAATCCGCCATGCAGGCGGCCGAGTCGCCCGAGAGTGGGGAGGTATCGCTGGCCGAGTACGAGGGCAGCGCCGTCATCCTGCGCGGCGTCGAGAGCGGGGACTGGATTTACTCGGCCTCGGTCATCGAGAAGGCGGGCTACATCCTGACGATGGTGGTGCAGGAGGTCTTCAACACGGGCGGCGCGGGCCAGACGCGCCGCCTGAAGTTCCCTTGGGTGTAAGGCCGGGGGCCTGTCTCCGACGTGATCAACGACCTCAGCGAAACCCTGCGGGCCATACTCGACGACCCGAATCTCGCCCCCGTCTTCCCCGAGTTGGCGGCGGCGGCGGTCGTCTTCGACCGGCCGACCGAACAGTTCAACCCGTCTCAGACGACCATCGACCTCTTCCTCTACGACCTGCGCGAAGACATGGAACTGCGGAGCAACGAGCCCGTCGTCGAGCGCCGCGGCGGGAAGGCCGTCATCAAGCCCCCGCCCCTGCGC
>JAIVJM010000019.1 GCA_020199995.1 Acidobacteriota bacterium | reverse complement strand
TCCTTCAACTGCTTGTCGAGAAGTTTAGCGTTGTCGGCGTTGAGCCACACGCCCGCCGTTTCGTAGTCGCCTTTGACGACTTGGCGCAACGGACGGCAACTCGTCTGCAACACCATGTTCGTCGGGCAGTCGCCTTTCTGAGACAGAATGACGCCCGTCAAGCTCCGGCAGTCCCAACCTTCCTTGCCGATCTGAACGAGCAGCACGATCCGTTTATGTGAAAGCGGCGTGTCGAGCGAGGCGAATTCCAGCGCGGCTTTCGGGTCTATTTTGTGTGCCTTATTGCCCTTGTGGAACTTCAAAATGTCTTCCGCCGGAACTTCCATCTTACCCGTCAGGAACGGATATATTTCTTCCTCCAGACGCTCAATCGTGCCACAGTAGATCGCCAGCTTCGCGGTCGTACCACCGGCGTAAGTCTTCATCCCGTATTCCGTGAGAAATTCAGCCACGCCCCGTTCCACGATCTCAAGCGAGTTAAGCTCGGAGATGGGCTTAACGGTTGGCTTTTTCAGGAACTGTTTGATCGCCCGCGTCAGCGGGTAGTAATAAACCGTGTTTGTGATCTGCGACGACTCGATTTTAACGTCGGATGTAACCTCGAATTTTTCCGAAAAGTAGGGCGTGCCTGAATAGCCGAGAACGCTGTTAATCGTGCCGCCGCGACTCCAGTTGTTGACGACCTGCCGCAGCTTCACGTCGCTGTCAGTAGCGTGATGCACCTCGTCAATGTGAATCTGCAAGTTAGGAATTTTGCCAATGAGATTGCGTAGCTCGTTGGCTAGTTTATCCTTCTCATCGTCGGTCTTCTCGACCAGCTCTAACTGCTGAGTCAACTCCAAGCGATCAAGGATGACTTTTTCGGCGTTGACCACCGCCACCAAGCCCATCAGAGAATCGAACGGCTGATGCTGCGCTAATTTTTGCGCGTTCGGGTTTCTGGCTTTGTTGCTTCTCTTCGCCGTCCTCGGCTGATCGAGAACTTCAAATTTGATCAATCGTTTGAGATTGCCCGCAGCCGGTTCCGGTATCACCCAATGTGGCTCAAACCTCTCAATCGTCTTGAGACTAGGGAGGATCGAAGACTTCATTCCAGACGGGATGAGCACCAGAAAGTTGTGCGCGAAAAGCGGATTCTCCGGCTCGTTATTGGCGAAGTACAGATCAAGGTAGAGCAGAGCCGCCATCAGGTACGTTTTGCCCGCTCCCATCGGCAGGCTGAACAGGTAGTCGGTGTATTCAACGCCGTAGAAGAAACTTTTGATAATCGAGCCGCAGTCTAAATGCTGGACGTTGTTAATGAGGTAGTTTTCAAGGCTGCCCGGCCTCTTACCGCTCGCGTCTTGCGCCCGTGCCCAGAAGAAGAGCGAACGCGCTGCGCCGTCACGCTCCAACACTTCGCGCGCCGTCTGATTGATGTTGAATTTTGATAAATCCTCGGCGGACGCGAAGAACCCTTCGCAGAAGAGCCGCCACAAAGGTCTGTTTTGTCCGGCGAGCTTTAAGAACAGATAGACTTCGATGGCTTCGCGCTGCGGTTCGCGCAAGTAGCCCGCCTTTTCGATGTAATCAATAACAGACTTTACGTTGCAGTCAGGTGATTGAAGCCATACCTTAGCTTTAGGCAGAATGAGTTTATCCAACATAAGGCTCGATTGAACCGCCCGGGCAGTCAATTAGTTAAGGCAGGTATTGTAACAAACTCGCTGATAGTCTTCACAGGCGTCTTAATATGTACATCTGCATCCGCCGCTCCGCTCGGTGCGAGCAGTTCTTCCCGGCGAACTCGCGCGTTGCGAAAATGCTCATATGTTTCTCAACCTTGCCGTAACATAATTGCTACGAAGTCCGCACGGATTGTGTACCGGAGGGTACGGACGCGGGGCGGGGGCGTGCGTTAAGTTGGGCGTTCCAAATCGGCGGCACAATCAGGGGGCTTTGGGTGGACGGGTCGGGCGGACGGCGACTCTGGGGGGAGTCGGCGTCCGCCCGCGTCTATCTGTCTTTGCCGGGCGTGCTGTTTTTGCCGGGCGTGGCGGGGTGAATCTTTAACCGGGGGTGTGGAAATGGCGACAGGCACGAAGCGACAGAAGGCGGCGGCGCGGCGCGTGGGCGAACAGGCGGATGACGGACATCTGACGCACCGACCGCTCGCGCGGCTGGGGGAGCTGTTGCCGCGTAGCCGCGGCGCGAACGAGGGCGCGGCGCGGCGCGTCAGGTCGGCTGAGGGCAACGGCGAAGCGTTGGCGCGTGGCTTGGGCTGGTTCAGCATCGGGCTGGGGCTGGCGGAGGTCGCCGCGCCGCGCGCCATCGCGAAGATCGTGGGCGTGCGCGGCGGCGACGACAACAACCTTCTGATCCGCGCGCTGGGCTTGCGCGAGATGGCGCACGGCGTCGCCATCCTCACGCGGCGAAGACCCGCCGCGGCGGTCTGGTCGCGGGTCGCGGGCGACGCCATCGATCTCGCGTGCCTCGGCGCGGCTTACGCCTCGCCCGACTCCGACAAGCGGCGCGTCACCTTCGCCACCGTGAACGTGCTCGCCGTCGCCGCGCTCGACGTGCTCTGCGCGCGTCAGCTCAGCGCGCGCGGCGACGACGGCGGCGAGTGGGCGGGCGCGCGCCTCACCAACAGCCTCGTCATCAACCGCGCGCCGGAAGAGCTGTACCAGCGCTGGCGCGACTTCGAGAGCCTGCCCGCGTTCATGCACCACCTCGAATCCGTCCGCGTCACGGGCGAGGCTCGCTCGCACTGGGTGGCGAAAGCGCCGGCGGGCGCGTCCGTCGAGTGGGACGCCGAGATCACAGAGGATAGACCCGGCGAGCTGATCGCCTGGCGCTCGCTCGAAGGCGCGGACGTTTACAACGCGGGTCTAGTGCGCTTCGAGCCCGCGGCCGGCAACCGCGGCACGATCGTCACGGTCGAGATCAAGTACGACCCGCCGGGCGGTTTGATCGGGGCGGACATCGCCAAGCTCTTCGGCGAAGACCCTTCGCAGCAGGTGAAGGCAGACCTGCGCCGCTTCAAGCAGTTGGTCGAGACGGGCGAGGTCGTCGTCTCCGACGCGACGCTGCGCGGCACGGGTCTGACCGAGCAGCGACCGGCGCAGCCCGCCGGCGGCGAGGGCGGACGTTAGAACGTCGCGCGAACCGCCGTCTCGTTAGAGTTAAGACTTCTTAGGCTCTCGTTGATTCCTAAAAGGGGGACGTGATGAAAGCAACCTGTTGGTACGGCAAGCGCGACATGAGGGTCGAGGACGTGCCCGATCCGAAAATCCTGAACCAGCGCGACGCCATCGTGAAGATCAGCTCGACCGCCATCTGCGGCTCCGACCTGCATCTCTACAACGGCTTCATGCCGACGATGGAGCGCGGGGACATCCTCGGTCACGAGTTCATGGGCGAGGTCGTCGAGGTGGGGGGCGGGGTGAAGAACCTGAAGGCCGGCGACCGCGTCGTCACGGCGTTCCCGATCTCGTGCGGCAACTGCTTCTTCTGCCAGCAGGAGATGTTCTCGCTGTGCGAGAACTCGAACCCGAACGCGTGGATGGCGGAGAAGCTGTTCGGACACTCCCCCTGCGGCATCTTCGGCTACTCGCACCTGACGGGCGGCTTCGCGGGCGGGCAGGCCGAGTACGCGCGCGTCCCCTTCGCCGACGTGGGCACGATCAAGATCCCCGAGGGGATGGCGGACGAGCAGGTGCTCTTCCTCTCAGACATCTTCCCCACGGGCTACATGGGCGCGGAGATGTGCGACATCAAGCCGGGCGACACCGTCGCCGTCTGGGGCTGCGGTCCCGTCGGCCAGTTCTCGATCCGCAGCGCGTTCCTCCTGGGAGCCGAGCGCGTCGTCGCGATCGATCGCTTCCCCGAACGGCTCAGGATGGCTGAGGGCGGCGGCGCCGTGACGATCAACTACGAGGAGTCGAACGTCTACGAGGCGCTGATGGAGATGACGGGCGGTAGAGGCCCCGACTCGTGCATCGACGCCGTCGGCATGGAGGCGCACGGCGCGGGCGCGACCTACATGTACGACCGACTGAAGCAGGCGATGATGTTGGAGTCCGACCGACCCATCGCGCTGCGCGAGGCGATCATGTGCTGCCGCAACGGCGGCACGGTCTCGGTCATCGGCGTCTACGGCGGCTTCATCGACAAGTTCCCGATGGGCTCCGTGATGAACCGCTCGCTCACGATCAAGACGGGCCAGTGCCACGTCCAGCGCTACATGAAGCCGCTGCTCGAGAGGATTCAGAAGGGCGAGATCGACCCCTCGTTCGTCATCACGCACCCGATGAAACTGGAAGACGCGCCGCGGGGCTACAAAATCTTCTCCGACAAGGAAGACGACTGCATCAAGATCGTCCTCAAACCCTAGCGGGACGCGGAAGGGCGGGGCTTTTCACCCGAGCCCGACTACCCGGCGAAACCGCGGCGAAAGTTTTCCAGGCTTTCGCCGCGGTTTTCATTTCCGGTACCCGACCCGCGGGCCGCTCGGAGAGAGCTCCGGCCGCTTACGGTCTGTTGCCGTTCGTCGTCTTGCCCGCGTTCTTGTTGACGCCGGTGGGCTCGACGTTGGAGTTGCCGGCGACCGTGGCGTCCCGCCGGCCCTCGCCCGTGCCGCCAATCCCAGTGTCGTGCGCGCCCGCGCCCTCGCGCGCGCCCGCCGCGGCGTTCGCGTTGGCGGCGGCGTTCGAGTTCCCGCCCGCCGTCGCGTTGGTCACGCGCGTGTCGCCCGCGGAGCAGGCGCCGAAGAAGACGGCGCACGAGGCGAGCAGTAGCGTCGCGGGTAGAATGTTTCGTCGCATTGAGGCTCCTCCCTTTTTCGGTTTCATCTTAAAGCACGTCGCGAGCCGCCGGTCGGCGCCGTGACTCGCGCGGAGACTTGCGGGAATAATTCTCACGCGGCGGGCACGCCGTCGCGGCGCGCGCGCAACAGCTCGCCGCTTCGGACGATCCGCGCGCCCGCCCCGCGCATCTCCTCGACGGCGCGCGCCGTGTCGCCCGCGTTGACCTCGACGCCGCGGCAGGCGTCCTCGACGACCGACGTTTTGAAGCCGAGCCGCAGGGCGTCGAGCGCGGTGAACTTCACGCAGTAGTCGGTGGCGAGCCCGCAGATAAAGACGTCCGTCACGCCCTGCGCGCGCAAATAATCGCCGAGCCCGGTCGAGCGTTTGTGCTCGTTGTCGAAGAAGCCGCTGTAGGAATCGACCGCCGGGTCTGTCCCCTTGAGGAAGACGTGCGCGACGCGGCTGGTGTCGAGCGCGGCGACGAACTCCGCGCCCTCGGTGCCCTGCACGCAGTGCGGCGGCCAGAGCGTCTCGAAGCTCGCGTGACCGGGCGGGTGCCAGTCCTTCGTCGCGACGACGAGGTTAAACTTTTTCTGTAGCTCGTTCGCGACCGGCACGACGCGGTCGCCGCCCTCGACGGCGAGCGAGCCGCCCGGGCAGAAATCGTTCTGGATGTCCACGAGGATCAGCGCGTCCATCGAGACACTCCCGGCTTGCGACCGTTGCCGCGCGGCGCGAGCGCCGCCGCGACGCGGTCGATTATTGATCCGTGCGTTCGCGAGTCGGCTGCGGCGCGCCCGGTCTCCTCGCCGCCGTCGGACTCTTCGGGGTCGATCACGCGGACGGTCTGTCCGGCGGCGATGCGCCCGGTTCGCATCACGCGCGCGTAGAGGCGCGACTCCCCGGGGCGCAGCTTCTGCGAGATGCGCTTGAACTCGCCGCCGCGGAACGATCCGCGGATCGTCGGGCACGGGTTCGCGTACTTCGTGATCTCGACGACGACCTCGTCGCCGATGGCGAGACGCGCGCCCGGCGCGAGGCGCGGCCAGTCGAGCCCCGCCACCGTCACGTTCTCGCCCGCCGAGCCCGGCGAGATCGGGTGACCCTCCGTGCGCAGACGTTCGATCACCTCCAGCGAGTAGAGGCTGAGCGCGCGCTCCGGCCCGCCGTGGATCAGCGGCTTCGCCTGCACGTCGCCGACGAGCCCCACGGGCGTCAGCTCCGCCTCCGCGACCGCGAGCTTCGGCACGCCGCCCGCCGAGCAGTTGAGTTGGTAGACGTACCCCGTCATGCCGATCCGAACCCTCCGCGCGGCGCGACGAGGGATTCACGCGCCGCCTGAAACGGCTACAGCCTCTCGTCGCGTTTGGTCAGCGGCTCGTCGTCGCCGATTAAGTGGTTCGACTTGTCCTTCGGCATCTGCGCGGGCTCCTGCCCCGCCTTGCGCTCCGCCACAGCCGCGCGCCCCTCCGCGGCGTCGCCGTCCTTGCGCTCCCCGTCCTTCTTCTGCCTGTCCTTATCCGACATCGGTTCGCTCCTCCGGTTCGTTTATTCGAGACCCACCGCAGTGAGATGAAGGATGAAGGATGAAGGATGAAGTAAGAGTAGAAGTCTTAACTTCATCCTCCATCCTTCATCCTTCATCCTTCATCCTCATGCCGCCACAGCCCCGTGAATCTCGCGCAGCCGCGCGACGAGCCGCGGCAAATCTTCGCGCGCGTAGACGGGAATGCGACCGACCACCCCCGCGTCCGCGAACTCGGCGCGCCACGAGTCGAACCGCGCGCGCGCCGCTTCGGCGTCCTCGTCCGAGAGGTAGAACGCCGAGGTCTTCGCCAGCGCGCGCCGCGCCGTCGGCTTGATCTTCACGTCCGAGCGCGCCGCCATCAGCGCGAAGTCAACCCCGACGAACTGCAAGTGGCTGTTGCCCTCGACGATGACGCCCGGCGCGCGGACGCGCGCGAGGGCGATCTCGATCCCGCGCCCGACCTGCGCGTCCGTCGCGATCAGCCAGTGGACGTTCGACGCGCCCGCGTCCCAGTAGCGACCCGTGTCCTTGCCCGGCGCGTAAGTCTCCGCGCGCCCGGAACGCACCACCGGCTCCGCGCCCAGCAGCGGGCTGATGCAGCAGGCTCGCGGGTCTCTGCCGCACGAGCGGCGGTGCCCGCGCGAAACCTTGATCGCCTCCCAGCCGGGGAACGCGCGCAGCAGCTCGCACACCAGCCCGGTCTTGCCGGAGTTGGAGGTGAAGCCGCCGACGGAGACGGTCGTATAACTCATGGCTCGCGCTGTCATCTGTCGGACGATGTGTCAATGCTACTACCGACCCCGCGCGTTGCAAAGTCCGGCGCGCGCTTGGCAACCGGCACGCCCGCGCTATAGATTACCGACGATCTTATTCGACGAAGGGGGCGGGGCGCGGTGGCGAACGACGCGGGCGACCGGATGATCGCGCGGCGCATCGGCGAGGCGCTCGAACGCTGCGGCGACGCCGCGCTCGGGGGCGCGCCCGCCAGCGAGGTCGCCTACCGCTGGCTCTCGCACGGCTTCACCGACGTCGAGGAGATCGAGGACTGGCTCGCCGCGCGCTGCTTCCAGCCCGACCGCGCGCACGAGCTGGAGCGCGCCGGCTTCACGCCCGCGCAAGCCGCGCTGCGCACCGCGGCGGGTCGCGGAGGCTACGAAGACACCGTCGCCTTCAAGGTCGCGAGCGGCGATCTCACGCTCGAAGAGGCGCGCCGCGTCGTCACGAGTGACTTCTGGAACAGCTAAATGGATTGCGGATTTCGGAATGCGGATTGCGGATTAGAAATCAGTCAGTCTTTCAATCCGCAATCCGCATTCCGAAATCCGCAATCGAAAACTCTCTCCCATGACTAACGTGACACGTCCGCCGACCGTCCTCTGCCTCGCGAGCTACGAGAAGGGGCAGGAGTTCATGCGCGAGTGCAAGCGGCAGGGCTGCCGCGTGCTGCTGCTCACGTCGCTCAGCCTCAGGGGCGCGGCGGAGTTCCCCGACGAGTCAATCGACGAAATCTTCTACATGCCCGACGTGGCGAAGAAGTGGAATCTTGCAGACACGATCAAGAGCGTCAGCTACGTCGCGCGCGACGAAGAGATCGACCTGATCGTGCCGCTCGACGACTTCGATCTCGAGACCGCGGCGGCGCTTCGCGAGCACCTCCGCGTCGCCGGCATGGGCGAGACCACCACGCGACACTTCCGCGACAAGCTCGCCATGCGCGTCAAAGCGCTCGAAGCCGGCATCGACGTGCCCGAGTTCGTCCACGCACTCAACCGCGCGCGGCTGCGGGAGTACATGGCGAGCGTGCCGGCGCCGTGGCTCCTCAAGCCGCGCTTCGAGGCTTCAGCCACCGGAATCAAAAAGATCGAGGAGCCGGAAGAGCTGTGGTCTGCGCTCGACGCGCTCGGCGACCGGCAGTCGTTCCACCTGCTCGAGCGCTACGTGCCCGGCGACATCTTCCACGTCGACACGCTCGTCTCCGAGCGCGAGATCGTCTTCGCCTCGGCGAGCCGCTACGGCCACCCGCCGCTCGACGTGGCGCACGGCGGCGGCGTCTTCACCACGCGCACGCTCCCGCAAGATTCTGAAGACGCGCGCGCGTTGTTCGAGATGAATGCGCGCGTGCTCGCGGCGATGAATCTGCTGCGCGGCGTCTCGCACACGGAGTTCATCAAGTCGCGCGCGGACGGCCGTTTCTATTTTCTGGAGACGGCGGCGCGCGTCGGCGGCGCGAACATCGTCGAGCTGGTCGAGGCGGCGTCGGGCGTCAACCTCTGGGCGGAGTGGGCGAAGCTGGAGGTCGGCCGGGGCGCGCGCGACTACGCGTTGCCGCCGCCCGGAGACGACTATGCCGGTCTCATCGTCTCGCTCGCGCGCCAGCGGTGCCCCGACACTTCCCGTTACGACGATCCCGAAATAGTGTGGCGACTCAACAAACCCTCGCACGCCGGTCTCATCGTCCGCTCACACGATCCGGCGCGCGTCGAGCAACTGCTCGACGCCTACGCGCGCCGCTTCGCCCAGGATTTCCTCGCCACGCTGCCCGCGGCGGAGCGCCCGTCAAGCTGAGACTCGAAAGTCGAGGTTCTCCCGCGATTTTGGTGACGCGGTGCTGGAAGTCTCCGCGCCGGTATCATACGAATTTCGGTCAACGTCACCGAGATTCAGGCAAATCGATCAGGATGACATTTGCATTTTCCTTCTGGCGGCTGAAGATGATTTCTTTTCCGTCGGGAGAAACATCGAAGTCGTTGATGAGGAACTCACGACTGAAGTTAGTAAGCTGATGTTGCTGTCCGGTGACGAGATCGACTGACCAGAAGTTCTTGTGCCAGACATCTCCTTTGAGCACGACCAGGACTGGCCGCCCGGGCAGGAACGAAAAACGGTTTGCGCCGCGCGAGAGGATTAGTTCGGGTATGCTGTACGGTTCGCCGCCTGCGGTGACGGCCTTCAAGGGAAAGGTCGTGCCTACATCTACGCCAGAATAGATCAGGAAGCGCCCGTCCGGAGACCAGACGGGATTCGCGACTTGTTCGGCGACCATCTGAGTGGGCTGTCCTCCGTCCAGCGGGACCTTGAAAAGACCCACGCTTTTGCCCTGGTCGGCTGCCACCGTAATCCACTCTCCGACCGGTGGCCAAGCCGGCGCGCCCCGGACATTTAGCGAATCCGCGAGTTCGGTGACGCCGGTTCCGTTCGCATTCATCAGGTACAGTCTGTTTCGACCGCCCCTTTGTGCGGTGAAAGCGATGCGGCGGCCGTCGGGTGAAATGGCCGCACCTTCGAAGACCCGCCCGTGCGACCCGCTCCACAATTCAACAGCTGCTCCGTCGGCAAACGTCCAGATTCCGTCGTTTCCGCCCTTCGAGGAGAGATACAGCAGGTAGCCCGGACCAACCCGGGGAGAAACCGCTCGCACTGTCGGAAGCGTGATGCGACGAGCCGCAGATTCTTCGGCCCCCCGATCCGAAATCGGCACGCGCCATAGAGCCGCGTCCGGATTCGCCACGGCGGCTACTAACCTCCGGCCGTCGGCGCTGGCGGCGATTGACGTGTATCGCTCGACCCCGAGACTAGTGCGGTGAGGGATACGCCGCTCCAAGTCCATCCCGTAGAGCCAGGGGCCGGTGCCGTCCTCAGCCCTGGCGATGTAAAGCAGAGTTCGCTCGTTCAAGAAGGTCGGGTAAGCGACACGCGAGGTATGAAAGGTGATTCGCTCGGCAGTTCCACCGGTCGGGCGTATGCGCCAGATGTCCATTTCATCAGGTGAAAAGCCTCGGACGAAGTAAATAAAGGCGCCGTCGGGCGACCACGCGAGATAGTGGCAATGCACTCCAGGCTCGGCCGCGTAAATCTGCTTTCCGATCTGTTCGTCGGGCGCGCTGACAAAAACAGGGTCGCCGGGGGCATCGGTGTGGTAGGCGACGCGTGTCCCGTCAGGCGACCAGGCAAGCTCAACTCCGTCCCTGTACGGACGGACCGCCCCGCCCATTGTGGGCACGGCCCACGAGTGAACTCGTCCCTGAATACGAACCTCCATGACAACCTGCGATCCGTCCGGCGAAAATGCCAGATTCCGAACCCTGGGGTTTCCGATGTCCGGCGCGCGGCCTTTGGTGAGGTTCTGAAATTCGCCGGTGCCGATCTGACCCGCCCAGACGTCAAAAGGTCCATCCCGGTCGGAGACAAAGGCCACGAACTTCCCGTCCCGCGAGATCACGGCGTCCCCCTCCGTTTCGGGGAAGTCCGTGAGCGGCGTGAATTGCGCGGCCGTGAGCGGGTTACGCCACGAATCATCCGCCCGGCCGCGATACCAGGCGAGAACTCCGGCGGCAACTGCCAAGACCGCCATGAGGGCCAGCCACCTGAAACTGCGCCTCGGCGCCGAGGTCACAGCGGTCTTGAGAGCACTATCGTGCGGCGCGGATGTTAATGACAACGCTTCCAGCGCGAACCCGAGATCACTCGCGGATTGAAACCGTTGCTCCGGCTGCTTCTCCAGACAGTGCCGCACGATGCGCACGAGTTGAGGCGGGAGCTTACCGTCCAGCTGTGTCAGCTCCCCCGGCTCGTCTTTCAAGATCGCGCTCATCGTCTCGGCGACCGACCCGGCCCCGAACGCCTGTTTCCCCGTGAGCATCTCGTAGAGCACCGCACCGAAGGAAAAGATGTCCGTGCGGTGATCGACTTCCAGCCCGCGCGCCTGTTCCGGCGACATGTAGGCGACGGTCCCCAGCACCATTCCGGGCGCGGTTTTAAGCTCCAGCGCCCGCGTCTTGCCTTCTCTGTCGAGAGGCTCAGACTTCTTCTCCGTCAGCTTCGCCAGCCCGAAGTCTAAGATTTTCGCGTACCCGTCGCGCCGGAGCATGATGTTCTCCGGCTTGATGTCCCGGTGCACGATCCCTGCCTCATGCGCCGACGCTAAAGCCGAAGCCACTTGTACGGCAATGCCCAGCGCTTCGCTCCCACCTAAGCGCCCGCGCTCCAGGCGGGCGCGCAAAGTCTCGCCCGCGACGAACTCGGCGGCGATGAAGTGGCGGCCGTCCAACTGCCCGATCTCGTAGATCGTGAGGATGTTCGGGTGGTTCAAGGCCGACGCCGCGCGCGCCTCCTGGCCGAAGCGGCGTACCCGGTCGGAGTCGACGGTGAACTGTGTGGGCAGAAGCTTGAGCGCCACGTTGCGGCCCAACCTCGCGTCCTCGGCGAGGTACACTTCGCCCATGCCGCCCTCGCCTAGCAGACCCTTGATCTCGTAGTGGCCGATCAGCCGCCCCGCCTCTAACCTGTCTCGGCCGCCGGCGAGCAACTCGGCCGCGACATCCGCCGCGGGCTGCTCGATGAAACTCTCCCCCAGCTCATGAGATTTGAGCAGCGACTCGACCTCACTCCGCAGGGCCTCGTCGCCGTCGCTGGCTCGTGCGAGAAAGTCGGCGCGCTCGCCCGGCCCCAGCGCCAGCGCGGAGTGAAACATCTCTTCGATCTGTTGCAGTCGCTCAGGTGTCATGAGAGTCGCCGCGGGGCGCCAAATCAGAACCGGCTCTACTCGCCGCCCGCAATCTCCCTCCGCAGCCACGCCTTAACGAACGTCCAGTCGCGCATGACCGTGCCGGGCGAGACCCCCAGCACTTCCGCCGCCTCCTCGATGCTCAGCCCGCCGAAGAAACGGAGCTCGACGAGTTGGCTCTTGCGCGGGGCGATCTCGGCCAGGCGCGCCAGCGCGTCGTCGAGCGCGACCACCTCAGCCACACGCTCCGCGGAAACGATCAACGCCTCATCGAGCGCGACTCTGGGCGCGCCGCCGCCGCGCTTCTGGTTGCCGCGGCGGCGCGCGTGGTCAACCAGGATGCGGCGCATCGCCTGGGCCGCGACGTCGAAGAAGTGCGCGCGGTCCTGCCACTGTATCTCCTCGTGGGCGGCGAGCCGCAGGTAGGCCTCGTTCACCAGGGCCGAAGTTTGCAGCGTGTGGCCGGGGCGTTCGCCGCGCATGTAATGGGCGGCGAGGCGGCGCAGTTCCTCATAGACGAGCGGCATCAGCTCGTCGAGCGCGCGCCGGTCGCCCTCGCGCCAGCGGACGAGCAGTTGTGTGACCTGGTGGGCCGGGGGCAACAGAGGCACGTGTCAACTCTCCGGTTCGGGGCGGGGATGCTGGGCAGCCGGGGGCCGGGAGATTGTAGCACCGCGGGCGGGGCGTCGGGCGCCAAAAATAAATCTCGGCGGACGTTAGAGGTCTCGCCCGCGTTATGCGCCTTAAGGGGTGAAGGCGGTGAGAAAGTAAGACCGCTGATAAGGAGAGGGAGGATGAAAGTCAAAGCCGACGCAAGAGCGGGCGGCGTCCCACTCGACCACAACCAGAGGTTCGTGCAGTGCCAATAGGCGGCGGACACTCGCTGCGCCGCGGCCGTGCAGGCCGCTTACGCCAACGAAATGAAAGGGGATCATACATGAAAGTCAGAACACGGAGCAGAGTGCTCGCGATCGCAATCAGCCTGGGCACCCTTCTGCTAGGGTGCGCTGCGTATTCGTCGGTGAGTGAAGCGGGCGGGGAAGGCAAAAAAGCCTCCTTGGAAGTGTCCGGGGGCGGAGGCGCCGCGAGGACGCAAAACTTGAAGGCGGCGCTGGCGGCACAGGTGAATGACGCCGTCACGGAGTGGAACCAGGAGGCAGTCAGGCTGACACTGTTGCCGGCGTCGGCCCTCGCGCCCGTCCAGCAGACGCGCGTCATGGCCATCGCTCAGGTGGCCGTCCACGACGCGGTCAACGGCCTCACGGGCAAGTACGCGACCTACCTCTCGCCCGGCCCGGCGCCCCAAAACGCCTCTCCCGAGGCGGCGGCGATCGCGGCCGCGCACCACGCGCTGCGGAACCTCTTCGCGAATCAGGTAACTCAGGTCGCCCGGCTTGACGCCCTCTATCTGGACTCGCTCGCTGCCCACGGGTTGTCGGCAGGCGACCCGGGCGTCGAGTACGGCCGCGACGCCGCAGCCGCGGTCCTGGCGGCGCGGGCTAACGATCTTTCCGCCCAGGCCCAGTACCCCTACGCCGCCCCGGGCGCGGGCTCGCCCGGCGTCTGGGTGCCGATCTCCAGCGCGGCCAGCGCGCAGGCCCTGCTGCCCGGGTGGGGGAGCGTGACCCCGTTCGTGCTGCGCAGCGGCTCGCAGTTCCGGCCCGAGCCCCCGCCTGCGCTCGACAGCGAGCAGTACGCGAAGGACTACAACGAGGTCCAAATCATCGGGGCGTCGAACAGCCCCCTGCGGACGGCCGAGCAGACGCAAATCGCGCGGTTCTGGCTGGCGTCCCCGACCGCGATCTGGAACCCGGTGCTGAGCCAGGTCATCGCGACGCGCGGCCTCGACCTCTCGGCCAAAGCCCGCGCCTTCGCGCTCTTCTACCTGGCCGCCTCGGACGCGAGCGTCGCCTGCTGGGACGCCAAGTACGTCTATAACTTCTGGCGGCCGCAGTTTGCCATCAGAGGCGGCGACTCCGACGGTAACGACCTGACGGCGGGCGATGCGGCATGGACACCGCTTCACTCGACGCCCCGCCACCCAGAGTACCCGTCCGGGCACGCATCGAACAGCGGCGCCATGGCAGCGATCCTCGGGCATCTGTTCGGCGACGACCCGGGCACGCCCGTCGAGGTCACCCTCTCAGGCATCACTCGCCAGTGGGACACGTTCAGCGAAGGCGTCGAGGAGGTCATCGACGCGCGGGTCTATTCGGGGGTCCACTACCGCACGGCCGACGAGGTGGGCGCGCGGATGGGCCGGCAGGTCGCGCACTTCGTCTCGACCCACGCGCTGCGATCCTGTCGAAAGGGCAGGTCTCACTGCTCCTAGGATTGTCACGAATAGAGGCCTGCTCGTTAAAAGTGAGGTCCTGTTGTCAAAAGTCCATTTCCATTATCAAAGGAGGTCAAACATAAAAGTCAAAACACTGAAGCGGACTGCGCTCAGCACCTGCTCACCGGCACACGACGGCGGAGCGCTACCTCACCGATGACAAAGCCCTGATGCGGGAGGTCTATGCAGTCGTGCTAGTCAAGGCCGGTACGCTGACCTTCTATTCAGGGGTGAGCCGACTACGGAAGGGGGCGAAGTGGCTCGCCCCCTTCCTGCTTCCTGTTTCCGCGCTGCACAAAACCTATGACTGCTTATGAGTCCGGCAACTCTACTCGCCCATCCCGCTGCCGTCCGCCTCGACTACATCCGCCCTGTGCGAGGGGTGATCACGCTAGTCGTACACACGATAGCGGAGAGTACGATCTGCCCCCGCTGTCGCCGAGCATCCTCCCGCGTCCACAGTCACTACGTCCGCACCGTGGCAGACCTGTCCTGGCACGGCGTCTCGGTTAAACTCCAAAGGCGGGGGCTGACGGCGGCGAAACTTCCGCAGGTCATTCCCTCGCCTTCTCGTCTTCGATCTATTCCGCCCTCTCGAGCGGCGGCGCGACGGCGATGAACTCTGCGGCGAAGCGCCGGGCGTAATCTTCGAGCAGATCGCCGACGCGCGCGGGGTCTTCGGAGCGGACGACGAGCGCGACGTGGTGGCGCTTGCGCGGGCGGAAGACGATCTCCGGGTCTGTGAAGTGTGAGGTGTCCGGGTACTCCTGCCGCGCGAGCGAGAGGATGATGCCCGAATAGCCGCGGCGCGGCGCCGGGGCTTCGTAGGCGTATTCGTCGTCAGCCAGCTCGATCTTCGCCCACTCGCGCCAGACGTTGACGCCGCTCGCCGCTTCGAGGTTCTCGGCGGTGAACGCGCCGCCGACGCGCGCCGCGATCTCCAGAAAATAGAGACGGCCGTCGTCCGCGCCTTTGATGAACTCGGCGTGCGCCGCGCCGCGTCTCAAGCCCAACGCCGCGACGACCCGCCGGTTGATGTCGAGCAGCGCGGCGCGCTCCTCCGTATCGTAACCGACGGTCGATGAGATGAAGGCGCCGCCCTCCTGCGCCACCTTCATCGGCGGGCGGCCGTAACGGTTGACGCCCGCGAACCGCACCTCGCCTTCGTAGACGACGGAATCGACGTGGAAGACCTCGCCCGCGACGAACCTTTCTAAGAGGTGGAACGACGCGCGCTCGTGCGGTCGCTCTCTCGCGTCGAGCGCGTCCATCGCGCGCCAGACCTGCTCCGCGTCGTCGATCTTCCTGATGCCGATGGCGGAAACGTCCGTCCGCGGTTTCAAGACCCACGGCGCGGGCACGCGCTCCAGGAACTCGCCGACCTCCTGAAAGTTCAAGAGGTGGACGAACTCCGGCACGTTGACGCCCGCGTCGCGCGCCGCGACTCGCATCGCGAGCTTGTCGCGGAAGAGGCGCGCGTGGGAGCTGGTCATGCCGGGCAGGCGCAGGTGTTCGCGCACGAGACCGGCGGTGATCACGTCGAACTCTTCGAGCGCGACGACGCGCTTCACCCGGTTGCGGCGCGCGATCCCGGCGACCGTCTGGACGTAAGTTTCTGGCGTCGCGTCGTTCGGCAGCGCGATTGATGCTTCGAGCGCGTCGTGCGCCCACTCCTCGTCGCGGCAGCGCTCCTTCGTGACGAGGACGACGCGCGCGCCCCGCGCCTGCGCCTCGCGCATGAACTCGACGCCCTTGAAGTAGCTGGCGAGGCAGACGATCAGCGGTGAGTTGTCGGCCATGATGGGCGACGATCTAACCCGAACGCGCAGCCGCGCGCAAGTCTCTCGGACTCGCGCGCGGCTGCTCTGACGGACTGACGTAGCGCTTGAGCTACGACCAGAGTCATTCAGTAAATGTTGAAGTTGTAATTGATCGTCGCGTACTGCGAGACCTTGCGCCCCTCGCGCTCGGCGGGCGTGAACTGGATGCGTCGCGCCGCCTCGATCGCCTTCTCCGTCAGACCGTCGGGCAGTCGGCTCAGGGCGACCACATTCGTCACCGTCCCGTTCGCGCCCAGCACGAGGCGGAGCGTGACCGTGCCGGTGGTCTGATTCTTGCGCGCCTCCTCCGTGTAGAGCGGCTCCGGGCGCGCGACGATGACGGCGCGGCGCGTCACGTCTTTGACGTTGAAGATGCGGTGGAGGTCTGCCTCGCCGCCGCTCCCCGCGCCGGGTCCCGCGCCGCCGATGTTCGGCTCGCCGCCGCCCGTGTTGTTGCGATTGCCGGGACCGTACCCCGTGCCGTTGCCTGAGCCGACTCCGCCGCCCGTCCCCTCGCCGATGCCCCCGCCCGTGCCCGCACCCGACGACAACTCAGTCGCCTTCGACTTCGGATCGCCGTAGTTGATCGCGCGCGTGTCGGGCGGCAGCAGCACCGGGTCGGCTTGGATCGTCGCCGCGGTCGGGAGCGACGGCTGCGCGATCGCGGGCGGGTGCGGGTCGGGCGCCAGCACCTGCTGCTGCATCGTCGCCTGCGGGAGTTTGCCCTTCACCGCGGGCTTGTCTTCATTCTGCCCGCCGCCCCCGCCGCCGCCCGGCTTCTCGTACCTCTGCTTCTGCCCGCCGCCGCGCCCCGCATCAGCCATCCCTGCGCCGGAAGCGTCGGGCGTCGGCTGCTCTTTCACAACACCGTCCACCCAGCCCACGAACGCCATGTCTTCGCGCACTCGATCCGCGAACAAGCTACGCGAGCCCCTGCGGTCGAGGGCGACGACCGGCCGACACTTCCGCGGAGAGCCTGTGCAGCAGCCCCGCCTGTTCGAGGATCGTCGGACGAAACTCCCCGCGCGCCGCCCCGACGAAAGCGTACCCGGCGAAGCCCTCGCCCGGTATACCGTATGTCTTCATCGTCTCCTCCTTACCGGTAGTAGCGTCTTGTGCCGACGGCTATTTATCACCGCGCCGTACCTTGACCGTCTCAAGGGTAATGTTGATCGCGAGCAGAGCAATTTCTATCGCGAGCAAACACGCCGTGATCGTTTCTAAGTTCTTCATCCCGTGCTCCTTCTTCTTGATGGAATCAGTAGTCTGAGACAGATAGCTAGTAGCGGAGGGCTTGTCGGCTTGTCCGACAAACCAATGATATCGCGCTAGATGGCTGTAAAACTCTCTGTCATAGGTGATGGCATCGAGGGCTAGGGAAAGTTACGCCGCGGTCGGAATATTTTTCGGCGGGGAGACCGGACACGCGCGCGCGCAGTTGCCCCTTGGTTGCACGCGCGGCGCGCGCGGGTTGTTCCGATCAAAAAATTTTCGCGCGCTACAACTCGAACGCGAGAGGCTTGCATCACACGCGCAAGATCGGAGGTGCCCACATGAGTCGTAGATGGCTCTGCCTTCTGCACTGCCTACTCGTCTGCCTCTGCGCCGTCCCGTTCGTCGCCGTCACAGCCTCGAACCCGCAGCCGCCGAGCTCCGTCGGCGTCGACGAGGCGGCGACGCGCCTCGCGCTCGCTGACAAGTGGTGCAAGGTGTCGCTCGCCCTGGAGAACGCGTCGGATCGACCGGAGAGGGCGCACGTCGCGCTCGAGCTGCTCGATCCGAAAGACCGTGTCGTCTCGACCGCGCGCGCCGACGCGGTGCTGAAACGCGGCGCGAGCCGCGTCGAGGGCACGCTCGCGCTCCCGGACTTCTCGCGCAACGGTTCGGCGCGGCGCGAGCTCCTCCTGTACCGGCTGCACTACAGCGTCGCGCCCGATCCGCACACGTCCGCCTTCAACGAGGCGCGTGGCGTCGTCTCGCTCTCCGAGATCGCGCGCGACCTCTTCGAGCTGCGCGTCGCCGCGTCGAATCGCGTCCGCGAGGGGCAGCTTCTGCGCGTGCGCGTGCGCGCCCTGCACCCGCTCACCGAGCGCGCCGCGCGCGGCGTCCGCGTCGAGGGCGAGGTCTCTTTCGACGACGCGGAGGACGAGACCCGGCGGATCAAGGCGCGCGGCGAGACCGACTCGGAGGGCAACGTCTCGCTCGACTTCCAGTTGCCGCGCTCGCTCCCCGACGACGACATCGACGTGGACATCACGGGCCGGCTCGGCGAGTTCACGCAGACCGCCTCGGACAGCATCGAGCTCGACCGCCGCGTGCGCGTCCTCCTCAGCACCGACAAGCCGCTCTACCAGCCGGGGCAGACCGTCCACCTGCGCGCGCTCGTCGTGACGAACGCCGACCGCGCGCTCTCCGACGCCACGGGGAAGCTCGAGATCACAGACCCCGAGGGCACGACCGTCTTCGACGCCGAGCTCAAGACCTCGCGCTTCGGCGTGGCGAGCGCCGACTGGAAGCTCGCCGACAACACGCGCCTCGGCGACTACTCGATCAAGTTCGAGCTGGAGGACAGCGATTACGACGGCGCGGAGGGTCGCGCCTCTGTCAAGATCAGCCGCTACGAGCTGCCGAACTTCTCGGTCTCCGCGAAGCCCGACCGCGACTACTACCTGCGTGGCGAATCCGCCTCGGTCGAGGTGCGCGCCGATTATTTGTTCGGCCAGCCCGTCCGGCGCGGTCACGTCCGCGTCGTGCGCGAGACCGAGCGCAGTTGGAATTACGTCAAGCAGAAGTACGAGACCGAGGAGGGCGAACGTTACGAGGGCGAGATCGACGACGCGGGACGTTTCGTCGCGCGCGTCGATCTCTCGAAGGCGCACGAAGAGATCGCCGAAAACAGTTGGCAGCGCTTCAACGACATAACGTTCGCGGCTTACGTCACGGACCCGACGACGAACCGCACGGAGCAGCGCCGCTTCCGCCTGCGCGCGACGAGGGAAGCCGTCCACGTCTACGTCACGGAGGCGAACACGCGGCAGGCGCGCGGTCTCCCGCTTGCTTTCTACGTCGCCACCGCTTACGCCGACGGCAGCCCCGCGCAGTGCGAGGTCATGATCGAAGAGAAGACGGCGGACGACTCGCGTACGCCGGGCGCGGTCGCCGCGCAGCCGCGAAGGATGATCGTCAAGACGGTCAGGACGAACCGGCTCGGCGTGGCGAAGGTGTCGGGACCCGTCGTCCCGCGCGCCCGCCTCAGTGGTGGCGCCGTCGCGGATGACGGCGGAGACGGGCGCAGCCTCTCCTTCCGCTTCACCGCGCGCGACCGCGAGGGGCGCACGGGCGGGCTCGACGAAAGCTTCTGGATGCACGACGACGGCGGCGCGGTCGTCAGCGTCGAGACCGACAGGGCGATCTACCGCGCGGGCGAGGCAATCGAGGCGGAGATCATCTCCGACGAGCCCGCTCTCAAAGTCGTCGTCGAAGCGGCGAGCGAGGGGCGCAGTCTCTACGCGCAGACGTTGCGCCTCGCGAACGGTCGCGCGTCCGTTGTGATCCCCTACCGACCGGAATTCCGTAACCGCGTGACGATCGCCGCCTACACCGCGGCGATCCCCGAAGACACTTACGAACGAAACTTCAGCAAGGGCACGCACGGCGTCATCTACCCGCACGACCGCGAGCTGAAGCTCGACGTGACGTTCGGCAGCGCGAGCTACAAGCCCGGCGAGGAGGCGAGCGCGAGCCTCCGCGTCAAGACCGCCGGGGGGCGCGCCGCCGAGAGCGCGCTCGGGGTCGTCGTCTTCGACAAGGCGGTCGAGGAGCGCGCGCGCACCGAGCAGGAGTTCTCTGCCAACTACGGCTTCTACGATCAGTTCCGCTCCTTCTGGTACGGCGACGACTCGGTCGCTGGTCTCACGCTGCGCGATCTCGAACGGCTCGACCCGTCGAAGTCGGTCTCACGCGATCTCGATCTCGCCGCAGAACTCCTGCTGCAACGCGACGACGACTACGAGCCGAACTTCTTCGGCGGCGCGGACTACGAGACCGATCAGGCGCGCGTCTTCGCAGACCTCGCCGCGTCGGAGTTGAAGGAGGCGCGCGGCGCGCTCGCCGCGCGCGACGAGAAGTCGGGCGAGTACCCGCGCGACGAAGGGGCGCTGCGGCGACTGCTCTCCGAGTCGGGCGTCTCCCCCGATCTCGTGCGCGACCCGTGGGGCACGCCCTACCGCGGCGCGTTCTCGGTCGAGCAGGCTTACGACGTGGTCGAGTTCGCGAGCGCGGGCGCGGACAAACGCTTCGACACGGCGGACGACTGGAAAGCCGGGCGCATCCAGTTCGCCTACTTCCGCCCGCACGGCGATCTGCTCTCGCGCGTCGTCAACGAGTACCAGCGCCGCACGGGCGGCTACGTCCGCGACGCACAGACCCTCAAGCGGGAAGCTTTGCGCGCGGGGCTCGATCTCGATCGCTTGCGCGACCGCTGGGGCAAGCCCTACGCTTTGAGCTTCGGCACCCACGGCACGAACTACACGATCACAGTCACGAGCGGCGGCGCGGACGGCCGCCTCGCGCAGGAGTCGGGCGGCGGCTACGACGCGGACGATTTCCCCGTCTGGTCGATCTGGCTCGACTACTTCGCGGAGGCGCGACAGAGCATCGACATCGCGCTCGAAGCCTTCCGGCGCGAGACGGGCGGCTGCCCCAGAGACGAGGCGACGCTCGCAGAGGTGCTGCGTCGCGTGGGCTTGCGCTTCGCGGAGTTGCGCGACGCGTGGGGGCATCCTTACTACGCGACCTTCCGCACCGAGACGCGCTACGGCGACCGCGCGCAGACCGAGCAGAGCGGCGACGCGGGCAGGCGCACGCAGGTCACGCCCGTCACGCGAAAGTTAAACTTCGTCGCCGTCCGCAGTGCGGGCGCCGACGGCGTCGCCGGCACGCCGGACGACTTCAACGCCGCCGAGTTCTCCTGCGTCGAGTCTGAGCAGTCCGCGCACGAGCGCGAGCCGCGAGCCGCGATGCAGCCGGTCGTCTTTGTCAGCGGCACGGGCGCGATCAGCGGCACGGTCACAGACCCCGCGGGCGTCGTCGTCCCGAGCGCCACGGTCACGGCGACGCACCAGTACCTGCCCGACAAGACTTTCACGACGACGACGAACGACGAAGGGACGTACCTTCTCAGAAATCTACCCGCGGGTCTCTACACGCTCCGCGTGGACGCTTCCGGCTTCAAGAGCACTGTCGCGATGGGCGTCGCCGTCCACTCGGAGAGCCTCGCGCGATTCGATCTCAGGCTCGAACTCGGAACCGTGTCCGAGACGGTCACGGTCACGGCGGGCAAAAACATGACTCTTGACAGTACTCAGGCCAGCTCGATGTCCATCAGCGGTAGGAAGCTTGAAAGCCTTGCGTTGTTGAAGCCCGGAGCTGCCGCCAGAGCCAGACGTCAAGTCGATCCGATGGGCACGCCGCGCCTGCGAAAAGATTTTCCCGAAACACTCTACTGGCAGCCCGAGCTCATCACGGATAGGAAGGGTCGCTCCGACATTAAATTCAAGCTCGCCGACAACATCACGACGTGGAAGATGTCTGTCATCGGCTCGACCGAGCGCGGCGAGATCGGCACGGTCGAAAAAGAGTTCCGCGCCTTCCAGCCCTTCTTCGTCGAGCTCGACCCGCCGCCCGTCTTAACAGAGGGCGACGAGATCAACCTGCCCGTCGTCGTCCGCAACTACCTCGACACCGGGCAGCGCGTCGCGCTCGACCTCAAGCCCGAGAGCTGGTTCGCGCTCACGGGCTCCGCCACGCGCGAGACGCAAGTCGCGGCGGGCGACGCCGCGCGCGAGACGTTCTCCTTGCGCGCCGTCGCGTCCGTCAAAGACGGCAGGCAACAGGTCACGGCGCGCGGCGCAGAGGCTGCGGACGCCGTCGAAAAATCCGTCGCCGTCCACCCCGACGGCGAAGAGATCGCCGACACGCGCACGCAGCTCTTCGGGCGCGAGGGCGCGATCGCGTTCGACATCCCCGCGTCCGCGATACGCGGATCGCTGCGCGCCGAGCTGAAGATTTACCCGAACCTCTTCGCGCACGTCGTCGAGGGCGTCGAGGGGATCATGAAGCGCCCCTACGGCTGCGGCGAGCAGACGATCTCTTCGACCTACCCGAGCCTCTTCGTCCTGCGCCACTACAAACGCCTCGGCGCGGGCGACTCGCAGCTCCCGCCCGTCGCGTCGAAGGCGCGCGAGTACCTGCGGCAGGGCTACGAGCGGCTGCTCTCTTACCAAGCGCCGGACGGGGGCTTCACCTACTGGGGTCGCGGCGACTCCGACGTGGCGCTCACGGCTTACGCCCTCCGCTTCCTCGAAGACGCGCGCGGGTTGACTGAGGTCGACGACTCCGTCATCGACTCAGCGCGCGCGTGGCTCTTCCGACAGCAGCTCGAAGACGGCGGTTGGATGGCTCATCGACCGACCAACACCGCTAACCTTCACGGCGATCCGCTGCTCACAGCCTTCGTCGCGCGCGTGCTCGCGCGGGGCGAACGCAGACAGTCGGAGAAGTCCGCGAACTCGACGAACGCGGCGAATGTTCCAAGCGCGGCGAATGTTCCAAGCGCGG
>JAIVJM010000115.1:5091-8014 GCA_020199995.1 Acidobacteriota bacterium | reverse complement strand
CCCCGCTGGTGGTCGGCCTCACGGTCGTCGCCTTCGGCACGGGCAGCCCCGAGCTGTTCGTCAGCGTCGAGGCGGCCTACAGGGGCGAGGGCGGCCTCGCGCTCGGCAACGTGGTCGGCTCCAACATCAGTAATGTGGCGCTCATCCTCGGGCTCGCGGCCTTGGCCCGCCCGATGAAAGTCCGCTCGGAGCTGATCCGGCGCGAGGTGCCGCTGATGATCGGCGTCACGCTGCTTCTCTGCCTGCTGCTCCTTGACGGGATGCTCAGCCACGTCGAAGGTCTCATACTGGCCGCGGGGAGCGTCGCCTACACCGCCTTCGCCTACCTGGCGGCGAGGCGCGACCGGAGCAAGGCCGTCGCCGAAGAGTTCGAGGAGGCGCTGACCGGGCCCAAGCGCGCGGCGTGGGTGGACGTGTTGCTGGTCGTCGCCGGCTTCGCGCTGCTCCTCGTCGGCGCACGTCTCCTGCTGGCCGGGGCGACCGCGGTGGCCGCGCAGTTCGGCATCAGCCAGGTCGTCATCGGCCTCACCATCGTCGCCATCGGGACGAGCCTGCCGGAGCTGGCGACTTCGGTCGTAGCCTCTCTGAGGGGCGAGGCCGATGTCGCCTTCGGCAACGTCATCGGGTCGAACGTTCTGAACATCCTCCTCGTCTTGGGCGTGGCGGCGATGATCCGGCCCATCGAGACGCAGGGGCTCAGGCCGCTCGACCTGGGCGTGCTGGTGGCGAGCGCGGTGCTGCTGCTCCCGCTCATGTGGCGAGGCTGGGTGCTGAACCGCTGGGAGGGCGCGCTCCTGGTCGCCGGCTACGTCGTATACCTGTATACGGTCGTCTCGTGATTTCGGACTCTGCTCTCGCGCGAAGACGGATGCGGCCTTCTATCCGTAGGAAATATCCTGTTCACGGCAGAGGATCACTAAAAGAGGGGCGAGTGAGCGACGCACGGCACGTGAACATTGTCAGCGCGGAGTTCAAGGCGGACCCGTTCCCGCTGCTCGCCCGCCTGCGCGCACGAGAGCCCGTCTACCGCACCGCCCTGCCCGACAAGACTCCGGTCTGGCTGTTGACTCGGTACGCTGACGTTAACGCGCTCTTCAAGGACGAGCGCTTCGTCAAGAACCGCCGCGTCGCCCTGACGCCGGAGCAACTCCGCAGTCTCCCTTGGGTGCCGCCGATGTTCCGCCCGCTGGAGCGTAACATGCTCGACCTCGACACGCCCGACCACACGCGGCTGCGCTCTCTCGTGCACAAGGCATTTACGCCGAGCCTCGTCGAACGGATGCGGGGGCGGGTGCAGACATTAGCGGACGAACTGCTCGACAGAGTCGCCGCGCGGGGCGAGATGGATTTAATCGCCGACTATGCGCTGCCATTGCCGATGACGATCATTACCGAAATCCTCGGCGTGCCCACCGCAGACCGCCATAAGTTTCATAAGTGGTCGCAGGCGGTCGTCTCGCTCGGCTCGCCCAACCCCACGGTCAGAGTCATCCCCCCGGTCTGGATGTTCATCCGCTACCTGCGGCGCTTCTTCAAAGTGCGGAGGCGGGACCCGCGGGACGACCTGGCGAGTGCGCTCATCCAGGCGGAAGAAGAGGGCGATAAGTTGAGCGAGGACGAGCTGCTGGCGATGGTCTTCCTGCTGCTCATCGCGGGGCACGAGACGACCGTGAACCTGATCGGCAGCGGGGTGCTCGCTTTGTTAGAGCACCCGTCCCAGCTCAATAAGCTGCGCGCGGAGCCCGCGCTGATGAAGGCGGCCGTCGAGGAGTTGCTGCGCTACACCGCGCCCGTCTTCATGACGACCGAACGCTACGCCCGCGAGGACGTGGCCCTCCACGGCGCGACGATCCCCCGCGGGGAGATGACGCTCGGGGTGATCGGCTCGGCGAACCGAGATGAGACGGTGTTCGAGAACCCCGACACGCTGGACATCACGCGCGAGCCGAACCGTCACCTGTCGTTCGGGCAGGGCATACACTTCTGTCTGGGCGCGCCGCTGGCGCGCATGGAGGCGCAGATCGCCGTCGGCACGCTGCTCGGCCGGACGCCGGACTTGCGCCTGAAAGTCTCGCCGGACGCTCTACGCTGGCGGCCGAGCATGATCATGCGCGGGCTCGACGCGCTCCCGGTTCTGTTTTAAGACCGGGACTACTTCTCACCTGACGACGACCCCCATGAGCGACAACATGAGACGCAGGCTGCACAATTTCTCGCCACACTTCCAATATGTTTACACTTCTGGCGTAGTCGTGTAATTGTGGCTCTTTGACTATTACCTGATTTTAATAGGAAAGGGGAAAGTTACTTTGCCGAGATTTTGCCGAGATCCATATCGTAAAGCATTTCGCATAAAGCACATAAACGCATCTCTTTCGACCGCGACCCCTTTGTTTATGCGGTTTATGTGAGGGAAAAGTCTGGTGTGGGCTGTTCTCTGGGATTCATAACCCCAAGGTCGGGAGTTCGAGTCTCCCCCCCGCTACCAACTTCCCTTTACCGTACAAACACTTACAGCCCCATTGTAAATGACCCACTACCCAGAAAAAGAGCTGTTGACATCCATCTAAAAAAATGTATTATGTCTGCCTCAACGTAGCGGGCGTAACTTACCTTGCGCCATCCTAAAGTCACAAAAGTTTAAGCCAGTATGAAGTACCCCCCTCGTGCGCTGTATTACTGTCATCCGCAGATGAGTGCCGTCTTCCGCTCGCTACGGATGTCTGCACACGCCGGAACTGCGTGTCGCGCGCGGGGATTCATAAGGCTCAGCGCGGTCATGAATTCGATCAAGGGGTGTCATGATTTTCAGGCTTGTTTAAAGTAAAAGCTCCACAGCTACCTACCAGTAGCTGTGGAGCTTTTTTGACAAGACATTCTCTGCGGCGTTTCCGCGCAAAGAGCGTATTGCCTGACAGCGCGC
>JAIVJM010000115.1:0-5039 GCA_020199995.1 Acidobacteriota bacterium | reverse complement strand
CGCAAAACGCTGCGATGACTCAACCCTTTTGCGGGGCAACCGTTTTGTTGGTGCGCGTTTCCTGCCGCTTTAATCTCCAACCTTAGCTCGGGGATTTATTCCGACGGAAACCGTGATGGATGCTTCCGCCTTCAGCGGGGTCGGCGTGAGCCCTGCTCGGAGTGCGCGGCACCAGAGCCCCTCGTGCCCACCCTCATGCTTCCGAAATCCGAGAGAGTACCAGCCATGAGCTTCAAACATTTAACGAGCGCCTGTCTCATCCTCCTGCTGAGTATACTCATGACTCAGTGCACTTCCACCAAACCCACCGCGAAATCCCAGGGGCAGTCGGCCCCGCAACCGCACGATGCTGCCAAGGCCACCGTCGCGACCGACGACGCGTTCGCCGCCGCGCTTGAGCGCGCGCAGCGGAGTGCGGAGTCCGACGGCTTCAGCCGCGCCTTCAAGGTAGAGGCGAAGATTTCTCTGGCAGGCGGAGACGTAAACGCCCTCAGCCAGTTCAGGGTGAACCCTGATGGGAGTTTCTCTGTCGTGGACTACGACCGCACCGGCGCATACGTGCGGCCCATCGGCGGCAGCGGCAACCAGCCCGGCTCGCAGGTCTGGCCGTCGGACGCCGTCACCGCGGATGTGGGGACGACCGCCGTCGCAGACTTTCAGGGCCACCGCGTCAATGTCTTCTCGAACGATGGTAAGTTCCGCTCGTCCTTCATCTACACGCCGCAGAACTTCTCCGCGCAGCGCGTGCTCTACGACGACACCACGCGCGTCTTCTATCTCTACGGCAACCGCTGGCAGATGGGGCCGAACGGCCAACTCGACGGCGCGTCCCTCCTGCACAAGTATTCCGCGGACGGCAAGTTCGTCGCCTCCTACCTGCCGTTCCCCGAAGAGGCCAAGGCCCTCGACCTCTACAGCTACAACACGGCGGCGCTGGACATGGACAAGGGCGAAATCTTCGTCTCGCTGCCGTTCGACTACAAGGTCTACCGCCTGGCTCCCGACGGCGAGCTCTCGACATACCTCACGGGCAAGGACACCGCGTTCAAAGCGCCGACCGAGGGGCTGGAGGCCAAGAAGCGCTCCCCCGAGGAGGGCTACCGCTACGTCCAGAACTGGCGGCTCAAGTGGACGCCGATCACCAACCTCGTCGTCGACAAGGACAAGCTGCTGGTGCAGTACCAGACGTTCGATCCGCTGCGCTACACCGTGGACGTCTGGTCGCGCGTGACGAAGAAGAAGGTCGCGACGTTCGCCACCAACCACGCCATCCTCACGCGCGACCACGAAGGCTACATCTACTTCCTCGAAAACCTCGAAGCGAAAGGGCAGGAGCGCTATGACATCATCCGTGCAAAGCTCAAACTCTCGTAAGGGCCGCCGCGCCCTCTCGCTCAGCTTGCAGGCTCTCGGCTGCCTGCTCGCCGCGGGCGTCATCGCGTACGCGCTCGTCGCGCGGGGCGGCGCGTCCAGTGTCGTGCTGGACAACCCGGACGGCTCGCGCGCCACGCTCGACATGAATGCCCTCGGGGCCGTCCCGCTCCTCGAAATGAAGTCGGGGCGGGCGGAGCCGGTGAGCTTTGACTCCGCCCGCACGCTGGTCGTCTTCCTGTCGGGGGGCGACTGCTCGAACTGCCTCGCCGAGCGGAGCGTTTGGGAAGACCTCGCCCGCTCTCACGACCCGTCGCAGTTGCGCGTGGTCGGCGTGCTGGTGAGAACCTCGCCATCCGAGGCCCGCACTTTCGCCGACGCCTACAACTTATCATTCCCGCTCCACCTGGACGGCGAGGGCCGCCTCGGGGAGGGCACGGCGTTGCCACAGTCCACGCCGTTCAAGGTGCTTATCAACGGCGAGGGGAAAGTCCTGCTCGCCGCCGGGCCTAATCCTGACATTTCTACGCACAAGGATTTTGGCGACATGGTGGTCGCGCAGTTGGAGTCCGCGCGCGTCGGGGGGGCAACCCGCTGACGGCGTCGGAATGGCCTTCAACGACCGGGCGCAAGCCCGGCCTTCAGACAACGAAAGGACAACCTCTATGAAGCGCAAACTTCTCGGCGGCATGCTGGCGATTGCGGCGTGTTGTGCGATGTTCGGGGCGGTGGCCGACAACCGTTCCTCGGTCGTTCAAGCGCAGTGCAAGCAGACGCAGGCCGGCAAGCAGCTCGCCACGAGCGACGGGACTCTGGTCTGCGACTGCACGGGCGGCGGCACGACCTGCTCCTGCATCGTGCCTGCGGACTGCCCCAAGGGGCCTGCCGAAGAGGCGATGCTTATGCAATAGCGGGGGGCGTCCGACGCCCGGCCTCGTGAACGTCGGCGCGGGGATGCGTCTCCTCTGCCCCCGCCACAAATAAGCAAGAACCCGATAACCACTGAACCGCGTTCGGAAGAACCGCGACCCCGCTCCGGCATTTTGCGGGGAGTGGCTCCGGACTCAACCACCCTCAAAGAAGGAGCCTTCCATGAAGACCAGGATTTCTTTAAGAGCCGGGCTGTTCAGATTTTTGACGCTCGCGGCGCTCGCCGTCGGCGGGGCAGTCGTGGTGTCTCAGTACGCATCTTTCCAGGGGTACACTGTATCCGCGGGATGTACGAGGGCGGGCACGGCCACCTACGTTAACGGGCAGCCCGTCTGCGACTGCTCAGCCGAGCTGAACGGCGGCACGTGCTCTTGCATCATCAAGTGCCCGACAGGCGCTGACAGCAGCGACGAAGCGATGCTCATGTACTAGCGCTCGCACTCCGTCCCTTTTTGCACACAGGGATCATGCCCGGCGTGCCTCCCGCCGCCCCGGCCTTCGGGCGGCGGGAGGCACGCCGGGTCACCCCGAGGCGAGCCACGACTCGGCCACCTCACAAACGCGGCGCGTTCGTCGCGGAAAGGTTTTAGTCATGAATTTGGTGATGAGCCTGTTGCTGGTAACGCTTTTAATCTCAAGCCCTCTGTCCGCGCATGCGCGCACGCGCGTCGGCGCTCAACAGACGCAGGCCGCACCGAAGCCCGCGAGACAGGGGCGCACGCCGGAGCAGCTCGACGCGCTGCGCCAGACGGCCCTCGGCGCCATCGTGAAGGAGGTCGAGCGGGCGGAGAGCTACACACAGGCGAGCGCCCGAATCCTCGTGTGGACGGCGGCAGCCGACGCGCTCTGGGAGTTCGATGCCGAGAAGGGGCGCGAGCTGCTCCGCAACGCTTACAAGCAGATCGAACGCGCCGCGGTCACGCCGCTGCCCGGCGAGAGTAAGTTCATGACGAGCATGAGGGCGTCGTCGTTGCAGGGCCGTCTACGCGCAGACATCCTCGCCGTCGCGCACCGCCGCGACCCCGAGCTGGTCAAGGAGTTAACGGGGGCCGCCGAGGAGAAGAAGACGGAGCTCATCTCGCTTCACAACGAGCCGAAGGTTTTCGGCAGCAGCAGCTTCCAGAAGAAGAGCATTGCGATGCTGGCCGCGCGCGTCGCCCAGACCGACCCCGAGCGCGCCGTCGAACTCGCCGCGGAGAGCCTCGGCTACGGCGTCCCGCACGAGCTGACGGACGTGTTCCGCGCACTCATCGCCGCCTCCCCCGCGCAGGCTCGGCGTCTCTTCGAGAAGGTCGTTGACAGCTTCGTCGCCGACTCCTCGCCGAACCTCTTCGACGCGATGATCGCGTCGAGCTACCTGCGGCTCATCCCCGAGCCCGAGCCGGACGTGCGCCTCGTCCGCAAGTTCTTGGCGGCGGCGCTCGACCGCGTCGTGAGGGTGCGCGAGCAGTCCGTCAACGGCGACAAGCCCGACGAGGGTCTCCGCTCGACACTCTTCCTCTCCCTGAACCAGTTACAAATCTTCTACCGCATCTACTGGCCCGAGAAGGCCGGCGAGGTCGGGTCGCTCGCACAGCAGCTCGTCCCCGACTTGAAGCCGGGGGAGGTGGCCGCCGAGGAGCTGTTCCCGACCGAGACCAGCCGCGACGATGTTGAAAGCATCCTCGGACGCGCCGAGAAGGAGAAGAACGAGGACAATCGCGACGCGCTCTTCTTCCAGGCGGCGCTGACGCTCTCGAAGAAGGGCGAGCACCGGAGGGCGCTTGAGACGGTCGCGCGCGCGCGCGACGGCGAGAGGCGGCAGGCCGTCACTGCGCACCTCCACCGCGAGGAGGCAAAGCACTTCATCGCACGCGGCGAGTTGTTCGACGCCCTGAAGGTGAGCGAGAAGATCGAGTCACCCGAGGAGCGCGCCGACGTGTCGCTGCTGCTCATCACCGCCGCCCGCAAGAACAAGGACGTGCAACTGGCCGCCGACGTTCTCAACGGCGCGCTCAAGCTGTTCGCCGGAAAGCCCGGCTCGGTGCGGCACGCGCGCGCGCACCTCTGGCTGGCCTCATCGTACTGCGCCGTGGACGCGGCGGCGGGTTTCGAGCTGATGGCCGCAGCGGTGAAGGCCGCCAACGAGACGAAGGGGCTTGAGGATGTGCGCGCCGAGCCGAAACTCTTGCAACTCGGCGGCGCGTCGAGGCACGCGATAGAGGTGGGCGACAGCAAGGGCGACTTCCGCCCCGGCTTCCGCCTGCTCGCGCGCAGCGACTTGGGCCGCGCGATCTCGCTGGCTGAGCGATTCGACAATGAACTACTCCGCGGTGTCGCCGTCGTCACGGCGGCGGCCTCCGTGCTCAAGGAGAAGCCGAAGCCTATCGAGTGAGTTTGAAGCCGCTCCGGAACAACTGAAGGCAGTCGTAACTAAGGCCCGGCGGGGAGAGGGGTGTCACCTCCTTGCCGGGCTTCAACTACCGCGCGGGCCGCTTGAAGAACGGCACGTCGCGCCCCTCGTCGAGCGGCGAAGGGAAAAGGCCGACTGCCTCCCAGCCCGCGGCCCCGAGCCTTGAGATGGCCTTGACCGTGGCGTCCGACTTACTGTGCCCGTTGATCTTGACCACCCGGCAGCCCGAGTTCCGCAGGTAGCAAATCTCGATGACCCCCATGGACTTGTTGTCGCCGCTGCTGACCTCGTAGGCCTTGGCGACGATACAGTACTCCCACCTCCGTCCGTCGCCCCTCTTCACGCC
>JAIVJM010000284.1 GCA_020199995.1 Acidobacteriota bacterium | reverse complement strand
CTGGGTGCGCTGGCACGGCGTGCCCGACTTCTACTCTTCGGGGCCGCGCGACCGCCACTACATCCTCGACCGCCTGACGGGCCAAGTGCGGTTCGGCGACGGCCTCAACGGCCTCATCCCGCCCGCGCTCGCAGGCAACCTGCGCCTGCGCCGCTATCAGACCGGGGGCGGCGCGGCCGGCAACAGACCTGCGGGCGTTATCACGCAGATGAAGACCACCGTCCCCTACATAGACAAGGTCACCAACTTCCTCCCGGCCTCCGGCGGCGCGGACGCCGAAGACCTCTCCTCACTCATAGACCGCGCGCCCCGCACTCTGCGCCACGGCGACCGCGCCGTGACGATAGAGGACTACGAAGACCTCACGAAGCTGGCGACGCCAGAGGTCGCGCGGGTCAAGTGCGTGCCGCTCTACGACCTCACCACTGACCCCGACGCGACGCGGCAGCGGCTCGGCGTCGTTAGCATGGTCGTCGTGCCGCGAACGGCCGAGGCCAAGCCCGTGCCGAGTCTCGAACTGCTCGACCGCGTGCGCGAGTACCTCGACGCCCACCGCTCTCCCAACGCGGAGCTATACTTCGTCGCCCCCGACTACGTCCGCGTGGACATAGAGGTGACCTTGGGCGTGAACTCGCTTGAGGGCGCGCGCGAGGTCGAGTCGGCCGTGTCGCGTGCGCTCTCGCAGTTTCTGCACCCGCTGACGGGCGGCTTCGACGGCAAGGGGTGGGACTTCGGCCGGAGCGCACAGAAGTCAGACCTCTTCGCGCTGCTCGAAGAGACGGCGGGCGTAGACCACGTCATCGCGCTTAAGTATGTGGAGACGAAGGAGCGCGGCAAAGACTCCTCGACCGACCGCGCCCTCGTCTATTCCGGCGCACACAAGATAAGCCTGACTCTCGAAGAAGCCTGACGCGCGGCCGCGCGTGCGTCAACCCAACAGCGAGCTTAACGAAGCATGCCGATCACACTACCGAATCTGGACGACCGCCGGTACGCCGACCTCGTCGAAGAGGCGCGCTCGCTGATCCCGACGTACGCGCCCGAGTGGACTGACCACAACGAGTCCGACCCCGGCATGACGCTCATCGAGCTTTTCTCATACCTCGCCGAGATGCTGCTCTACCGTCTCAACCGCGTCACGGACGCCAACCGCTATGCGTTCCTGAAATTGCTCGACCCCGACCTGAAGACCCCGCCGGGGGTGAGCCTCGAAGAGCAGACGCGCGCGACTGTGCTCGCGCTGCGCGAGGCCAGCCGAGCTATCACCTGTGCCGACTTCGAGAAGCTCGCGTTAGAAGCGTCCGAGCGGCAGACTCAGCCGGCGATGGAGTCGGTCGCGCGTGCCTACTGCGTGGCGCGGCGCAACCTCGAAATCCAGAACGAGGCCGAGAGGGCCGAGGAGTTGCCCAACCACGTCAGCGTCGTCATCGTCCCGCGCAGAGAGGAGGACGGGGACGAGGGGGGCGAGACCGAAGAGGAGAGGAGAAAAAGGGCCAGGCCGCAGCCGAGCGAGCGCCTCATAGGTACCGTGGCCGCCTACCTCGACGAGCGACGGCTGGTCACGACCCTCGTGCACGTCGCAGGGCCGCGCTACGTGCAGGTGCGCGTTCAGATGACCGTCAGGCTCACATCGGACACGCAGAAGTCGGAGAGGGAGGCCGTGCGCGAGCGCCTAGAGAAGAACGTTCTCAACTTCCTTTCCCCGCTCGGGGGCGGGCCCGACGGGAAGGGCTGGCCCTTCGGGCGCAACGTCTACGTCTCGGAGATTTACGAAGTCCTCGACCGCCAGCCCTCGGTCGATTACGTGAAGAGGTCTGTGGTCAAGATCGGCGATGACTCGGTGGAGCTCGAAGAGCTCGTCGTCGAGCCGCCCGACGAGAGCCGCCTGAAGCGAACCGCCAGCGGGCTGACGGCGGTGGAAGTCCGCGAGGACGAGTTGGTGGACGCCCTGCTCAGCATTAAGGTCGAACTACCGGGGGACGACATTACGCCCTGACGGGGCGCGCGGGAGCGACGATGCCAGACGACTTGACAGACCGACCGGGTGCCCTGCTCGCATACCTGCCCGAGATTTACCGCGAGGACGACTTCCTCGGCCAGTATCTCTCTTTCTTCGAGAAGGTGCTGCTGCGGCGGCCAGACGCCGAGATCAAGGGGGTGCCGAATGTTGCGCCGCCGAAGGAGCCGGGGCTCGAGCAGAAGATCGAGGGCATAGCCGCGTACTTCGATCCCATGCGGGCGCCGGCCGAGTTCCTGGGGTGGCTGTCGGGGTGGGTCGCGCTGAGCCTGCGCACCAACCTCGACGAGTTACGCCAGCGCGACTTCATCAAGAACGCCGTCCGGCTCTACCACATGCGCGGGACGAAGCGCGGGATCGAAGAACTCGTCAGCATCTACACGCGGCTCGGGGTCAGCATCACCGAATCGGCGGTGCCCTTCCGGGTAGAACACAAAACGGGCTCGCGAGTCGAGACGGACACGATGCTGGAAGGCGGCGCGCCATTCGTCTTCCGCGTTCTCATCAACCTCCGGGAGACGACCGACGTGGCGGAGGTCAAGAGGCAGCACGAAGTGGTGACGGCCATACTCAACATGGAGAAGCCGGCCCACACGCAGTTCGTGCTTGAAGAAGAGACGCTCGCGATGCAGATCGAAGACCACTCGAGGGTCGAGGTGGACACCCTGCTGGGGTAGCGACCGCGCACTACGCCGGCACCATAAGGAGCGACAGCCATGGCAGACGAAGGCCAGATCAAACGCCTCAACTATTTCAAGCACCAGTTCCTCAAGGTGGAGGACTTCGTCCTCGAACAGAACTACCACGTCGGCATGCGTCGGCGGCACAACCGCCACCTTCACACGTGGGGCGTCGCGGGTGACGGCCTGAAGGTCACCAACGCGCAGGGGGCGACCGAGGTCAGGGTCAGCAAGGGCCTGGCCGTGGACAGCGAGGGGCGCGAGATCATCCTCCCCGAAGAGAAGGTGTTGCCGCTCTCCGGCTTCGACCCGAACACGCCCGTCTACGTCGTCATCTCCTACACCGAAAAGAAGACCGAGCCGAGCAACGAGACGGGAGCCGAGGGCGACAGGCGCGTGATGGAGGAGGCGAACCTCCGGGCCGTGACCGAAAAGCCTTCGGGCGACGCGGGGACGAACATCCTGCTCGCTAAGGTCAACCGCAACGCCACGAAGGTCGTCACGACCATTGACGAGACTGACCGGCGCGCGGCGGGCGTCGAGGCCGGCGAGCTGACGGTGCGCAGGCTGACGCTTCGCCCCGCCGGCGACACGATAGACATAAGCCTGTGGCCGCGCCTCAGTTGCAGCGGGGCCAATCAAGCGGCGCTCGAAAACAGCTCGCTCAAGCTCGACACCGGGAGGGAGATCGCCTTCGCTGACAACGGGCAGATCAGGTCGTTCGACGCCTCACACCGCCTCGTCTTCAACCGTGCGAACAACCGGATGGAGTTCTACGAGTTCGGCGACATCGTCCTGCTGACGGGCGGCGCGAACCCCGCAGAGAGGCTGAAGGTCGGGCAGACCGGCAACGTCGGCATCGGGAGGACGGCTGCGAGCGACAAGCTTGAGGTACAGGGCAACGTACGCGCCACAGGGCTTTCGTTCATAGACGTTTCGGGCACGCCTTACCAGGACAACATACTCGGGATAACGACCGGCCTTGAGGGCACGACCAAGTGGCTCCTCGTCGGCGGCATCACGGACGCGGGCGCGCGCCGCATCGCCCTCATGGGCGACAAGATACACGCCAGCGGCAGGATCGGCATAGGAACGACCGACCCGAAATACCTTCTCAGCTTCGCCAACACCCTCGGCGATAAGATTTCACTCTGGGGCAGCGGCGAAGCGCATTATGGCTTCGGCATCCAAAGCGGCCTCTTGCAGATTCACACCGACGGTGCCGGGTCGGATGTCGCCTTTGGCTTCGGGTCGAGCGCCGGCTTTACCGAAACGGCGAGGGTAAAAGGCAACGGCAGGGTCGGCATCGGCACGTCCGCACCCCTCACCCAGTTGCACATACGCAAGGACGCGGCCGGCGCGCTCGGCCCCGTCCTCACGCTGATGAACGGGGCAGGTAACACTAATGCCGCCGTGGCGATTGACCTGCACACCTACGACCCCGGAGCTAACAACCCGCCCTCGGCCCGGCTTCAGTGGTTAGACGACGGCAACTTCTCAAACCACATATCGTTCCAGACGAAGGCGGGCGGCGCGCCGGCGAACGCACTGGTAGAGCGGTTGAGGATCACGAACAGCGGCGACTTGGTGTTGAGCGCGAACGGCAGGGTCAGGAGCCCCATGTGGCGGGCGTTTCAACTCGCCACGGCGTTGCCGGGCGGCTTACCCAAGTCAATAAACTTCACCACCAACGGCGGGCTCGTGATTCTCTTCGTCTCGGGGTCTGGCTGGGCTCCCAACGGCGGCCTCATCGGCATGTCCGTCAAGGTGGACGGCGCCCTTAAAGGAAATATGCGGGCGTTCACGAACGAGCCGGGCAGCCACAAGTCCTTCGTGCCGGGCCAACTGGTGCTCGCGCTCGATGCCGGGCAGCACACGCTGCTCCTCGAAGCGCTCCCCGGGACGGCCTCCGACCTCAACGACTTCTACAACGTCACGGCAGTCGAGATGCCTATCAGCGCCGAGGGCCTGGGCTTTATCTTTACCGGCATTAACCTCGGCGGAATAGTCATCAATCAGTGATTCGGCTCTGAAGAAGGTATTCACACCGGCGTCGGTATGAGGCCGACGCAGGGAAGGAGGCAGCGATGAACCTCATTCAGTTCGTGAACAAGTATGACGAAGCGGTCGAGCAGGGAGACGTGGTCGTCATCGCCAGAAAGCAGGCGCAATCTCTGCGCGGGCCGCAGGGCGAAATCTGCCCCGAAGTTGACCTCACCGCTACGGCCTACGACCCGCGCGCCTGCGGCGTCGTCGCGGCGCTCTACGCGGAGGTGCAGTTCGAAGAGGTCGAACCGCAGGGCGAGCAGGCGGGCGAGACGCGAAGAGCAACAAGTCCGACGACGCGGCCGCGCCGAACAGCCAGAGGTTCACGCCCGAAGAGTTCGAGAGCCTCGACCGCACGCGCGTCGGCCCCGGACAGCGGGGCTTCTTGGTCGTGCTCGGCGTCTACGATCACTGTAAGGTTGACGCCGACATCGCCCCCGTCGAGGTCGGCGACCTTCTGACGACCAGCCCAACCAAGGGGCACGCGCAGAAAGTCCTCGACCAGTCGAAGGCCGCCGGCACAGTCATCGGCAAGGCCCTCGGCTCTCTTAAGAAAGGTAAGGGGAAGATCCCGGTGTTCGTCACCCTCCAGTGACCTCGGGGCCGACCGCCCCGCAGCGACTTAAGACTATGAGAACCGACGCGCGGTGCGCGCGCCGAAGGAACGCGAAAGGACGAACCTTGCGAGAACAACTACAGCAAAGGCTTGAGGAGTTGAAGAAGGAATTCGAGGCGGGGCAGGCTCGTCTACGCGAGCTCGAAATTCAGGAGTCTCGCCTGCGCGAGACGCTGCTGCGCATCAGCGGCGCGATCCAAGTGCTGGAAGAGACGCTGGCAGGAGGAGAAGACGCGGGCAGCGGACAGAGTGCTTCATAACGTCCGCCCACGGGCGTTCATATACGCGTGCACCCCGACGGTGATCGCCAGCCTGTGGGCCGTCAACGACGAATCGAGCAGCTACTTAATGGAAAGGTTCTACACCAACCTCAAGCGCGGGATGGATAAGGCGGAGGCGCTACAGGGCGCGCAGTCGGACACACGCCCGAAGGCAAGTGTTGTAAAATAGCTTTCCGGCTATGATAGCTCCCTCACGATCTCTTAAATTGAGGCGCCAGGTTTATTTTGAGAAATACGCGGGATGTGAGGACCTTAAATCATTATCCGTTCTACCTCATCGAGGGTGATCTCATCACTCGTCCGGTCGTAGAGCTTTGTAATGCGCGGCGACTCATGCGCCGCGATTGCCTGTGCATTCTCAATCGTCCCGCCATTCTCCAGGTAAGCCGTGATACCCGTGGCTCTGAAGGTATGGCAGCATGTCGTCGCGGGAAGCCCGGCGGCCTCGGCCCGGCGCTAGATCATACGCAGCACGTCCGCCCGGTACATGGGGCTCTCAGTGAGTTGTCGGTGCTTGTTAATGGTTCTGAAGAGGGGACACTTCTTCTTGGCGTTGATAGCGGCTGCTTCTAGGTAGGCATCGAGGTACGCCTCGGCATTGTGGTGAGCCGGGACTTCGTGGCGCTCCCCCCCCCTTCTCGTGGAGACGGATTGTAATGCACCCCAGAAGTGAGACACAAAGTTAAGCATGGTTTGCAGCCGCAAACGACTGCTCGAACTCAGCCGGCGGCACGTAGCCGATGGCCGAATGCAGCCGCTTCTGATTGTACACGTCTTCCAGGAAGTGCTTGATCGAAGCCCTCGCCTCGGCGCGCGTCTCGTACTCCGCTCAAGCGCCATGCGCAAAGCGGCGAGCGCCAACTCCGCGTCGAGGTAGGCTTCCAACGCCCAGCCGATCACGCGCCGGCTGAAGGCGTCGAGGATGACGGCTAGGTAGATGAACTCGCGCAACAGCCGGACGTAAGTGATGTCGGCGACCCTCAACTGATTGATCGCGCTCAACTGCATGCCGCCCACGAGGTTCGGGTACGCCGGTAAGCCGTGCGCGGAGTCGGTCGTGTGCACCCAAGCGCGGCTGCGCAGGCAGAGCAGGTTATCGTCGCGCATCAGCCGCAGGACTCGCTTGTGGTTGACCGCATGACCGCGTCGCCGCAGTTCCGCCGTCACCCTGCGGTAGCCGTAAGCCGGCCACTCCAAGCAGGCGCGCTGGAGCGCGTCGAGCACCTCGACCGCGCCCGGCTCAGGCACGACCCGAGAGAAGGCTGCCCCGCGCCGGCGGTAGCAGGTGGCGCGCGCAAGCCCCGCTGCGCGGCAGAGAGCGCGGGTGTTCGGGCGCGCGGCGGTGGCCTGATAGGCGATGGTCATTTCCGTGAGCCGCCGGTTGCGCTCTCGGTCTGGCGACCCAGCGTCGCCAAGGCTTTGTTTAGCAGGGAAGGCCGTGTCAGGATATTTACGAAGTTGCTTGCGCCACTTGGCGACGGTGTTCGGGTTGAGTTGGTGCTCGCGGGCGACCTGCGCCATGGGCTGGCCGGCCTCGACTTCGGCGACGACCTTGAGCTTGAACTCGCGAGTGAACTCCCTGCGTTTGAGAGCTATGTTAAGCCTCCTTCTCAGTTGAGTAGTGGCTTAACTTTGTGTCTCAGTCAAGGGGCTCACTACAGTGCCCAGCATGGTACACTGCGGCGATCTCCTTCGCCGCAGTTCACACTCGACCGGCCCACGGTAATATGCGACACTGGCGGCGCAGTCAATTAACTTTCGTCGGAGGTGCAAGGTGGCGCAGAAGGCAACAGACCCCGGAGTGCCGGTTAAGTTAAGGATCAGGGTGAGCGGGCGCTCCAGCGAGTCGGGCTCGGCACAGGTGGCACGACAGATCAGGGAGATGATCGAGGGGGGTCGCCTGAAGGCGGGCGATATCCTCCCGTCGGAAGACGGGCTGGCGGAGCAACTCGGGGTGGGGCGCAAGATCGTGAGATACGCCTACGGCAAGTTGGTCGAGGAGGGGCTGCTCCTGCGTGACTTCCCGCGCAACAAGCGGGTCGCGGGACGCGGGACGCGGCCGCGTAGGAAGTAGTGTGTCGCCGCAGCTACTCTCCGACGGCACTAACCCCAGGTACGCCCGCGCCTGTTTAGCCCCGGCGAAGCGACTCGCCTCGTCGAGCGTGGAGACGAAGCTCGTCGCCGTCACCGGCCCGACGCCGGGCACGGTGCAGAGGCGGGCGACCACCTTGTCCTCTCTGACGAGCTGGGCAAGTCGCTCATCCGCTGCTTTGAGCTGCTCGTTCAAGCTTTGCAGCAGTCCAACCAAGGGCGCGATCTCTTAGCTCAACGCGGCAGGCAGCTCGACGCGCGCCAGGCGCTTGATGAAGGCGGTCGCATGTCCAGGGCTAATGCGCAACCCATCGCGCCGCAGCAGCGTTGAGATGATCGAGATGTAGCGCGAGCGGGTGCGCAC
>JAIVJM010000018.1:10055-27251 GCA_020199995.1 Acidobacteriota bacterium | reverse complement strand
GTCCGGTCTGGCTCTCGCTCTGTCAATGGATGTTCTTCGTTCATAAGCTTCAATATTTGATGCGAGGGTCAATGAACCCGTAGGCGATGTCCACCAACAGGTTGAAGATTAGAATGATGATCGAGATGAACGCGACGATGCCGATGATGAGCGGCTCGTCGCGCGCGAAGTTGGCGTTGATGAAGTAGTTGCCGAGGCCCGGCAGCGCGAAGATACGCTCGACCACGACCGTCCCCGTGATGAGGATGGCAAGCGCCGGGCCGGTGAACGAGACGACCGGCAGCAAGCCCCCTCGGAGCACATGGCGGAAGACTACCTGCCGCTCGCTCAAGCCCTTCGCACGGGCGGTGCGCACGTAGTCGGCGCGCAAGACTTCGAGCATCCCGGCACGCGTCAAACGCGCGATGTAGGCCATGTAAATGGCCGAGAGCGTGATGACGGGGAGAATGATGTTGACGCTCGGGAAGACGCCCCAGCGCGCGGGCGGCAGCCAGTAGAGCGAGAGCGAGAAGACGAGCACCAAAAGCGGCCCGAGCACGAAATTCGGGAGCGAGATGCCGAGCATCGCTATCGCCATCGAGGCGTAATCGTACTTCGAGTTCTGCCTGAGCGCGGCAATCGTCCCCGTCGTGATGCCGACGATGAGCGCGAGCAGGTAGGCGAGGAGGCCGAGCGTCGCCGAGACCGGGAGCGTTCGCAGGAGGATGCTGTTGACGGACTGACCCGGATACGTCAGCGAATCGCCGAAGTCGCCCCTCACGACGTTTCCGATCATCCGCCCGTACTGCACGTACCATGGCTTATCGAGCCCGTACTTGGCGCGGATGTTCTTCTCGATGGCCGGCGGCAGACGTTTCTCGCCCGTGTAGAAGTTGCCGGGCGCGAGGCGGATGAGCCCCCACGTCAACGTCACGACGATGAGGACCATCGGCAAGAGAACGAGCAGCCGTCGGATGATGAATTTCATATGATGCGCACCTTTTCAATTGCGGATTGCGGATTAATTAAGAGATGCCCCGGACTAATGACTGTAAAGCCAGAGAGACTTTTTCTCTTCTTCAATCCTCAATCCGCAATCCGCAATCCGCGATTGCCATCAGTCGTCCATGTTCGAGGCGCTCGGGTCCCACTTCGCGCGGTCGTACTCGATGTAGACGTACTTCCATGCGTGCAGCGTCCCCGGATTCGGCTCCAGCCCTTTGACATAGGGCTTCTTCATGCCGTTGACCGCGTTTGTATAGAGCGGAATCACCGGCTGCTCTTCGAGCATGAAGGCTTCGGCCTTCGCCAGCAGCTCGTAGCGTTTCGCCGGGTCGAGCGTCGCGTTGGCCTGCTTCAACATCTTCTCGTAGGTCGGGTCCGTCCAGCCCGAGCCGCTCTCGCCGCCCTCGCTGAAGAGGCCGAGGAAGGTGTAGGGGTCCATGTAGTCGCCGACCCAGCCCGAGCGCGCGATGCCCTTGTACTGGAGACGCGCGCGCGAGGTCAGGAACGTCCTGAACTCGACGCTCTTCAAGGGGATCGTGATGCCGAGGTTCTGCTTCCACTGCGCCTGCATGTATTCGGCGACCTGCGCGTTCGCGCCGTCCGGATTGTAAGTCAGCTCGACCTCACTCGCCGGAAATTTCTTCGGGTCGAATTTACCTGAGGCGTCTTTGTAGCCCATTTCGACGAGCAGCTTTTTAGCCTTCTCCGGGTCGAACTGGTCGCCCTTCGGCTGCGGGTAGCCGGGGAAGATGCCTTCGGGAGTGAACGCCGTCAGAGGCTTGACGATGCGCCGCCACTTGGCCGCCGCGACCTTGTCGATTGCCATGTTGAGCGCCTTGCGGACGCGCTTGTCGGCGGTCGGCCCGCTCTTGCAGTTGAAGGCGTAAAACTCAATCGCCACTTCGGGCGAGTCCATGTAGTCGCGTAAGGGCTGAATCACGTCGAGCCAAGGGATGGGCACGGTGTGATTTGAGAGCGCGTCCACTTCGCCCGCCTTGTACATGTTCATCTTCGTCGTGTTGTCTTGCAGCGGGTAGAAGGCGATCTTGTTCAGCTTGACGATCCCGGCGTCCCAGAAATTCGGGTTCTTCTTGACGACGATCTCGTTATAAGGCCGCCACGCCTCGAGCGTGAACGCGCCGCTCACGACGATGTTCTCGGCCTGTGTCCACTGCGTCTTGTACTTCTCGACGGTGTCGCGGTGCAGGACGCGGAAGAACTGGTGCGGGAGCAGGCCGAGTAAGAAGGGCGCGGGTTGAACGAGCACGATGCGGAAAGTGTAGTCGTCTATGGCCTCGACGCCGATGTCTTCGGCCTTGACCGGGACGAGCTCTTTACCCTCCAGCAACGCCTTCAGCTTCGGGTCCTTGTCAACCAGCTTGGCGCGCGCCTTCTCGTCGCCGGGGACGACGAAGCGCAGCGGCGAAGTGATGGTCTTATGGAATTCGGTCTCCGCCGTCTGGTCGCCCTGCGGCGGCGTGTCGGCAGGCGACGCGGCGGCAGGCGGCGCGGCTTCAGGCGCTACCGTATCGGCGGCGGGTGCGGCGGAACTATTCGGGACGGTGGGCGGCGTAACGGGCTCGGTATGTGACGACTCCGCAACCGCTTCGGGGTTCGCGTCGCGTTCGAGCAGGAAGTCGCCGGTGCGCGGGTCGCGGACGAACGCGCCGGCCTCGTTGTAAGCCTGCGCGTATTTGACGTAGTAGGAAAGGTAAGCGTTACGCGAGGCAAGTTCGGGGGAGAGACCGCGGCGGAAGGTGTAGACGAAGTCCTGAGCCTTGATGGGAGCGCCGTTCGAGAACTTCGCGCCCTGACGCAGGAAGAAGATGAACTCGGTCGAGTCCTGATTCACCTTCCAGCTCGTCGCCAGCGACGGGATCGGCTCCATCGTCTTCGGGTGGTATTCCGTGAGGCCGTCGTAGAGCGCCGCGTAGATGCGCGCGTCGGGCTGGCTGGTGCCGATCTGCGGGTCGAGCGATTCGGTCTCGGAGCCCGAGATGTAGCGCAGGTACTGATCCGGCAGCGGCTCGGTCTTCCCGAAGTATTCGGACTTGCTCGCCTGCGTCGTGCAGGCCGTGTTGAGGGCGGCGAGCCCGAGCAGGACGATGACGAGGCGCAACATGCTGGCACGTGTCATGGCTTTAAAACTCCTCTTTCGGCTCTCACGAAACAGACCCGGCAGACCCCTCCAGAGTGAAGAGGACGCACGGGCAAATGCGCTTCACCTTCCAATGCTTCCCCCTGCTGGCGACGGGAGAGATTCGACTTTAAACAAAATGCTCGGCGGACAAGGGGGAAACTTCCGGGGCTCTTCAATGTCCGACAGAAGTCTGGCTGCCCTGAAATTATCACGCGCAAGCCGCTTCAATCAAGACGTATGTCGAATCCCGTCGGTATTTAAACGATGCCGTTACGAGCTGAGCCCGTTGCTCGCCCGGGCGCAACTATTTCCTTTCAACGCTTCTCGACCCTCGCGATTCTCAAAGTCCTCGGCTCGGGCGGCCTCCAACTCGTATCGAGATTGACGTTCTTGAGCGAGGGCGCGTCCAGAAGATTGGTCTCAAATCCATTTACGTAGGGCTTGACCAGCGCGTATGAAGAGGCGAAATAGATGGGGATGGCGGGCAGTTCGCGTAACGCCTGCGCTTCCGTCATGTTCGGCGGCGCGAGATTCCGGGCGACGGGTGTCGCGTTGGCCTCGCCCGGCGACTGCCCCTCGACGGAACCCTCGCCCGCCGCATCCGGCGCGGGAGTCTCGGCGACCTGCGAAGGCGTCGCTTCCGGCTCGGGCATGCCCTCGCCGAAGAGAGCGAGCATGTTCGACTCCTCGTCCACGCTCTGCATGACGACGCTCTTGCGCGCCACGTCGAAGTCGCCCGCTTGAATGAGCGCCTCGTACTCCTCCCAGTTGCGCACGACGATATCCGTCTCGACGCCGAGCGCGTTTCGCCACGTGCGCGCGATCTCCTGCGCGATGATACGCTGCTGCTCGTTGCGGTTGACGACCAGACGAATGCGCGGGAAATTCTCGCCGCCGGGGTAGCCGGCTTCCGCCAGCAGACGTCGCGCTCGCCCGACGTCGTGCGCGATGGGCGCGACGCGTTCGGCCCGGCCCTCTTCCTTCACTTCCCTCGCGGCGGCGTCCCCTTGCCCATCCACACTCCCGCCCTCCGGTTTCGGCTGCACGGCTTCGGCGGCCCCGAAGGGCAAAAATCTTCTCGCCGGTTCGGTCGCGCCCCCGAGCGTGTCCGCGCTCAGTCGTTCGAGGTCGAGCGAGACCGCCAGCGCCTCGCGGACGCGCGAGTCGTCGAACGGGGGGCGGGACGTGTTGAATTGATAGTAGGTGAGCGCGCCGAAAGTCTCGCGGCGGAAATCCTTGTAGGGCGTGAGCAGCTTCAGCGCGAGCGATTCAAAAGAGGCGTTGGTGACGGCATCAACCTCGCCCGCGTGGTAAGCCGCCAGCGCATCTTCGGCGTCCTTCCGGGCGACGAAGAGGACGCGTTCGAGCTTGACGGACGAAGAGTCCCAGTAATTCTTCGCGCGCTCAAGCACCACACTCTCGTCGCGGAGTTCGGAGAGGTTGAACGCGCCGTTCGTCACGATAGAGCGCCCGGCTTCCCCGCCGCCCACGCTCTGCCGTTCGGACTGCAGAGCAGTGAGATCGCTCGTGGGACTCAGCTCATGATAGGGGCGGAAGACCGGGTGTGCGACCAGCGCCGGGAAGTTGTGGTCGGGACGCAGCAAGTTGACGCGCAGCGTGTAAGCGTCGAGCGCCACCGCGCCGAAGGCGGGCGGAAATGTAACCCCCGAATCCTTCGCCCTGACCTGCTCGCCGGTCTCCCCTCCGGCGGCTTCAGTCGAAGGCGTGGGGCTCGTCAACTCGCCCGCGTCCTGTGGGGCCGTCGCAGGAGCCGTGGCGAGCGTCCGCGCGCCCTCGATATTCGCCAGCAGCCTCGCGTGCGGTGCGTCATCTCCGAGGCGGAGCGTGCGCTGCCATGAGCGCACGAAATCTCTCGACGTCACCTCATCTCCGTTCGACCAGAGCGCGTCGCGGCGCAAATGAAACGTCCACTTGCGCCCGTCTTCCGCCGACTCCCAGCGGCTCGCGACCGCAGGGACGGCCCGCAAAGTGACGGGGTCATAATCGGTCAGCCCCTCGAACAGTGCGCGGACGACATCCGTGTCGGGCGGCGCGGCGGCGCGGGCCGGGTCGAAGACACGCGGGAGCCCCCCGTCGCTCCAGCGGAACTCCTGCGAGCGAGGGACTGACACCCTGCCGTAAAACTGCTCGCCTTCCTCCGTCTCGAAGCAACCGCCGCCGAGGAGTGTGAGGGCGAAGACAAAGGCGAGCGCGAAGCGAAAGCGTAACGTCCGGAAGGCTCGCGGCGGGCGCTCCGAGGCTGCCCGACGAGGCGCGCGAAGGCTTGAAGGGCCGCGCCCCTCGAACCCGTCTCGCGTAGACTTGTTCCGGCGTAACGTCATTCGCTATCTCGTGCGGAACCTGCACTGCTCGTCTTCAAAGGAAGTCCGCGCGGCCCTTCGCCCGCCGCCGCTGCGAACGTGCGGAGCGCGCCGTAGACTTCTTCGGTCAGAGCGCGCGCATCTTCAAACCCGCCCGTGGTGTCAACGGCGAAATCGGCGTAGCGCAGCTTCTCTTCCTGCGGCATCTGCGCGGCGATCCGCCGTTCGGCCTCTTCGCGTGAGAGGTTATTACGATTCATCAACCTTTCAAGCTGAACCTCTGGGCGACAGTGGACGACGATCATCTTGTCGAAGCGTTTGTAGCCGCCGGACTCGATCAGGAGCGCCGCGTCAACCACGCCGATGCCACGCGGGTCGGACTCTTCCCAGCGCCGCAACTGCTCGTCCTGCGCGGCGATAATCAAAGGATGCAGCAGCGAGTTCAAGAGGGCACGGCGCTCTTCGTCGCCGAAGACCAGCGCGCCTAGTTTCGCGCGGTCTAAAGTCCCGTCCTCTTTCACAACTTCGGCGCCGAACGCTTCCGCCACCAAGCGTAAACCCTGTCTCCCCGGCTCGACCACGCGCCGCGCCACCTCGTCCGCGTCAATCACACGGCAGCCGAGTTCCGCCAGCACCTGCGAGACGAAAGACTTCCCCACGGCGATTGAGCCTGTCAGGCCGACACGCAACATAATCGAAGAGATGTGGGAAAGAGGAAAGGGGTAAAAAGCGAATCGGGTCGGAAGCTATTGGGCGGCGAAGAGTCTTGTCCTTGTGCCATCACCTCTTAACCCTTTCCCTTCTTCCTCTCTTCCTCTATCCCGCGCCGCAGCCGCGCGGCCTGAATGGTATTTCGCATGAGCATGGCGACGGTCAGCAGGCCGACCCCGCCGGGGACTGGCGTGAGGCGGCCCGCGACTGCCCCGACCTGCAACGGATGCACGTCGCCCACCAGCGTAAAACCACGCTCCCTCACGGCCTTCAGACGTTTCCCGGCTTCGTCGCCGAAGAAGTCTCTGACCTCATCCTCGTCCGTCAGCTTGTTCATCCCGACATCCACCACGGTCGCGCCCGCCCTGACGTGCTCGGCACGGATGAAGCTCGCGCGACCGACGGCCACAATCAGGATGTCGGCCTCGCGCGTGACTTCAGCGATACGCCGCGTCCGCGAATGGCAGATGGTGACGGTCGCGTCGCGCTGGAGGAGAAGCTCGGCCACGGGCCTGCCCACGATGTTGCTGCGGCCCACCACGCAGACGCGTGCGCCCGCGATCTCGACGCCTTCGCGCACGAGCAGCTCGACGATTCCGGCGGGCGTGCAGGGCAAAAGCGACGGCTGCCGCAACATCATCCGACCGACGTTGATCGGGTGAAAGCCGTCAACGTCCTTCGACGGGTCAATCGCCTCGATGATCCGCGACTCGTCCACGCCCTTCGGGAGCGGCAACTGCACGAGGACGCCGTCCACTTCGTCACGACGGTTGAGCGACTCGACCACTTCGAGCAGCTCCGCGGTCGTCGTCTCCGCGGGCAGCGCGACATGCTCCGAGCCGAGCCCCAGCTCTTCGCACAAGCGGACCTTGTTCCGGACGTAGACGGCGGAGGCCGGGTCGTCGCCGACGCGCACCACCACGAGCCTCGGCGTCACCCCGTACGCGCTTTTGAGCCGCGCCACGTCCTCCGCCGCCTCGCGCTTAATCTCCTCGGCCACGCGCGCGCCGTCGAGTTTCCGCGCCCTCTCACTCTCATTCTCTTTAAACTGTGTGACCATCGCCGGTGCGCTCATCCTAGCACAATTCGAGCCCCGCGAGTCACACCCCGCCGCCCGCCTTCAGGCATGCCATTTTCGCTCCGACACTGCCACCTACGGGAGAGTTGCGCGCGGCTCCTTCTCTGCCCCACAATCAATTCCATGAGCAAATCTCTCGTCATCTTTCGCGGATATTTTTACAGCTTGTTGATTCTCGTCCTGCTGCTTTCGGGCTCGCTCACGGCGGGCTGCTCGAAGAACGCCGGGGCCGAGCGGCGCTTTCAACTCAAAGGCAGGGTGGTGGCGGTTGATTTGGCGAACGGGAAGGTAGAAGTTGACCACGAAGAGATACCGGGCTACATGCCCGCGATGCAGATGCCGTTCTCGCTCGCAGATGCGGAGGCACTGAAGACCATCGAAAGCGGCGACGAGATACAGGCGACGCTCGTCGTCAACGACCTCGGCTACCGACTCGAACAACCCATCATCACGAAGGCTCTGCCGGGTGGTGCCGCCGCCTCACAGGCCGCGAGCGCCGCCGAGCCGAAGCCCGGCGCGGAGATTCCCGACTTCAAGCTCGTCAATCAGGACGGCAAGGCCACGAAGCTCCGCCAGCCCGCGGGCCGCTCCCTCCTGCTGACCTTCATCTACACGCGCTGCCCGCTGCCTGACTTCTGCCCTCTTATCAGCGGCAACTTCGCCGAGATCAACCGCGAGCTTGAGAAAGACCCCGCGCTGCGGGACAGGACGCACCTTCTCAGTGTGACGATTGATCCGGCCTACGACACGCCGAAGGTGCTGCGCAGCTACGGCGGCGGCTACACGGAAAAGTACGGCACCGAGACCTTCGAGCATTGGGAGTTCGCCACCGGCGAGCCCGCCGAGATCAAACGGCTCGCGACCTTTTTCGGCCTCTCCTACATGGCCGAGAAAGACCAGATCATCCACTCGCTCCGCACCGCCCTCATCGGCCCCGACGGTCGCCTCTTCAAAGTCTATCGCGGCAACGAGTGGAAGCCCGCCGACGTTCTGCAAGACATCCGGAACCTTCCCGTCCCGGCAGAAGCCCGACCGTGAGGGAGGGCGTCCGCAACACTAACCAGTGAGCGGTAAGCAGTAAGAAATCAAGACTGACCGGTCTTGACTGCTTACTGCTTACCGCTCACTGCTTACTCTTGGACGCCCTCCCTCACGGTCGGGCTTCTGCCACAAATGCCAGATCAGCCTTTGAGCTTCTGAATCTCCTCGGTCAGGACGGGGACGACATCAAAGAGGTCGCCGACGATGCCGTAGTCGGCGATGTCGAAGATGGGAGCTTCGGGGTCTTTGTTGACGGCGACGATGGTCGTCGAGTTCTTCATGCCGACGAGGTGTTGGATCGCGCCGGAGATGCCGAGCGCGATGTAGAGTTTCGGCGCGACCGTTTGGCCCGACGAGCCGATTTGCCGGTCAATCGGCAGCCACCCCGCATCGCAGATGGGGCGCGACGCGGCGATGTCGCCGCCCAGCGCCGCGGCCAGCTTCTCGGCCAGCGCGATGTGCTCCTGCCCCTTGATGCCGCGACCGATGGCGACGATGACATCGGCCTTCGAGAGGTCTACGGCCTGCTTGACCTCCTGAAACGGGACTTCGGGCTGCATCCTCACTGCGCCGACCTCGACCTGTACGGATTCGACCGGCGCGCCCCCGCCCTTCTGCGCCTGATCGGCGCGGTACGCGCCCGACTGGAAGCTCGCGAAGACCGGCGACGCGCCCGCGGCCAAGACGTCAGCGTCAATCTTTCCGAGGAAGATGCGGCGCGCAAAGGTCACGGCCCCGTCTTCGACCTGCGCGCGGATGCAGTCGCTGATAACGCCCTTGCCGAAACGCGCGGCCAGCTTCGGCGCGAAGTCGCGCACGAGGTAGGTGTGCGGCATGAAGACGTACTGCGGGTCGCGCGCGCGCACGACCTGCTCGAACGCGTCCGCGTAGGCGTCGGGCGTGTACACGGCGAGTTTCGGGTTCTCGGCAGAGATCACACGACTTACATCGTAGCCCGCCACACCTTGCGCCAGCCCCGCGTCCGCGCCCAGCACCACCGCCGAGACGTCCTGCCCGAGCGCCGCGCCGAGCTGCTGCGCCGCCGCCACGGCCTCGAACGAAGCCTTGTTGAAAGCACCCTCGCGGTGCTCGACGAAAACTAAAATGCCGTTGCTCATTTTTTTAGCTGTTAGCTGTTAGCTGTTAGCTTTCAGCTTTTGTTGTTCGTAGACAGACCTTAACTGAACATGCTTGAGTCGGAGACAATTGTCTGGCCGAATGCTAAAAGCTAACCGCTAACAGCCAATCAAAATATTCTCGCTTCAGTGCGCAGTTTCTCGGCGAGTTGCGCCGCGCCCTTCTTGGCGTCGCCGTCGCCGAGGAACTGCGTCTGCTTGGTTTTCTGCGGAAAGTAGATGCGCTTGATACTCTGGAAATCACTGCCCTCGGAGAGAGCTTCCGCCGCCGGCTGGACTTCGCGAATCTCTTTTTTCTTCGCCGCCATGATGCCCTTCAAGGAGGCGTAGCGGATCGGGTTGATGCCCGACTGAATGGTCAGGAGCGCGGGCGTCGGCATCGTGTACCACTGATACCAGCCGCTCTCAAGCTCGCGCTTGACGCGGAACTGCTCGCCCGAGGCGTCCACCTCGATGACGATGGTCGCGTGCGGCAGGCCCAACAGCTCCGCGAGGATGACGCCCGTCTGCGCGTAGCCGTAGTCGTCCGACTGGAGTCCCGACATCACGAGGTCGGGCTGCTCTTCGCGGATCGCCTCGGCGAGGATGCGCGCGGCGGCGTAGGGGCCGGCGTGCGCGAGGTTGTCGCCGACAATGTGGATGGCGCGGTCGGCCCCGCGTGCGAGCGCGTCCTTGATGACGCTCTTAACGCGCTGCGGCCCCATCGAGCAGACGATGACCTCACCGCCCTTCTTCTCCCTGAGACGCAGCGACTCTTCGAGCGCGTAGCCGTCCGACTCGTTGACCTCGAACGAGAGGTCGCCCTCCTCGATCCACTTCTCTTCCCGGTTGATACGCAGGATGGCGTCCTTGTTTGGAACCTGCTTCATTAAGACAATGATTTTCATGGTTAGCTATTGGCTGTTAGCTTTTAGCTGTCAGCAAATCAGCCCGAAGTTTCTGGCTGAAAGCTAACAGCTCATCGCTAACAGCTTTTCATCCTTCGTACCGCTTGAACAAAAGTGCGGCGTTGGTTCCGCCGAAGCCGAAGCTGTTCGAGAGCGCGTAGCTGACGTGCGCTTCGCGCGGCTCGTTCGGAACATAGTCGAGGTCGCACTCGGGGTCAGGGTTGACGTAGTTGATCGTCGGTGGCAGCTTCGCTTCCTTGATGGCGAGGACGGAGAAGACGGCCTCGATGCCGCCCGCCGCGCCGAGCGCGTGTCCCGTCATTGATTTGGTCGAGCTGACGGCGAGTTTGTAGGCATGCTCGCCGAAAGTCTGCTTGATGGCGAGCGTCTCGAACTTGTCGTTGTAGGGCGTGGAGGTCCCGTGCGCGTTGATGTAGCCGACTTTTTCGGGCTCAACGCCGGCGTCCTTCAAGGCCATCCGCATCGCGCGAATCGCGCCCGAGGCGGTCTCGTCGGGCATCGTGATGTGGAAGGCGTCGGCGGTCATTCCGTAGCCGACCAGCTCGGCGTAAATCTTCGCGCCGCGCGCGCGGGCGAACTCTAAATCTTCGAGCACCATGAGGCCCGCGCCCTCGCCGATGACGAAGCCGTCGCGGTCGCGCTCGAAGGGGCGCGAGGCGTGGACGGGGTCGTCGTTTCTGGTTGAGAGAGCGCGCATGGCGGCGAAGCCCGCGACCGACATCGGGGTGATGGCCGACTCCGCGCCGCCGCAGATCATCACGTCGGCGTCGCCGCGCTGGATGATCTTGAAGCTGTCGCCGATGGCGTGTGCGCCCGCCGAGCAGGCCGTCGCTGTCGCCGAGTTCGGCCCCTTCGCCCCGAAGCGTATCGAGACCTGCCCCGCGGCGAGGTTGACGATGGCCGAAGGGATGAAGAAGGGAGAGACGCGGTGCGGCCCCTCGTCGAGGAGCTTCGAGTGCTCGCGCTCGATGGCCCAGAAGTCGCCGATGCCGCTGCCGATGTAAGTGCCGACGCGCTCCGAGATGTCTTCGCCGAGCTGCTGGCCGCGCTCGACCAGTCCGCTGTCGTAGATGGCCTCGTCGGAGGCGGCGATGGCGTAGTGGATGAAAGCGCCCATCTTGCGCGCTTCCTTCTTCTCGACATACTTGAGCGGGTCGAAGTCCTTGACCTCGGCGGCGATCTTGACGGAGAACTTCACCGTGTCGAATTTCTTGATGTAGTCCACGCCGCTCCGGCCCGCCATCAGCGCGGCCCAAGTGTCCGCGACCGTGTGGGCGCAGGGCGTGACGAGGCCGAGGCCCGTTACCACAACGCGACGTTTCAAAGTTAATACTCCTCCCGGGGAGAAAGACCAGAGGGCCGCGACGGGCCGGGCCCGCCTGCCGGGCCTCCCGGCACACGATGCCGGGGGCGTACGGCCAGATGATTCAGAGTATTGACCGCGTGCGTCAACCGGCGAAAGCCCAGCCCGCACTGCTTAAAGACGGTCGCTACCCGAACCTATTTCTCTTTATCTTTCTCTTTCTGCTTGTGTAGGTCAATGTAGGTGTAGGCGTCGCGGACGCTCTGAATCTTCTCGGCCTCTTCGTCTGGAATCTCGATGCCGAACTCCTCCTCGAAGCGCATCACCAACTCGACCGTGTCGAGCGAGTCGGCCCCGAGGTCGTCAATGAAACGCGCGTTCGGCGTGACCTCGTTCTCGTCCACGCCCAACTCGTCAATGATGATCTGCTTCACCTTATTTTCGATCTCTGGATCAGCCATTATTCCTGCTCCTCTATTGAAATGTGAAAAAGCTCCGAAACCCATGGGCGAAGGCCGCCCCGCAAACTCTCCAGCGAGCCGCGCCCGGGTCGGCTCAGTCGCCGCCCGCCGCACGCCCGCTCGTCTCCGCTGCCGCGACGAGCGCGGCGCGCGTCGCCTCAAGGCTCGCCGCGTCCTCGACGTTCAGGCACTTCGCCTGCTGCTGTGTCTGCCTGACCAGCCCCGAGAGGACTTTGCCCGGCCCGACCTCCACGAAAGTCCGCGCGCCTTCGCGCCACAAAACCTCGACCGACTCGCGCCAGCGCACCGGCGAAGAGACCTGACGAATAAGCGAATCACGCAGCTCAAGCCCGGAACGCACGACCTGTGCATCTACGTTCGTCACGACGGGGACGCGCGGGTCGGCGAATTCGATCTCTTCTAAATCCTTCGCCAGAAGCTCCTGCGCGGGCAGCATCAGCGCGCAGTGAAATGGCGCGCTCACCTTGAGCGGGATGGCGCGCTTCGCGCCGCGCTCTTTCAATTTGACGACCGCACGCTCGATTGCCGCGACGCTCCCCGCAATCACGATCTGGTTCGGCGAGTTGAGATTCGCCGGGCCGCACGCCTCGCCGCACGCCACCTCCTCGCAGACCTCGCGCACGGTCTCCGCGTCGAGCCCGAGGATGGCGGCCATCGCGCCCGCGCCGACCGGGACGGCCTCCTGCATATAGCGCCCGCGCTTTCTGACGACGCGCACCGCCTCTCCGAGCGACAGCGCACCGGCGGCCACCAGCGCGGAATACTCTCCGAGGCTGTGCCCGGCCACCAACACCGGCCCCGCGACACCTTCGGCCTCCAAGGCGCGCCACGCGGCGACCGAGGTCGTCAGAATCGCGGGCTGAGTGTTCTCCGTGAGCTGCAAATCCTCCGCCGGGCCTTCGAAGCAGAGCCGCGAGAGCGCGAAGCCGAGCGCTTCGTCGGCCTCCGCAAAGACCGCCCGCGCCGCCGGATATTTTTCCGCCAGCTCGCGGCCCATGCCCGGCGACTGCGAGCCCTGTCCGGGGAAGATGTGTGCAATGCCCATAAGCTGTCAGCTGTTAGCTTTCAGCATTTAGCTCACGGCGTCCGCCGTGTTCTAAACAGCAACCTTTAACCGATACCTTCTGTGACCGCCTGCAAAAGCTGATAGCTGTTAGCTTTCAGCTAATAGCTTCCTCACCACTTGAGAAGCACCGCGCCCCACGTCACGCCGCCGCCGAAAGAGGCGAGGAGCACGAGGTCGCCTTCCCCGACTTTGCCCATTTCGAGGCACTCGTCGAGGGCAATCGGAATCGAAGCCGAAGAGGTGTTGCCGTGCATGGCGATGTTTGAGTAGACGATTGATTCGTCAACTTTGAGCTTCTGCGCGACGGCATCAGTAATCCGCTGGTTGGCCTGATGCGGGATAAACAGCTTCACGTCGTCCGCTTGATAACCCGCTTCGTCCAACACCTCGCGCGAAACGTCGGCCATCGAGCGGACTGCGACTTTGAAGAGTTCGTTGCCGCGCATCTTGAAGTAATGCAGGCCCCCCGCGAGCGTCTCCGCCGTGGGCGGGATGCGTGTCCCGCCGCCCGGTGAAAAGAGCTGTTCGGCGTAGCGCCCGTCCGAGTAAATCCGTGTCGCGAGAATCCCCCGCCCGTCTTCAGCCGGCCCGAGCAGAGCCGCCCCCGCGCCGTCGCCGAAGATGACGCAGGTCGAGCGGTCGGTGTAATCCACGTAGCGCGACAGAATCTCCGCGCCGATGACGAGCGCGTAGCGAGTCTGGCCGGAGCGGATCAACTGGTTGGCGAGCGTGAGCCCGTAAAGGAAACCGGAGCAGGCGGCGGCGATGTCGAAGGCGGCGGCGCGGTTCGCGCCAAGCTCAGCCTGAATGAGACACCCCGTGGAGGGCAAAATCTGGTCGGGCGTGACGGTGGCGCAGATGATGAGCCCGACTTCGCCCGGGTCTATGCGTGCCCTCTCGATGGCCTGCCGCGCGGCGGCGACGGCGAACTGCGAAGTGTACTCGCCCTCCGAGGCCTTGTGCCGCTGCTTGATGCCGGTGCGCGAGGTGATCCACTCGTCCGAGGTCTCGACCATCCGTTCGAGGTCGGCGTTGGTCAGGATGCCTTCCGGATATGCGCGCCCCGTGCCGAGAATCGCTGCGTTGGTGTTCGCCATCAGTTTTTGCCTGACCTCCTGCTTCCCAATCATTCCCCGGCGGCGGCGCGGGCGGCCTCATTCTCAAGCGCGTTGGTCTCGGCGATGCCCCGCTCGATGCGTCCAATCGCGCCGTGCTCGGAGAACTCCTTGACGTTGCGGACGGCGTTGCGGATCGCGCGAGCGTTCGAGCTGCCGTGGCAGACGACCACGATCTTCCGCACCCCGAGCAGTGGCGCGCCGCCGTATTCGGCGTAATCGAGCCGCTTCTTCAGGTTCTTGAAAGCCGGGCGGGCGAGCATCGCCCCGGCCTTCGTGATCGCCGAGGCGCTCAGCTCGCGCTTAATCAAAGAGAGCACCGCGTCCTGCAAACCTTCGGAGAGTTTGAGCATGACGTTGCCGGTAAACCCGTCGGTGACGATAACGTCCACCGAGCCCAGAAAGACGTCGCGCCCCTCGACGTTACCGACGAAGTTCAGGCTCTTCAGGTCGCGCAGCAGCGGGAAGGCTTCTTTCGTCAGGTCGTTGCCCTTCGCCTCCTCCTCGCCGATGCTCATCAGGCCCACGCTCGGTTTCAAAGTCCCCAGCACCGCGCGCGAGTAGGCGTCGCCCATGATAGCAAACTGCGCCATGTGGTGCGCCTTACACTCGCTGTTCGCGCCCACGTCGAGCAGCAGCGTGGGACGGCCCGACTTGGTCGGGACGAGCGCGGCCAGCGCCGGACGGTCTACGCCGGGCAGCATGCCGACGACCATCTTGGCCGTCGCCATCGCCGCGCCGGTATTGCCCGCCGAGACGAAGCCGTCGGCGCGCCCGTCCGCCACGAGCCGCGCTCCGACCCTCAAAGAGCTTCTGCGCTTGCGCCGAACGGCGGTGGCGACAGGCTCGTCCATCCCGATGACCTCTTCAGCGGCGACGAATTCGACGCCCTTGTCACCCTGCCTGCGCCAGCCGCAGCGGCGCAGCTCGGGCTCGACGCGTTCGGGCTGGCCGACGAGGATAACGCCGACACGGAAATCGCGCGCGGCGGCGAGCGCTCCGTCAATCTCTGGGTGCGGCGCGCGGTCGCTGCCCATCGCGTCCACCACGACCTTGCCGGTCAGTTGTTGGGCGGTTCTCATCAAAAAGTGCTTTCGCACGGGCGGCGCACGTCACCGGCGCGCGCCCTTACTGTCACACTTCCCGCTCGACCTTCAACACCTCTCGGCCTTTGTACTGACCGCACTTCGGACACACTCGGTGCGGCAGGCGCGGTTCCTGACAGTTGGGGCACGCGACGGTTTGTGGCGGGCGCAGTGCATCGTGGGCGCGACGCATGCGCGTGCGCGATTTCGAGTGACGACGTTTTGGATTAGGCATAATGATTACTCCTACTAATACTCGTGAATCGTGAATCGGGAATAGATAAAGACCAGTTCTTTCTCTTCACGATTCACGATTGACGGCTATTCTTCCCTCTTCAAGTCCGCGAGCGCGGCCCAGCGGGGGTCTACCTCTCTCTGACGGCACGAGCACTGCCCGACGTTCAAATCTTTTCCACATGTGGGGCAGAGGCCCCTGCATTCTTCGCGGCAGAGTTGGCGCAGAGGCAGCGCCAGCAGGATTTGCTCGCGCACCAGCTCGTCCACGTCAACCGCTCCGTCTTCGTAGTAGGAGAGCGCCAAATCCTCTTCCTGAAGCTCGACGTTTTCGGTCACGCCCGCCGCCCGCTCGCGCGGGATAAAGGCCGCGTTGAACTCGACTTCCAGAGCTGTGGCGACTGGGCCGGCGCAGCGGTCGCAGGCGACCTCGACCGTCGCTTTGATCTCCCCACTGACGCTCACCTCATCACGCTTGCGTCTGGCCCGCCCGGAAACGTGTGTTTCCCCCTTCAGAAGCGCGTACTCATCTTCAAGTGAGAGTTCGTCCGGCCCGTAGGTGTGCGCGAAAGACTCGCCCGTTTCCGCCAATCTGTCAATTTCGATCCGCATTACTCCCCCCGGTCAGGGTCAGCGCCCAAATTCGGCTTGAGCACAAAAGGTGCAATTATAATGGACGAAACGAAAGTGTCAACGCGCCGCGCCGTTTCCGAGCACGGCGTCCCTCAGCACAGCCGCAAGGCGCGCGTCGCCTCCGGTGATCAGACGGCGCTTGTCGCGGCCCACGGCGGCGGCCCCCGGCGGCGTGCCGGAGCGCTGCACGCGGACTGTTTTTTTGCCCGCCGACGCCTCCGCGCCAACTTCGTACGCGTCTTGTTCTTTCGCCAGAGCGAAGGCTGCCCCGGCCCGTTTTTTCTCGCCCAGGCGCAGATGCACGAACCCAAGCAGGTATAAAGCCTCGCCATACCGAGGGTCGGATTCGACGGCCTTCGTCAGGTGACGGAGCGCGAGACGATTGCGTCCGAGCTGGAAATTGGCGAGCCCGAGCATGTATTGGGCCTCGGGACATGGACGCGCCGCGAGCGAGCTTTTGAACTCGGCGAGCGCCGTCTTCCAGTCGGACTCCGCCGCCGACAGGCGTCCCAGCGCGAAGTGCGCCGCGAACGACGGCCCCGCGCGTCTCAATGACTCGACCAGCAGTTCCCTCGCGCGCCCGGCCTCGCCCACTTCGCCGCAGGCGAGACCCAGCAGCAGCCGGACGCGCGCGTCTTCGGGGTCGGCGGCGTGCGCGCGCGCGAGATAGTCGCGCGCGAGGGCGTTCTTACCTTTCCTGAAAAAGTGTTCGCCGAGGAAAGCGTTGAGCGGCGCGTTGTCGTGCGCCAGCGCGGCTGAGCGTTCGAGCAGCCGGACGCCCTGCGCCGTCTTGTTCTCCTCGAAGAGCGCCAGTCCGTCTCCGATGAGCCGCGCGAAGAGTTCGCGCTCCGGCCCCACGTAACGCGCGAGGATTTCTTCGAGCAGGATTTTGCGGCGCGAATTCTCGTCGGCCTTCGCCGCGTCGAAGTCGCGCCGTTCGAGCCACAACGCCTTGAGCC
>JAIVJM010000018.1:0-9904 GCA_020199995.1 Acidobacteriota bacterium | reverse complement strand
GGCCCCATCGGGTGATTCATGCCGAGCTTCATAATGCCATCAATGCTCTCGCGCGTAGCGACCGACTCGTAGAGCGCGAAGACGGCCTCGTTGATCATCGGCATCAGGACGCGGTTCGAGACGAAGCCGGGCGAGTCGTTGCATTCGAGCGCCGTCTTCCCCATCTTCTCCGTGAGTTCGCGCGTCCGCTCGTAGGTTTCGTCCGAGGTCGCGATGCCGCGAATCACCTCGATGAGCTTCATCACGGGAACGGGGTTCATAAAGTGCATCCCGATAACTTTGTCGGGGCGTCGCGTCGCCGCGCCGAGCTTCGTGATCGAAATCGAGGAGGTGTTCGAGGCGAGAATCCCTTCCGCGCGCACGACCCGGTCGAGCTCGCGGAAGACTTCCTGCTTGGCCGAAAGGTTTTCGGTGATGGCTTCGACGACGAAGCTCGCGTCGTGTAACTCTTCGAGCTCGGTCGTCGTCCTGATGCGCGCGACGATGGCGCGCTTGTCGTCCTCCTTGAGGCGCTCCTTGTCCACGTCGCGCTGGAGGCTCCGGTCAATCGCCTGCATCCCGCGCGCGAGGACATCGTCGCCCACGTCGCGCATGACGACGCCGAAGCCCGCGCGCGCCGCTACCTGCGCGATGCCGTTGCCCATCGTCCCGGCTCCGACCACACCAATAATTTCCGTCACTTCCACGTTCTCCGTTTTAACGATCACTACTCGTCGCGCCAGTTCGGCGGCTGTGGCGGCGGCGCGTACTCGCCCTGCCTCGCCCGCGACGAGCCACGTGCTTCCCAACCGAATGGAGAGGCATTCGGTAGAGCACCCCGCCCGGCTCCGCTCCAATGCGCGGCCTCGTGGAAATTTTTACCTTCGCCGAAGAGGAACCAGAGCGAATAGACACACAACGCCGTCCCGAAGGGCAGACTGATGGCCGCGAAGATTGAAGAGACGATGCCCGCCGTCCGCGCCCAACTCTTGTGCTTGAGGAGCCCGTAACCGGCGACGATTGGCGGGATGGCGAAGATGACTGTGAGAAACAGAATGAAGGCCACGAACACCCCGAGGATGGTTTTGACTTCCCCCGGAACCCCCGGTTCGAGCCCTATCAGGCCCAGCATCATCGCGAAGATGGGAACCAAAATCAGCATCGTGAGCGCGTTGAAGCCCGCGCGTCTCTCCGCTTCATCTCGTAGAGCATCGTCGTCAGCAAACGCGAGCCGGACTGCCCGATGGCGTGACCGAGCGCCACCGCCCCGCCGTTGACGTTGACCTTCTGCGGGTCGAGTTCGAGTTCGCGCATGATGGCGATGGCCTGCACCGCGAAGGCCTCGTTGAGCTCGATGAGGTCAACTTCATTCAAAGACCAGCCCGCCTTCTTCAAGACCTTCCGGATGGCCTCGACCGGGGCCATCATCACCAGCTCCGGCTGGATGCCGGAGGTGGCCTGCGCGGCGATGCGCGCCATCGGTTCCACCCCTGCCGCGCGCGCGCCTTCGAGCGAAGTGACGACGAGGGCCGAGGCCCCGTCGTTGACGCCCGGCGCATTCCCCGCCGTGACGCTTCCGCCCTCCTTTTTGAAGGCGGGCCGGAGTTTGGCGAGCGCCTCAATCGTTGAGTCCTCGCGCACCGACTCGTCGTGGTCGAAAACTAAAGGGTCGCCCTTCTTCTGCGGAATCTCGACGGGCAGTATTTCATCCTTGAACTTCCCCGCCTTCCACGCCGCGACGGCCTTCCGGTGCGAGTTCAAAGCGTACTCGTCCTGTTCCTCGCGCGTCACCCCGTAGCGCTCGGCGACCACCTCGCCGGTGTTGCCCATGTGGTAATTCTCGAAGGCGCACCAGAGCCCGTCGTTGATCATCGAGTCAACGAGCGCGACGTTGCCCATCCGATACCCTTCGCGCGCTTTCGGCAGCAGATACGGCGCGTTGCTCATGGACTCCATCCCGCCCGCGACGACCACCTCGGAGTCGCCGAGCTGGATGCCCTGCGCCGCCATCATCACGGACTTGAGGCCGGAGCCGCAGACCTTGTTGATCGTCACGGCGGAGACGCCGAAGGGGATGCCCCCGTTCAATGCCGCCTGCCGCGCCGGGTTCTGCCCGAGCCCCGCCTGAATGACGCAGCCCATAACGACTTCGTCCACGTCCTCTGGACGGACGCCCGCGCGCCGCACGCTCTCGCTGACGACCAGCGCGCCGAGCTGCGTGGCGGAAAAGTCCTTCAGCGAGCCCATAAATTTCCCGGTCGGCGTCCGCGCCGCGCCGATGATGACCGCTTCTCTTCTCTCCGTCATGATTCACTCCTCAAAACGTAAATCGTAAATCGTCAACCGTGAATCGTCACAAAACGGGAACCGGAATCCCTGACTAAACGTCGCGTCAATCAATTATCTATTCACGATTTACGATTTACGATTTACGTGCTGATTATACGTTCGCTCGGGGGGGTGTCAAGCAAGCGTTCCACGCGGCGGGCCGCGCGTTGAAAAGCAAAACGCCGAGGTGCTAGACTCGGCTCGCTTTTCGTAGCTATTACGTCCACAAACGTATTCAAATCCATTCGCTTTAGTTCGTTCCGGTCAAATTCTTTATGCAAGCACTCATACTCGCGGGCGGCAAGGGGACGCGGCTGCGTCCGCTGACCGTCTACACGCCGAAACCCATCGTCCCGGTTTGCAACCGCCCCTTCCTCCTCTGCCAGATAGACACGCTGCGCCGCGCCGGGATCACCAACATCACCCTTTCGCTCTCGTACCAGCCGCTCAAGATCGAGCAGCAGCTCGGCGACGGCTCGGACTTCGGCGTCCGCCTGAGCTACACCGTCGAGCCGCAGCCGATGGGCACCGCCGGCGCGTACAAGTTCGCCGAAGACTTGATCCGCGAACCGACCGTGGTCTTCAACGGCGACATCGTGACCGACCTCGACCTCGAAGCCGTCCTCCGCGAGCACGACAGGCGCAAGGCCGCCGCCACCATCGTCCTCGCGCCTGTCGAGAACCCGAGCGCCTACGGGCTCGTCGAGACAGACGGCGATGGCCGCGTCCTCCGCTTCCTCGAAAAGCCGAAGGCCGACGAGATCAAGGTCAACACCATCAACGCCGGGACGTATGTGCTCGACCCGCGCGTGCTCGACTACATCCCCGCGGGCGAGAATTACTCTTTCGAGTACGGACTCTTCCCCGACCTCCTGCTTCGCGAGGAGGCGTTCTACGCGCACGTTCCGACAGACACTTACTGGATAGACATCGGCACGCCCGCGCGCTATTTGCAGGTTCACCGCGACCTTCTGGCCGGGCGCGTGCGCGGCATCGAGACGGGCCGCCGCCTCGGCGATTTCGACAGCGCGACCGCCGCCGAGATAGACGACCTCTCGATGATCGCCAACGGCTGTGTCATCAAGCCCGGCGCGCAGATCGTCAACTCCGTGCTCGGCGAAGGGTGCCACGTCGAAGAGAAAGCGTACGTGGAGAACTCCGTCCTCTGGCCGCACACGCGAGTGGGGACGGGTGCCAGCATCTCGGGCGCGATCATCGGACGCGGCTGCCACGTCGGGCGCTCGGCGCAGGTCGGCGCTGGCTCAGTCCTCGGCGACAAGACCTCGCTCACCGACTACACGCAGACCGGGGGCGCGCTGTGACGCAGGGCCGCGGCGGCCCGGCCCCCATCAGATTCGGCACTGACGGCTGGCGCGCCGTGATGGCCGACGAGTTCACGTTCGCCAACGTCGAGCGCGTCGCGCAGGCTTACGCCGAATACGTCAACCTCCATCACCCGCAAAGCGCCGCCTCCGCGATCTCTGACGTTGACGCGAGCGCGGCCCGCTCCACGCCGCTCGTCGTGGTCGGCTTCGACCGGCGATTCCTCTCGGAAGAGTTCGCGCGACGCGCCGCGGAAGTTCTGGCGGGCAATCATATCGGTGTCGCCGCTTTCGAGGGCGACGTTCCGACGCCGCTCGTCTCGTGGGCGGTGCGTGAGCTGGGCGCGGCGGGCGGCGTCATCATCACGGCCTCGCACAACCCGCCGCACTTCAACGGCTTCAAGATCAAGGCCCCTTGGGGCGGGAGCGCGACGCCTGAGACGACGCTCGCCGTCGAAGCGTTGGTTGACGCGTCCCCGACTTTGCGGGCCGAGCCTCAGACGAGTGCCGCGACGAGCGCCGCGACGAGCCAGCGCCTCGCCTCTTCCGTCGAGAGTTACCGCTCGCAGGTCGCATCCTACGTTGACCTCGAACGAATCCGCGCGGCGCGCGAGCGCGTCGTCGTTGATTCAATGCACGGGACGGGCGCTCGCTGGGTCGAAAGTTTTCTGGGCGGAGGCGCGCTTGAGGTCGAGACGATTCGGGCCGAGCGCGACGCGCTCTTCGGGGGCGTCGCGCCCGAACCGGTTGACCGCAATCTGGGCGCTCTCAAAAGCCGCGTCCTCTCAAGCGGCGCTCTGGTCGGCGTGGCGACCGACGGCGACGCCGACCGGCTCGGGGCCGTGGGCGACGACGGCGCGACGCTCACCATGCACGATGTCGTGCCGCTCATCCTTCTTCACATGGCCCGGCGTCGAGCGATGTCCGGCGGCGTCGTCCGCACCTTCTCGCAGTCTGTGCTCCTGAAGCGCATCGCCGCCGCTCACGGCCTCAAGCTCTACGAGACGCCCATCGGCTTTAAGTATGTCGCCGACCTCATGCTCGGCGAAGAAATCCTGATCGGCGCAGAGGAGTCCGGCGGCATCGGCGTCAGCGGGCACATCCCCGAACGCGACGGCATCCTCAACTCGCTGCTCTTCCTCGAAACCGTCGTCGCCGCGGGCCGGAAGCCGACCGAGTTGGTGCGCGAGATGCACCGTGAGTTCGGTGAGTTCTACTTCGGACGCCGCGACCTGCACATCGAAGTCGCGCGCGGGCAGGAACTCGTCGCGGCCCTCGCCGGACAGCCCCCGGCCAGAATCGCCGGACACGCCGTCGCCTCAGTCGAAACGCTCGACGGCACGAAGCTCATCTTCGGAGACGAATCGTGGCTCCTCTTCCGTCAATCCGGGACCGAGCCCGTTCTGCGCATCTACTCCGAGGCCACCTCCACGGCGAAGATGGAGAGCTTACTTGAGCAGGGCTGTCAGATGGCCTCATGACTTTTCATGCCCGAACTACCTGAAGTCGAACTCGTCGCTCGCGCACTGGACAAGCTCGTCCGGGGCCGACGCATCATCGCGGCTGAGCTTCTGCGACCGAAGCTCGCGCCCGAAACCTCGCCGGTAGATTTCGCCGCGGCGCTGCGCGGCGCGCGCGTCGAGGGCGTCGCGCGCCGCGGCAAGCACATCCTTTTCAATCTCGACGGCGAACGGGTGCTGGTTGTCCATCTCAGGATGACCGGGAGATTTCTTCTGCTGCCGGAAGAGCGTGAGCTTCCGAAACACACGCACGCCGTCTTTTACCTCGAAGACCGCCGCCGCCTCGCCTTCACCGACCAGCGCCACTTCGGTCTGATGAAGCTCACCTCGACTGCTGAACTCCACCAGATCAAAGAACTGCGCTCGCTTGCCCCCGAGCCCTTCTCCGCATCCTTCACGGCTGAATATCTCGGCGGCGTCCTCGCGCGCTCGCGCCGCACGCTGAAAGAGACGCTCCTCGACCAGACGAAGGTCACCGGACTCGGCAACATCTACGCCGCGGAAGTGCTCTTCCTCGCCCGCGTCAATCCCTCAGCCGTGGCGGCGGATTTCTCGCGCCGCCGACTCGCGCGCCTCCACCGCGCCATCCTCGATGTGCTCGCCGAATCAATCGCCCACGGCTCGACGTTGAACGTTGACCCCGAAGACATCGAAGGCAGCTACTACGGCGGGGCTTACGAGGGGCGCTGGCGCGTCTACGACCGCGAGGGTGAAGCCTGCCTGTGCTGCTCGGCGCGGATCCGCCGGGTTACTCACGCGGGCCGCTCGACCTATTTCTGCCCGCGCTGCCAGCGGCATTGAAGGGTCGCCCGACGCATGTTTAAAGCGAGACGCTTGACAGATGGGCACGGCGAGGCGTATAAGCCGAGTTGAAAAAGACGTGGTGAGTTAAGGCGACTTGCGGCCACGTAAAACAAACCGCTAAACAGCTCGGCGCTTGCAGTGCCGCCACTTCGAGTTTTTCTGAAGTCCCGCGTTGTTTGGCGCGGGATTTTTTTTTAGCTGTTAGCCGTCAGCTTTTAGCTTTCAGCTCCTTGAAGGGTGCTGCAAATTAAAAGCCTTCAGTCGCGCCCCCGGTCTGGCTAACAGCTAATAGCTAACAGCTTTCTTCCCATGGACAATTTCCGAGACATTCTGGAGAGCGACCACATCACCGTCTTCGACGGAGCCGTGGGGACGATGCTCTACGCGAAGGGCATCTACATCAACCGCTCTTACGACGAGTTGAATTTGACCAGCCCCGAACTCGTGCTCGGCGTCCACGAAGAGTACGTGCGGGCCGGGGCCGAGGTCATCGAGACGAACACTTTCGGCGCGACTACTCACAACCTCCAGCAATACGGATTGGAAGGGCAACTGCGCCAAATCAACCTCGCCGCCGCTCGCATCGCGCGTGAAGCCGCAGCCGGAAGATGCTACGTGGCGGGGGCGGTCGGGCCGTTGGGTCTACGCATCGAGCCTTACGGCCCGACCTCATTCGACGAAGCAAGGGAGATGTTCAAAGAGCAGGTCGCGGCACTGCTGGAAGGCGGCGTTGATCTCTTCGTCCTCGAAACCTTCTCGGACATCTCCGAAATCCGTCAGGCCATCAATGCCGTCCGCGAACTCTGCGACCTCCCCGTCGTCGCGCAGATGACGATCCAGATGGACGGCAACACCATTTTCGGGACGACGCCCGAGGTCTTCACCACCCGGCTCGACGAGTGGGGCGCGGACGTAATCGGCCTCAATTGCGGGGTCGGCCCCGCCATCCTTCTCCCCGCCGTCGAGAAGATGCGCGGCATGACCCGCCGCAAGCTCTCGGCGCAGCCCAACGCCGGGCTCCCGCGCGACGTGCAGGGGCGGCAGTTCTACATGTGCTCGCCCGAGTACATGGCGAAGTACGCGCGACGGCTCATCAACGCGGGCGTCAAATTAATCGGCGGGTGCTGCGGCACAACTCCCGCGCACATCAAGCTCATCTCGAACGCGGTGCGCGCCGTCTCGCCGCGCCGCCGCGAGACGAGTCCGCTGGGGACAGCCGTCCCGGTGAGCGTCGAGGAGCTGAAGCCCTCGGACATCAAGGTCGTGCCGCCAGAGGAACGCTCGAACTGGTCGCGCCGGCTCGTGCGCGGAGAGTTCGTCACGACCGTCGAGGTGCTTCCGCCGAAAGGCTGCGACGCCTCGAAGACGCTCGAACAGATCAGGCTTCTGAAGGACGCGGGCGTCAACGCCGTCAACATCCCCGACGGGCCGCGCGCGCAGACGCGCATGAGCGCGCAGGCGACCGCTGTCTTGGTCGAGCGTGAGATCGGGCTCGAGACGGTGCTGCACTACTGCTGCCGCGACCGCAACCTGCTCGGCATGGTTTCCGACCTGCTCGGCGCGGCGGCGCTCGGTCTCCGTAATCTCCTGCTCATCACCGGCGACCCGCCGAAGATGGGGCCGTACCCGGATGCGACCGCCGTCTTCGACATTGACTCCATCGGTCTCACCAACATGGTCAGCAAGCTCAACCACGGGCTCGACCTTGGCAACAACCCCGTGGGCTGTCCGACCTCGTTCTGTATCGGCGTCGGCGTCAACCCCGGCGCGATCAACCTCGAAGAAGAAATCAAGCGCTTCGAGTACAAGGTCGAAGCCGGGGCCGAGTTCGCCATCACGCAGCCAGTCTTCGACGTTGAGCAGTTGCGCGCCTTCCTCAAGCGCATCGAGCACGTGCGCATCCCGATCGTAGCGGGCATCTGGCCGCTCGTCTCTTACCGCAACGCCGAATTCCTGCACAACGAAGTGCCGGGGGTGCGCGTCACGCCCACGATCATGGAGCGAATGCGCGCGGCTTCCGAGCGGGGCAAGGAATTCGGGCGGGACGAAGGATTGAAGATCGCCCGCGAGTCTCTGCTCGAAGTGCGTGAGCTGATTCAGGGCGTGCAGGTCTCGGCCCCCTTCAACAACGTGCGTTACGCGCTTGAAGTGTTCGAGGCCCTGCCCGAGTTCGGCGCGCGGGCGTGGGCGAGTGCCACCAGTGTCGAGGGATAAAGTCAGAAATCTTTTGTTAGTCAAAGAAAAAGGGAGTCAAGGGCTATGGCAGATCAGAAAGACAAGGCGCAGGAGAAAAAGCGGCAGGAAGAATCTGGGAACAGCGATCAGAACGATGAACAAGCGAGCGGCTTCGGCACGAGCGGCGGCAACATGGGTGCGGGGAAATCCGGCAAGGAAGGGATGGGCAGCGAGAAGCCGAGCGATGAGGAAGGGATGGGCAGCCAGAAGCCCGGCGGCTCCAGTTCACAGCAATAAATTCAAGCGTGCATCAGGAGCGCCAGTATTTGGCCGCGTTCGTCGAAATTCGGGCTGGCGACGCGCACCAGCTTCGGCGCGTCGTCCAGCTTGTTTCAGCCTGCCCTTGATTTCCACAGCGGGAGATGTCCGCCCGTACCGGAATCCAGCCCTTATTGTTCATGTACCTTAAACACAACGGAATGAGTCAGCAGGCAAGGTGGTGAGGAACATTGGATAACTTCTTCAGCAATCCGGACTTAGGGCTTCACGACCGGCGCTCGCTCGCACGCGTCGCGCCGACGACCAAAATGTGGGCCGCCGTCGAAAACACGACGCGCAACGAGATGCTGGGGATGGCCGAGGTCACCGACTTCAGCTGCCTCGGGCTGGGTTTGCGCGGCGTCGCGGGCGACCCCGTGGCGGCTCTCGGCGACTCACTCTGGGTGACGCTCATCGCCCACGAGGGAATCATCGCGCTCAAGGCGACGTTGGTCCATATCAAGCGCCAGAATCTTTTCGGCCTCAAGGTCGAAGCGCCCGCCGCTCCGGGGCAGCACTTCCTGCTCCGCCTCTACGATAACGCCCTCTCGGTCACGGAGGGGACTCAGTCTCCGGCTGCTTGAGTCGGCCCGCGATTCTACGCCCCCGCCGCCCGAAACTTTCACTTGCCTTTTACGCTCGAAGCTGTAGAATGGCGCGCGTTCGCACAATCGGCGAGCGCCCTGAGAGCCGCCTCAACCCGCCACCCGACTTGAGAGATCCCGCGCTCTGCTTCGTCACTTAAACACCCTCAAAATTCGTCAATGCCGTCGCTTGTCTCACCCCGACAAGCCGACTTCGCAACGCTTCTGCCTCGTGGGAGAAGCAGGAATGGAGTCACGCCTTGCACTCACGCAAGAGCCGGTTTGCCGCCCTCGTCGTCTTCGTCCTCTCTCTGGCGCTCGGCCCGCTCGTCAAAAGCGTCGGCTCGGAGGCGGACGCGTCACGCCGCGTCACGCACGCGCCCGGCGAGACCCTGAGCCTCAACCCTTCCATCAGCGGCGACGGGCGGCGCATCGCCTTCGAGTCGAACTCGAATCTCGCGGGCGGGCTGGGGCCGAGCGCCTTCCAGCTCTTCGGCGTGGACGTCGAGGACATTGTCACTGCGTCCCTCTCGTTTGAAAGGCTCGCGGCCTCGCGCGCGCCCGCTCCGGCGCTCTCGCAGGACGGCATGCGCGCCGCCTTCGCGAGCAAGGACGACCCCGTCGGGCGGAACCGCGACGGGAACTCCGAAATTTTCTACCTCGACTCCGGGGGGTTGCAACAGTTGACCGAAACGCTCCCCGACGATACCGCCGCACGCGCTGGTCACGGCTCGTTTCAGCCTTCGATTTCAGACGACGGAGAGCTCGTCGCTTTCTCTTCAAATCGCGATTTGACCGGAGCGAATTCCGACCGCAGCTTCGAGGTTTTCACTTTCGACAGACGGGCGCGGAAACTCACTCAACTGACCGACAC
>JAIVJM010000017.1 GCA_020199995.1 Acidobacteriota bacterium | reverse complement strand
GGGTTAAGTCGCGCCGGTCCGGTCCGCCCACTCAACGACATTGTAGCCCTCGCGCTCCATGCGCCGCCGCAGGTCGCGCGCGTCGGGCGACCCCGGCTCGTTCCAGTATTCGACCTCAAAGCACAGGATGTTCGAGAGACCTCCGCTCCGGGCCGCCTCCGGGATTAGTTCGGGTTGAAGAAATACACTACCCGAAAACGGCGCGCCGAGTCCACGCCGCCGCACGCCGAAAACGGGAGCCGGGGCTGGCTTACTGCGGGCTTCCGGTGGGCGCGTAGGTCTGCTGCGCCTGCCGGCGGATTTGCTGTTGGGTGATCTGCTCGATCTGGCTCTGCTGCGCCCGCGCGCTCCTGATGCGCTCCTTGAGCGTGGAGGTCGGCGGCGGGGCGCTGTGCTGGCTGCTGAGCTGGTTGTCGTAGTCTTGGAGCAGCTTCGTGTAAGCGGCAACTACCTGCTCGTCCACCACCTGATTCACGTCCAGTTCTTTGGCGAGCAGGGCGCTGTAGGCCTTCCTGACGCACAGCGAGTCGCCCCCCGCCCTGTAGGCAGCCGAGAGGTCGCTGACGGCCCGGACATAGAGCCCGAAGGCTTCGGCGTAGGCGCCCGCGTCCCAGGCCTTCTGTGCCACGCTGTTGGGCGAGTTGCGCCTGACCATCTCCCGCGCCAGCTCCAGTTTACGCTGGCTCACGGCGATGAGGTCGGCGACCCGGTTCTGTTTGCCGTGGACGCTCGCCAGCCCGCTCAGCGTCGAGTACGTCGCCCGCTCCGCGCCGGTCAATTGAGACAGCTCTTCGAGGGCTTCTTTGAACAACTTGACGGCATCATCGGGCCTGTTCAGCTCTTCCGCGAACAGCGTGCCAAGTTGCGTCATGGCTTCGCCGAGCAGGAGGGACGAATCCTTCTTGCCCGTCAGCGTGCCCACCGCGGCCCGATAAGCCTCCGCCGCCTTGTCGTATTCCTTGAGGTGAAAGCGGAAGAGGCGGCCGAGTTTGAGCATCACCTCCGCCTCATAATTGGCGTCGTCCGTGACGTACTCAAGTGCCTGCCGGTAGGAAGTCTCAGCCGGTCGGAGCTCTCCCAGCCGGACGAACAGGTCCGCCATTTCCACGAGGTCTCTGTCCATTTTGAGGGCTTTGATCTTATCCGCGTTCGCGGCCTCGCCGGGGGCCGCCGCCATCAGCCGCTCTCGCTGCCGCTGCTTGAGCGAGAAGTCCTGAGCGGCCCGCGCCAGCTGGAAAAGCGTCTTCGCCTTCAACTCGTCCAGTCCGATGTAGATTTCGCCGAGGTCGCCGTAGCTGTCGGCGAGGGCGCGGAAGTCCACGTCGGCGAACTTGCCGTCCGTGAATGACTTCTCCTGAATGGCGAGCAGGTCGGAGTAGAGCGCCTCGGCCTTCTCCCACCTGTTCTGCGCGGCGTAGAACTGCGCGATCTCCTTCAGCGCGTCGGTCAGCTCATTCTCGTTCTTCCGCTTGCCCCGTTCTTCGAGGACGCGCCTGAAGTAGGGCTCCGCCTCGTCGTACCTGCCGAGGTCGCGGTAGAGGCGCGCGATGATCTCCAGATTCGGCAGCTCGTAGATCGAGTCTATGAGGGTCGGATTCTTCACCAGCAGTTCCACGGCCCGCGTGTAGAACTCGTTGGCGCGGTCGGCGTCGCCCCCGTCTCGGTAGGCGTGGCCGAGCCAGTGGAGGGCGTCGAACATCTCGCCGCTCACCTGCGGCGTCACCTTCTCGTGGATCGCGAGCGCCCGCTGGTAGGACTTGACGGCCCCCGCGTAATTGCCGAGCTTGCGCTGTGACAAGCCGATGTTGGCGAGCACCCACCCCTGAGATTTAGCGAGGTCCCGGTCTTTGACCTCGCCGCTATCACTGACGCCATTTTCGCCGATCATGCTCAGCGCCATCTGGAAGGCGTACTCCGCGCCGGAGTAGTTGCCGCGCTGGAACGAGTCGAGCCCGAAGCGCCCCATCGCGTCCACCTGAAGCCGCTCACCGCGGCGGTTGGCCTCGGCCTCGGCGGTGCGCGCAGCCGTCGCCGCCGCCTCCGCGGCCCGGGCCGACTCGAGCTGCCTGACGGTCGCGTCGCGGGCCTCCTGCTCGCGCTCCGAGGCGATGCGCGTCTGCTCGTTGGCGCGCGTCTTCTCGACCTCCGCCCTCTTCTGTTCCTCGACGGCCCTTTCCTCATTCGTTTTCGCCAGCGCGTTCTGGCGCTGCGCGTCCTCGCGCGCGGCCTTCTCCGCGTCGTAGCTCGCCAGCGCGTTCGCCTTCAGGACTTCGGCGCGCGTCTGCGCCTCGCGGGCCTGCCGCCCGCTGTCCTCGGCGCGCTGCTTCATCTGGAAGGCGTAGACGGCCCCGCCGAGCGCGAAGAGGAAGAGCGCGGCCATCGCCACCGCCGCCCAGCGCAGGCGTCGGGCGGAGCGGGCCTGCGCGGCGGCGAAAGCCCGCGCGCGCTCCAGCTCGCGGCGCTCGCGCTCGATCTCGGCCTGCCGCTGCTGCTCTTGCTCGGCGAGCTGCGCGTCACGATGCTCGCGGCTCGCGTCGAGGAACGAGGAGGCGAGGTCGAACTCCGGGTGGTAGCGCCGGCCCCACGCGGCGTTCGGCTGATGATTGTCGTGCCAGTCGAGCGCGAATTGCAGTCCGGGGTCGCTCAACAACCCCTCCTGACCCGCGCGGTGCAAGACCGACGCTTCGGCGAGGCGGCGATAGATGCGCGCCGACTGCGCCTCGTCGTCCACCCACTTCTTGAGGCGCTCCCAGTTGCGGATGAGGCTCTCGTGCGAGATGTCTAAGACCGTCCCGGTTTCGAGCGGCGTGCCCACGGGCGGCATGAGGAAAGAGCGGCCCTCGCGGCGGAAAGTCTCGACCACCGCGACGACCTCCTCCGGCGTCGCCTCGGCGATCTCGCACAGCTCGCCGAGCGTGACGGGCCGCCGTATCTCTCGGTTGTCCGCGCCCTTCTCGGTGAGCGCCTTGAACATCTTCTCGGCGACGAGGCGCGAGCGGTCGTCGCCGAGTTCGTTGAACGCCTCGTCGGCGTGGCGCGAGAGGGCGTCGCTCATCCCGCCGACCGCCTCGTAATCGGCGAGGTCAACAGGCTTGCCCGTGCCGCCGCCGCCGGCGTCGCCGCCAGCCCCGTTGTGGTTGCCGCGCGCCGCCCAGTGATCCCACGTCCGCATCAGCGCGTGCTGCATGATGGGGAGCTGGTCGGGGTTGTCGCCGACGTCGTTGAGGAGCCGGTTGACGAGGGGCAGGCTGATCGAGCCGCCGCCGACCGCCGCCGGGCCGGTGATGGCCGCGCGCCGCTCGTCGCGCGTCATGCGCGGGATGAAGTACTGACCGTCGTTAATGGCTTCAGGCAAGCCCTGAAACTGCGAGCAGTCGCCGAGGAAGTCCGAGCGCATCGTGAGGACGACGTAGATGGGGACGATGCTGTGCTCAGGCGGCTCCGCCGCTGCGGGGTCTTCCTTGCGCCTGCGCGCCAGCTCCTCGCGCGGGCCGCGCTGCGGCGCTTCCAGGAGCAGCTTGACGAAGGCCGCCGCGTCGTCTTCGGAGCCGTGTGTCTCCTTCGACGTGCGGAAGCGGAACAGCTCCTCGAATTGATCAACGACGACGAGAAGATTCTCGTGCGGCGCGAGCCGTGCCTGCCGGACGACATCGACGAGCCCGAGCGTGCTGCGCCTGAGCGTCGCCTCGACGATGGCCGACTGCACCTCACTCTCGCCCGCGCCCGCACCGAGCGCCTCCTCGGAGCAGAGCGCGGCGGCGAGGTTGCCGACGGGGTCGCCGCCCGGACGGAAGAGCGCGACGCGCCATGCCGAGCCCGCCCCGGCCATCAGGCCGCCGTAGAGAGAGGGCAAAAGCCCCGCGCGGATAAGCGAAGACTTGCCGCTTCCCGAAGTGCCGACGACGGCGAGGAAGCGCGTCTGTTGCAGACGCCTGAGCAGCTCGTCCGACTGCCCGTCGCGCCCGAAGAAGAGGTGATACTCGTCCGTGTCGAACGGGCGGAGGCCGGGGAACGGGTTGAAGGTCTCTTCCGGGAATTCCATCATCTCTGCCCCCCGTTGCCTTCGCGCAAGGCTTGGAGAAAAGGTTGCAGCGCGTCGGGCGAGAACCGCTGGAAGTTCTGGATGACGACCGGGACTTCGCGCGTGCGGAAGCGCTGCTTCTCGGCGGTCGGCGGCCCGCTCACGTAGACGCCCTTCGTGACCATCGGCGCGGTGCGCCCCCATCCCTGCGCCTTCTGCAGGTCGCCCATCTTCGAGCGCAGCCAGAGCTGGTTGGCGTTGCCGTAGTAGATGAGCGCCGCGTCGCAGCCGAGCAGGCTTTCGCGGTGGTACTGCGCGACCTCCGCGCCGTCCGCGCCGTCAATCGAGGGGAGCACTTCGTAGCCCTGATTGAAGAGATATTCCTCGATGGGCTCGACCTCGCCGAGGTCGCGGTTGTCGCAGATGAGGTAGACGCGCCTGAGGTCATCGCCGTTGCCGTTTGTCTGCGGGGCGGGGGCGGCGGGCTTCGGCGGGGGCGCGAGCTTCTCCAGCACGCGCGTCTTGAGTTCCTCGAGTGACGTTTGCAGCAGCTCCGCGCCCGCGCCGAGGCCGGTCTGCAACTCCTCGATGAAGCGCTGCTGGCGCGCGCCCTTCGCCTCCAGGCCCTTCGGCATCCAGACGAGGCGCGTGAAGTCCGGGTCACTGCGCCCGCGCTCGGCGGCCAGCTCCTCCTGCCAGCGCAGTATCGAGTGCTCCTCTTCACCTTCGGGGATGATGCCGTAGTTGGCGCCGATGAGGTGCACCGAAAGAGCGCAGCGCGAGAGTTGTTCGCGCACCTCCGCCTCGAAGTCGGGCGCGTAAAGCGTCAACTCCCTGTCGGGCAGGACTTGGAAGCCGCGCTGCTGCAACTCGCGGCGGATGCGGTCGCGCTCGCCCGCGAGGTCGGCGGTCGTCTCCGCGAGGTAGACTTTTTTCTCCAGCGGCAGCCCGGCGTCCGCGTCGTCCGCGCCCTCCGCAATGTCCATCACGGCACCCCTCCCGATTTTGAAGCCGGAGCGGTCATCGTCGGGCTTCAGCTTCTCAATCGCGTTCTTGATGTCCCAAGCGAGGTCGTCGAGCCGCGCCCAGTATTTCGGGTCCTTGGCGGGCGCGACTTCGGCGCTGAACTCGCGCGGGCGGTCGTTGGCGTCAAGCTCGTAGAAGACGTAGCCGAGCAAGCCCCGCAACTCCTCCGGCTGCTGGTCGTCGTTGACGGGCGTCTTGACGATCTTGAAGATGCGCGAGTGGTTCCGCATCCGCTCGTCGTTGGTTTGCAGCGCGCGGCGGCAGAACTCCGCCAGCTCTCCGCGACACCACGCGGACTTGACGTAGCGCGGCGTGACGACCGGCGCGAGCAGCAGCGTGGCCGAGACGCTGTCGCCAATCTCGCCCGCGAAATACTGGTCGCCCTGAAGTCTGCCGTCCCACCAGACGATGGGCTCCGCGCCCAGCAGTTGAGCCAGCCTCACCTTGAGGCGCTCGAAGAGCTGGTCAATCCAGCCCTTCGTGTCGCCGAACGGCTGGTTGTCTATGTGCGCGTAGCTGATGAAGATGTCGTGTTCGAAAGACATGGGAGTTGTCGGAGACCTCCAGCAGGAAAACTTCTCTGAGGCTCGGGGAGCTGTGAGACTTCGGGAAAGAGCTAAAAGGGAAGGCGAGCGCCGCCGCCGTCTTCTGCTCGCGTTGGACGGCGGCAATTATCCGCCGCGCAGGGGCGGAGCGCAATAGCTGTCCGGCGCTTTCTATGCCCGCCGCTGCTCGCGCGCTCCGGGGCGGACGGTGAGCGCGAGCAGGAGGGCGGCGGTCGCGCCGACGGCGGCGCTTGTGAGGAAGGCCGTCGCCGCGCCGCGCCACTGCCAGAGCGCGCCCATCAGCAGCGAGGCGGGCAAGACCGTGACGCTGAAGGCGAGGTTATAGAGGCCGTAAGCCGTGCCGCGCTGCTCGGGGCGCACGAGGTCTGCGACGAGCGCCTTCTCCGAGCCCTCGACCAGTCCGAAGTAGATGCCGTAGACGAGGAACAGAATCCATGCCCCTTTGGCCGACGAGACGAAGGCGAAGCCCGCGTAGACCGCCGCGTAGAGGAGCCAGCCGGAGATGATGAGCGTGCGTCGGCCGAGACGGTCTGAGAGCGCGCCGCCGACCAGAGAGCTTGCCACCTTGAAGATGTGGAGCGCCGCCCAGAGCAGCGGAATCGTCTGCGTCGAGACGCCCGACTCCTGCGCGCGCAGCAGAAGGAAGGCGTCCGAAGAGTTCGACAGCGTGAAGAGCGCGATGATGAAGAGGAAGCGTTTGAAGTTGACGTCGTAGCCGCGCAGCGAGAACCGGAGTGGCGCGGCTTCGATCTCGACCCTCCGCTCGCGTTTGGCCTCGCGCACGAAGAAGGCCGCGACCAGCACCGCTCCGAGCGCCGGGATGGAGGCGAGCAGGAAGAGCGTCCGGTAGTCGCCTGCCGTGGGCGAATTCCTGTTGGCCGCGACGAAGCTCAGGATGGCGTAGCCGAGGAGCGGGCCGATGACCGCCCCGGCGTGATCCATCGCGCGGTGAAAGCCGAAGGCGAGCCCGCGCTCCTGCGGCGCGGCGGCGTCGGCGATCATCGCGTCGCGCGGCGCGCTCCGCACGCCCTTGCCCACGCGGTCGGTGAGGCGGATGAGGAGCACGTGCGGCCACGTCGAGGCGACGCCGAGCAGCGGGCGCGCGATGCTCGCCAGCCCGTAGCCGAAGACGACGAGCCCTTTGCGCCGCCCGCGCCGGTCGCTGTAATAGCCGGAGAAGAGTTTGAGAAGGCCGGAGATGGACTCCGCGCCGCCTTCGATGAGGCCGATGGCGAAGGGCGAAGCGCCGAGCGTGAGCGCGAGGAAGAGCGGGAGGAACGGGTAGATGATCTCGCTCGAAGCGTCGTTGAGGAGACTGACGAGGCTGATGGCGAAGACGTTGCGCGGGAGCCGCCGGTAGCGGCTCCAGAGTCCGGGCATTGACTCGTCGAGCCGCCCTTCACTCAACGAAGCGTCGAACTGGTCTGCGGCGTCTGTGTCTGTCTCTCCCATGTTCGTGCCGCGCCCTGCGCGCCGCTCAGCGCCGCGGTGAACGCGCCGAACTGTTCCCGTTGCGGTTCGCGTCGCCGCTCCCGCCAAAAGGCGCGTACCACCACCACGCGACCGCCCCGGCGAGCAGCGCGAACAGAATCGCCCCGACCAACGCCAGCCGAATCGCCATCCGCAGCACTCTCTTCACAACGAAGAAGAAAATCCCGAAGGCGACAACGGCGAAGATGATGACGGCAGTGATGTCCATAGGAGTCACAAGTCAGGAGTCAGAAATCGGAAGTCGGAAACCGGGAGAGATTGACAGACGCAGTGTACGAGATGTCTTGGCGGCGCGAAAGGTTTTTATTCCGGCTCCTGACTTACGGCTTCTGACCTCTTGTAGGAGGCACGCACCACCGTCTTGATGTTGCCGCGGATGTGGAAGTCGCCTTCGAGCTCGACGGCGAGCGGGTCGCATGCCCGCACGAAGTCTTCGAGGATGACGTTGACGACGTGCTCGTGGAAGATTTTCACCTCGCGGAACGAGTTGATGTAGAGCTTCAAGCTCTTCAGTTCGACGCAGCGCTCGTGCGGGACGTATTCGAGGCGGAGGACGGCGAAGTCAGGGAAGTCGGAGAAGGGGCAGATGGCCGTGAACTCCGGCATCTCGAATTGGACGCGTATCTCGCGGCCCGCGTACTCGTAGGGGAAGGTGTCGAGCGGGGAGAGGTTCATCTCCTCGCGCGGGGTCGGTCGGATGTCGAGCCCCTGCTGGTTGGAGGGCGGCGGCGGCGCGGCGGCCTCGGTCGTTGACATCAGTTCTTGAACGCTCCTTTGATTCCGTCCCGGAATCTTAACCGAGCCGCGCGCGCGTCGGCAACCACGAACCCCCGCGGCGCTCCCTCTCTTCGACAGACGCGCGCGGCTCGTGTGGCCGCGCGCAAAGAGCGGTCGCGGCAATCGTCCTCATCCGAGAAACTGTCGCGAATACGAAAAACGGGTGCGCGGTCTATGGATATTTAAATGGAAATCCGAAAACGGGGAAGGGCTCCGGCGTCCATCTGAATGTACTCGTTTGCGGCAGAGCAGGTTATCCGCCGGGGCGCGAGATGGTACGACACTTGCCACCCTCTTTGGAGCAGCGCAAGTCGTCAACCACAGCGTTCACTCCTTGCGCTCACGAACCCCAACAGCGAACAGAGATTCGACCTCGCATACATGTAGCAGTGTGCGTACAGATAAGGAGTAACAGCATCCGATGAGAAAACTATTGACTGCGACGCTCGCGCTCTGCCTGCTCGCCGCCTCCGCGTCGGCACAGGGGAGCAGCACGGGTCGCCTTGTCGGCACCGTCTCCAGCCCGGACGGCGTCATCGCGGGCGCGACGGCCACCGTCACCAGCAACCAGACGGGGGCCGCCCGAACGGTCGTCACCAGCGGGGACGGAACCTACACCGTCCCGCAGCTCGAGATCGGAACCTACACGGTGAAAATCTCCGCGCCCGGCTTTAAGTCCTACACCGCCACCGAGCTCAAGATCGACACCGGGCGCGAGTATTCGCTCGACGCGACGCTCAAAGCCGGCGACATCAACGAGACGGTGACGGTCACTGCCGGGGCCGACACCGTGAACACGACGAACGCCGAGCTGAGCAACACGGTCACGGAGCGCCAGATCGTCGAGCTGCCGCTCGCCAACCGCGACGCGCTCGCCCTCATCCAGCTCCAGCCGGGCATCTCTTCGAACGGCGCGCAGAACACGTCCATCAACGGCCAGCGCCCTTCGATGACCAACCTCACGCGCGACGGCATCAACATTCAGGACAACTTCATCCGCCAGAACACCGTGGACTTTTCGCCGACGCGCCCCGGCGCTGACGACGTCGCCGAGTTCACCGTCACCTCGCAGAACGCGGGCGCCGACCGCGGCTACGGCTCATCGCAGGTCAACGCCGTCACGCCGCGCGGCTCGAACCAGTACCACGGCGCGCTCTGGGCCTATAACCGCAACTCCGAGTTTGCGGCCAACAACTTCTTCAACAACGCCAATCGCGTCGCGCGGCCCTACCTCAACCGCAACCAGTTCGGCGGCAAGGTCGGCGGCCCCATGCCGCTGCCGCGCTTCGGCGAGGGCGGGCCGTCGCTGTGGCGCGATAAGGCGTTCTTCTTCGGAACATGGGAACGCCTGCTCACGCGCAGCTCTTCGTCGCGCACGCGCACCATCCTTTTGCCGGACGCGCGTCAGGGGCTCTTCACCTACCGCGACAACCCGGGCGTCGTCCGCCAGATCAACCTCCTCAACCCGGCACTCGGAACCGGCATCACGGCCATCAACCCGCTCATCCAGAGCCGCTTCATCGCCAACACGCCGGAGGCGGGCAACACGACGGTCGCGGGCGACCAGCTCAACACGACCGGCTTCCGCTTCAATCAGGCCGCCAACAACGACCGCGACGCGATGACGCTCCGCTTCGACGTGGACGCCAACTCGCGTCACTCCTTGAACTTCGTCTTTAACCGCAACGACGAGTTCACGCTGCGCCCCGATCAGGAGGGCAACCTCGGCTTCGGCATTTCGCCGGTGGTCTCGGACGCCGCGGTCACTAACCTCTACGTGGCCGTGTGGCGCTTCACGCCTTCGGCGAATTTCACGAACGAGGTGCGGGGCGGGTGGCTCGACAGCTTCCCGACCTTCTCGCGCAACGCCGCCGCCCCGAGCCAGTTCTTCACGCTGACCTCGATCAGCAACCCGGAGGTGGCCTTCCTCCCGCAGGGGCGCGACACCAACACCTATAACTTTCAGGACAACGCCGAATATCTGCGCGGCAACCACTCGTTCCGCTTCGGCTTTCAGGGCCAGCTCTTTCGCGTCAATCGTCTGAACGACGCGGGCATCGTCCCGACCCTCACGCTCGGCACCAACGCCAACACGCCGCAGATCGGCACCGCTCAGTTCACCAATGCGGCGCTCTTCCCCGGCGGCATCAGCACCACGCAGCGCACGGCGGCCAATAACCTTCTGGCGCTCCTCGGCGGCATCGTCAGCACGGCGACGCAGACCTTCAACGTCACCGCCCCCGGCTCGGGCTTCGTGCCCGGCGCGGGCCTCAGCCAGAACTACGAGCACGAGAACTACTCTTTCTACTTCAACGACCAGTGGAGGCTGAGGCCGAACCTCTCGCTCAACCTCGGACTGCGCTACGAGATGTTCACGGGCCTCAGGGAGACCAACGGGGTCATCCTCGAGCCGAACATCCCGGCGGGCTCGACCGTCGAGCAGGCGCTTTTGAATCCTTCGGGCTTCACGCAGATCGCCGGCACGAATCTGGGCGGCGACAAGGTCTTCAACAACGACTTCGACAACTTCGGCCCCGTCGTCAGCCTCGCCTACACGCCGAACTTCAAGAACAAATTCCTCAACGGGATTTTCCCCGACGGGGGCCGGACGGTGATTCGCGGCGGGTATCGCCGGAGTTTCGTCAACGACACGATCCTCCGCGCCTCGGCTTCAGAGGGCGACGCCAACTCGGGGCTCCGCGGGGCCAACACCCTGACGAACCTCAACCTCCGCGCGGGCGATTCCATCACGGTTCCGCAGCCCTCGCTGGCGATCCCGCGCAGCTACGCCCTCAACAACTCGCTCGGCGGCCTTCTCGGAACTATCGGCGGCATCGACCCCGACATTCAGATACCGTCCACGCACGAGTTCAATATCGGCATCCAGCGCGAGCTGGGGTTCCAGACGGCGCTCGAACTCCGCTACGTCCACGGGCGGAGCAATCAACTGTGGCGCTACATCGACCTCAACCAGTTGGACATCAACAACAACGGCTTCCTCGGAGACTTTCTGAGGGCGCAGCAGAATCTCTCGCTGGTCGAGGCGCGACGCGCGCAGATTCAGGCTTCGGGGCTCTCGGGCGCGGCGCTGACGGCGGCGCTCGCCCCCTTCCCCGTGAGCATCGGCTTCAACGCGAACCTGTCGGGCAGCCAGCAGCTCCCCGTCCTCGCCACGCTGACCAACGCGGGCGGCACGGCCTTCACGAACGCGTCGGTCGTCCAGTTCGTCCGCGAGGGCCGACCCGGCTCGCTCGCGCAGAACTACGTCACGCTCGGCCTCACCAACGGCTTCGCGTTTTTCCCGAACCGGAACGCGGGCGTCGCGCGCCTGCTCTGCAACTGCTCGGAGTACAGCTACAACGCGATGCAGTTTGAAGTGCGCAAGCGCTTCTCGCAGGGGCTCTACTTTCAGGCGAACTACACATGGCAGAAGACGCTCACGGATTCGAGCGGCAGCGACCAGTCGAGGATTGACCCGCGCATTGACAACTCGCGCCCGCGCATCGAGTACGGTCGCGCCGACTTCGACGTGGCGCACGTCTTCAACTTCAACGGGATTTACGAGCTGCCCTTCGGCAAGGGCAAGCCCTTCCTCAACGAAGGCTCGTGGCTCAACCGGCTGGTCAGCGGATGGCAGGTGACCGGCATCATGACGCTCCAGAGCGGCGCGCCGTTCACGCCGCTCGACCCGCGCTCGACCTTCAACCGCACCACACCTTCGGCCAACCAGACGGCCTTCTCGACGATGAGCCGCGAAGAGCTGCGCAGCCTCTTCGGCGTCCGCCGCCTGCCCGACGGGCGCGTCCTCTTCGTAGACCCTTCCGTCCTCGCCCCCTCGGGCGCGGCGACGGGCGGCGCGGGCTCGCCGGCCTTCGGCGGACAGGCGCTCTTCAACGTCCCCGCGGGGCAGGTGGGCAACATCGAGCGCGGCCTCATCAACGGGCCGTCCTTCTTCAACATTGACGCCTCGATGATCAAGAACATCTCGATCACCGAGCGGACGCGGCTGCAACTGCGCGCCGAGGCCTTCAACCTGCTCAACCACACCAACTTCTTCATCGGCAACACCGACGACATCAACAGCACGACGTTCGGCGTCATCGGCTCCGCCTTCACCGCGCGCAGGCTTCAGTTCGCGGCGCGCTTCGAGTTCTAAAAAATTGCCGCCGTCCGCGGACGGCTTAGAACTCGAAAGAGGGCCTCCCCGGAGGCCCTCTTTATTTTTGCGCGCATGGCTCTTCAAGAGTAAGCAGTAAGCAGTGAGCAGTCAGCAGTCAGCAGTCAAGACGGATAACCGCACTGACTGCTCACTGCTCCCTGCTTACTGCTTACTGCTCACTGCTTACTGCTTACTGCTTTTTACGCCCCCGCGCCGTTCGACTTCTTCTCCAGCGAGCGGATGCGGTCGTGCGCCTGCTTGACCTCGCCGGACTGCCGCTCGACGACGGAGCGGATGTTGGCGGGCAGGTCGGTCGAGAGCGCGTCGCGGTAGTTGGCGACCGCCGAGTCTTCGCCGCGCTCGCACTCGGCGACGACCGCGTCGTCGTCCTTGCCCGTGACGGCGGACTTGAGATTGATCCAGCCGCGGTGGAGCGTGGCCGCCACGCTGCCCGCATTCTCCGGGTCTCCGCCGAGGCGTCGCACCTCGTCCTGAAGTTCGCCGACGAATCGCGCGCGCTGCTGCGAGTAGCCGAGGAAGAGCGTCTTCAGCGTGCTGACCTCGACGCCCTCGGCGGCGGTCTGGAAACCATTCTGCCCGTCGCGGCACGTCTCGATCAGGTTGTTGAGTGTGGAAATCACTTCTTCGTTGCTGGCCATCTATTTATTCCTCCCCTTTCAGTTCGAATTTTCGTGGGCGCTTGCGCGGCGCGCGTCGCCCCGTTCGGTTAACCCCTTGCAGAGCTTCTTAGCCGCGTCCTCACGCGGGAGGCGCGGCGCTGCTGTTGCGACCGATGGCGAAAATCTTGATGAGCACGAGCCCGGCGACGAAGCCGCCGATGTGCGCCGCGTAGGCCACGCCGCCGCCCGCCGCCCCTCGATTCATGTAGCCCTCGATGAGTTGGAATACAAACCACAGGCCGATGGCGGCGACGGCTGGCACGGTCGTCAGCATCCGCATCATGATGACCCGCACCTGTCGCTTCGGGAAGAGCAGAAGGTAGCCGCCGAGCACGCCCGAGATCGCGCCCGACGCGCCGAGGCTCGGGATGAAAGAGCCGGTGTTCATCAGGACATGCGAGAGCGAAGCGACGACGCCGCACACGAGGTAGAAGAGCAGATACCGCGCGCGCCCCAGCAGGTTTTCCAGATTGTCTCCGAAAATCCAGAGGTAGAGCATGTTGCCGAAGAGGTGCAACAGGCTGCCGTGCATGAACATCGAGGACAGCAGCGTCAGATAGACTGAGCCGGGCGTCGGCTGGAGGTCGATGCGGGCGCTCTCGCCGCCCGCCGAGATGACGACGGGCCGGTCTATGTCCTGTCCCGTGACTATCTCCTGCGGCACGGTCGCGTAAGCGTAGGTGAACTGGTCGTTGTTACCCATGCCTTGCAGGAAGAAGAAGACCAGTACGTTGAGTGCGATCAGCACGTAGTTGACGATGGGCGTCGCCGTGCGGTCGGAGTTGTCGTCGCCGATTGGAAAAACCATGTCGCAAGTTTCCTCTTCGTGAGCGCTCACGCTTTAAGCGAGGCTTCGATGGCTCACCCTTGAACGTCCCGCGTCAATCATCTGAAACTCTGACCGAGAGATGCTTTGCATCTTTCGTTCCCTGCGCCCGCCCCGCGAGAAAGCCTGAACGCCCCGCCGGAAAGAAGAGGGCGGCGCAGCGTGCCGGACTCTTCAGTCGGAAGTTTTACGGGACTTTAAAGACTTGTTCCCATACGGCGCTCCGGCGCGCGGCGCATGCTTTCGCTCCGCGCGCCGGTACGCCGCCGCCTCAGTCAATCACGTCGCGGCTGCTCGGGCTCCCCGCCACGATGCCCAGCCGCTCCAGTTCAGGCACATGCGGCTTCAAGAGTTCGTACCCTTCCGAGCGCGCCACATACGTCGCCGCCGTGATGTCGCCCGCGACATTCAGGGTGGTGCGGCACATGTCGAGGATGCGGTCGACGCCGAGGATGATGGCGATGAGCGCGGGGTTGATGCCGTAGGTGGCGAGCATGACGATGATGAAGGGGATCGAGCCCGAGGGCACGCCCGCCGTCCCGATGCCGCCGAGGATGGCGAAGTAGGCGACGCCGAGCTGCTGGCCGAGCGTGAGGTCAATGCCGGCGAGCTGCGCGAGGAACAAGACCGTCACGCCCTCGTAGAGCGCCGTCCCGTTCTGGTTGGCCGTCGCCCCCACGGTGAGGACGAAGCTGTTGATCTCGCGCGGCACGCCGAGGTTTTCTTCCGAGACGCGGAGCGCCGTCGGCAGCGTCGCGTTCGACGAAGAGGTCGAGAAGGCCGTGAGCATCACGGTCTTGATGCGACGGAAGAATTCGAGGGGGCTGATGCGCGAGAGGAAATAGACCGACAGCGAGTAGACGCCGAACATGTGGAGCGCGAGCCCGATGAGTACCGTCGCCACGAACCACGCCAGCGCCTGCAAGAGGTCGAGGCCGAAGCGCGCCGTGTTGTTGAAGAGCAGGCACGCGACGGCGAACGGCGCGAGCTTCATAATGAGATCAATGATCTTGGCCGAGATTTCAAAGAGCGCCTGCAAGCCCCGCAGGAGCGGCGCACTCACCTCGGTCGGAACCATCGTCGCGGCCACGCCGAGGATGAGCGCGAAGAACATGAGGTGGAGCATGTTCGGCGTGTCGGTCTGCTTCTCCTCGCCCGAGATGATCCCCGCGACCGCGGCCACCGGGTTCGACGGCACGATGGTCTTGACGACCTGCATGAGCGGCGAGTCGGTCGTCCCAGTCTTCGTCGCGTCGGCCACGCGCTTCGACGCGTCCATGCCGTAGCGCGCCTCCAGCCCTTGGGCCGTCGCCGCGTCGATGCGCTCGCCCGGTCTGATCGTGTTCGCGAGCGTGAGCCCGATGACGACCGAGATGGCCGAGATGACGAGCGTGTAGACAAAAGCCTTGAGCCCGACGCGTCCCAGCCGCCGGATGTCGCCGATGCCGGCCACGCCCACCACCAGCGAAGAGAAGACGAGCGGGACGACGATCATCAGGAGGAGCCGCAGGAAGAGCGTGCCCACGGGCTCCGTGATGCGGCTGATCGTCCACGCGACGCGCGGGTCTTCGCCGCCGAAGACGCGGTTCGCCAGCACGCCCGCCACCACGCCCACCAGCAGGCCGATCAGGATGCGCGTGTGCAGCGGCATCCCCTTCGGCCTGTCCGGCGTCGTGTCCTTGAGGTCGGTCGTCAGCTCGCGCTCGTAAGCGTCGCGCCCCGCCGCAGGGTCTTTTTCATTTTTGTCAGACATGATAATCAAACGATGAAGTCCGCAACGCTGAACGATGAGCTGAAAGGCAGAAAGTAGTTGTTTTCAGTTCATCGTTCAGCGTTGCGGACTTCATCATTTCCTCACCTCCCCCACTTCAGCTTGTTGCGCAGCACGTCGAAGTAGTTGCGCGTGTTCGACTGGATCAGGTTGAAGCTCGTGCGGCTCTTGCGCACGACGATGCGGTCTTCGTATTCGAGGGGCATGCCGACCTGCCCGTCGAGGGTGAGTCCCACCTCTTCGTTCGAGGTCTTCAAAGTCAGCTCGAACTCCGCGTCGTCGGGGACGACGAGCGGGCGGTTCGAGAGCGTGTGCGGGCAGATGGGCGTAATCACGACCGCGCCCATCGAGGGATAGATGACGGGGCCGCCCGCCGAGAGGTTGTAGGCGGTCGAGCCCGTCGGCGTCGAGATGATGAGCCCGTCGGCGCGGAAGCAGTTGACAAACTTGCCGTCGATGCGCGTCTCGATTTCGATGATGCGCGCGAGCGCGGACTTCGAGATCACCACGTCGTTCAAGACCCGGTCGTGGTGGAGCTTCTCGCCGCCGCGATAGACCTCCGCCGCGAGCATCAGACGTTGGTCGAGCGTGTAGGTTCCGGCGAGGATCGAGTCGAGCGCCGGGATCATCTCCTCGTGCGTGAAGTCGGCGAGGTAGCCGAGCGTGCCGTAATTGATGCCGAGGACAGGCGTGCCGTGGTCGCCGACCATCCGCGCCGTCGCGATCATCGTCCCGTCGCCGCCGAGCACGACGATGAAGTCAACGCTTTTGACCAGCTCCGAGTGCTCCAGCGTCTCGACCGCGCAGCCTGTCTCCGCCGTGATCTGCGCGCGTCCGAGGCGCGGGCCACCCACCACGGCGATGCCGCGCTCGGCGCACCACTCGACCAGACGGCAGATGGTCTTGAGCGCATCCGGCTGGTGCGGCTTGATGAGAACCCCGACGCGTCGAACGGCAATCTTCTCCATGAGCGGGTCGCCGAGGCGGCGGCGAAAAGTGTATGCCCGGCCAGAAATTCCGAAGTCCGGGCCACGCGCCCGGTCGCCGCCGCTAAATCTGCTGAGGGAACCGTAAAGCTTTGGAATTGAAACGGAAAACTTGGGCGGATGATAGCCGCGCCCGCGCCGGGGTGTCAACGGATAAGGTGATAAGTGATGAGTGATAAGTGATGAGAAGGAAGCCATCGCTTTTCTTATCACTTATCACTCATCACTTATCACCTTTTAATATTGTCGAAGGTGCGCGTGGTGTGTTCGGTGACGCTGGGGATGTGGGCGTCGGGGAGCGCGCTGACGCGTGCGTGCGGGAGTTCGTTGGTGTGCGGCTGCCTGCCGAACTGGGGTGCGTTGCCCGCCGCGCTCGAAGTGCCGAGCACGCGCGTCCAGAGCCAGGTCAAGAGCGTCGCGCCGCCGAGGATGGTGAGCGCACCGAAGATGACCATGAGCACGAGCACCGGCGGAATCGCGCCGCTGTGCGAGAGCTCAGCCACGGCGGCGAAGAGGACGCCGAGGCCCAACACGATGAGGAGCAGCATGGTCGTCCCCATCGCCCACGCCGTGCCCGCCGGAACGGGGGCGCGCACCTGCTGCTGCGGCGCGTTCGCGAGCGGGTTGAGGCTACCGCCACAGCGCTTGCAGTAGTTGAGTTCGCCGGACGATTCGGTTCCACAGTGCGGGCAGTACATCGAGACCTCCAGAGGTTTGGGCTGACAGGAGTCGCCCACGCCGCGCCGTAGACTTCAGTGTTGAGGCGCTCGACGTGATGCTCTTCGCGCCACTGCAAGTCGAGCGGCGGCACGTCCTCCCAGTTGTCGTAGCACGCGTGCTGGACGCACGGCGCGGGCTTGGCGCGGCGGTGGACGAGGCAGCCCGCGCCCGGCTGGAAGAGCGGGCACGAGAAGGTCTGCGCGTAGGTGTCTCCCGCGGCACGCAAATCGTAGCGCGCGACCGCCTCTCGCGCACGCACATAAACGGCGCGTCTCTCTTCGTCGGTGAGCCTCGGCGTCAGTCTTAACGTCTCGCGCACCGCCACGGCTTCGAGCCGTGTGATGTGGACGTTGACGAAGTGCGCGTCGGTGCAGCACACGCCCGGCGTCGGGCACACGCGGCAGTCGCGCGCCGAGGGCTCGTAAGTAAGCTTGATGTTGGTTTGGAAGGCCGCCTTGCTGCGTTGCAGCCGTGCCAGCGCCGACGCCTCCGAAAGCTTTCTCGTCAAAGTGAATTTTGTTCCCTTCGCGTCTTTCGCGCTTGTGCGAGACGCTCAGGATGTCATGCAAAGGCGCACGGACGCAAAGAAGGAAGAGAGCGGCGTTATTCTTTCGCCCGCTCGTAGAGGGTCAGGAATTCCCGGTTGCCGTCCGCGCCTTGAATCGGAGACTCGGTGACGCCTGAGACGCGCAGGCCGAGTTCGCGCGCCGCCGCGCCGACTTCCTCGACGACGCGCGCGTGCTGCGCCGGGTCGTTGACGATGCCGCCCTTGCCGACCTCGCCGCGGCCCACCTCGAACTGCGGCTTGACGAGGACGACGACGCGCCCTCCGTCCTTCACCAGCGGGACGAGCGCGGGCAGCACCTTCGTCGCCGAGATGAATGAGACGTCCATCACGACGAGGTCGAAACGCTCGACGAAATCTTCGGCGCGGAGGTGTCGCGCGTTGACGCCCTCGCGCACCTCGACGCGCTCGTCCGTCCGCAGTCGCCAGTCAATCTGGTTGTGCCCCACGTCTACGGCCACGACGCGCCGCGCCCCGTGCTGCAAGAGGCAGTCGGTGAAGCCTCCCGTCGAAGCCCCCACGTCGAGGCAGACCAGACCGCTCACGTCGAGGCCGAACGCACGGAGCGCCTGCTCCATCTTGAGCCCTCCGCGCCCGACGTAGCGCGCCGCCGGGTCTTCCGCCCCGCGCACGCGCAAGGGAGCATCCGGAGGGTAAGTCTCCGAGGGTTTCTCGACGCGCTGTTCGCCGACGAGCACCGCGCCCGCCATCACCAGAGCCTGCGCGCGCGTCCGCGAGGGGGCCAGTCCCCGTTCGACCAACAACTTGTCCACACGCTCACGCCGCATGGAAAAACTTTAAGGGTAAAAGGTGGGAAAGGGAAATGATGAGGAGAAAAGCCGTGAATCGTAAATCGTAAATCGTGAATCGTGAATAGAAGGAATTGAGGTTTTTCTATTCACGATTCACGATTTACGGCTTTTCTTCTTACTGCGGCTGGCCTTCAAAGATGCCGCGGACGCGGTCAACGGCGCGGGTTCTGTTTTCGCGGCGGGCGCGGCGCTCTTCGCGTCGTTCGGCGCGGCGCTGGCGGTAGATGATCGTGTCGGCGAGTCGCGCTTCGCCGTCGCGATTTTCTTCGCGGGCCGCTGCTTCACCGCTGCCGACCCGCTCGGCCTCGGCGTCGCGCCCGCCCCTCTTGCCGTGCTTGTGGTTCTCTTCGGCGTCGCGGCGCTCGACCGTCTTGCGCGGCTCCGTGGACGAAGCTTTGTCAGACTCTTTGTTCTTCGCGTCGTCGTCCCCTCTGTGCGCGGGCGCGGGAACCTCGACGCGCTCGGCCTCCAAGACCTCCGCCGTGTCCCCCTCTGCGGCGGGCTCGGGCGCTGGCGCGGAGAGCGAGGCCGTCACTTCCGGCTCGCCCGCCGCGACCGTGGCTTGCGTCGCCTCCGCGGCGAGAGGCATCTGTGTGGGCTCGGCTGCGCGTGGTGCTTCTTCGGTCGCGCGGCGCTGGTAGAGATAGAGTCCGGCCCCGCCGACGACACAGCCGGCCAGCGCGGAAGTCAGGATGAGCGCGAGCGGCCACGAGGAGCGGCGTCGCGAGCCGGGACGCGGACGGCTGGGAGCGCCCGCGGGGACTTCCCCGAAAGGCACGACGGGCTGCGCCTGTACCGTCTCCACTTCGTCAAAGCGCGGCGTGACGAGCGTCTCTTCGGGCTCGCCGGTCGGGAATGATTGCGTGGCTTCTTTCATCTTCTCTCCGAATCAAAGGCTTACGAAATGACGTACTGTCAATGCTTCTCATGGCAAATTAAAGGCCACGACGAGACAGTTTTTAGATGTCGGCGATTTTGTCCGCGCTGTTCTCAATAAATTGCAAAATAATTGCAGTTACGCTGACGCGGCGCGCGCGCGGTGCGGTGCGGATGCGGGCAGGCGGAAGAGGCGGCGCGACCGATATCGTGCGCTTTAGAGACGGTCTGGGCTTGCCCCTGCTCCTTCGATGTCAGAGCGGGTCGTCCAGTCGAGCAGCGGGCGGACGACGCCCGGCATGGGGCCGACGTAGTCGCCGCGCGCCGTGCCTGTGCCTTCGTCGTCGAAGACCTGAAAGGCGACGGCGTTCGGCTCGCGCGCGTGGAGCAGGGTTGAAGGCGAGTGCGACATCAGCGAGACGTGCGCGACGAGGCTCCCCTCGGCGAGCAGGTTGCCGGGAATCGTGACCGCGCTCGTGTAGCGCCCCGTCGCGCGCACCTCGCGCCGGGGCTCGCCGCCGCCCGTGTCGTGCGTGCTGAAGAGCTCCGTGCCCTCTTCGTTGTGCAATTCGACGATGGGGACGACCCGTTGGCCTTCGGCGAGCACGTCGTAGGTGACCTCGATGCGGAACGGGCGGCGGATGTCCAAGACGGCGGCGGTCGCGCCCGCCGTGTCGCACACGCGCACGCGGCGCAGGCGCGCGACGCGGTCGCCGGGCGCGTCCTCCCCCGTCCACACGCGCTCGGCCCCGGCCTTCCAGCTCGAACTGAGGTAGCGCCCGACCACCGCCTGCGGCGCGCCGTCGCACACTACTCGGCCGCCTTCCAGAAGGAGGACGCGCTTACAGAGGCGCGTGATGGCGGGCATGCTGTGCGAGACGAAGAAGATCGTGCGCCCCTCGCGGCGGATGTCGCGCATCTTGTCGAGGCACTTCTGCTGAAAGGCCGCGTCGCCGACGGCGAGGACCTCGTCCATGATGAGGATTTCGGATTCGAGGTGCGCGGCCACCGAGAAGCCGAGGCGCACGTACATCCCCGACGAATAGAATTTGACCGGCGTCTCAATGAATCGCTCGACCTCTGAGAAGGCGACGATCTCGTCGAACTTGCGCTCGATTTCGGTCTTCCGCATCCCGAGCACCGCGCCGTTCAAGAAGACGTTCTCGCGCCCGGAGAGGTCTGGGTGGAAGCCCGTCCCGACTTCGAGCAGGCTCCCGACGCGCCCGCGGAGCGCGACACGCCCGCGGGTCGGCTTCGTGATCCGCGAGAGGATTTTGAGGAGCGTGGATTTGCCCGCGCCGTTGTGGCCGATGACGCCGACCAGTTCGCCCCGACGGACTTCGAGGTTGACACTCTTGAGCGCCCACAGCGTCCGGCCTTCGGGGCCGTCGTCCGGGTTGTCGCCCGCGCCGCGCCGCCGCAGCGCACGGAAGGGCGCGGAGAGCGCGCCGCCCAGAACCTCTCGGAAGGTCACATAGCCGGGGTGCAGCCCGCCGATGCGGTAGCGCTTGCTGACGTTCTCGATGCTGACAATCGGCTCCATCATTTAATCATCAAATCACGTCGGCGAAAGAGTCTTCGGCGCGGCGGAAGACGTAAACGGCGAGGATGAGCAGCGCGAAGGAGACGACCGCCGAGGCGGCGACGGAAGTCCAGTCCAACGCCTGTCCGGAGAGCGCCGCGCGGAAGCCTTCGATAATGCCCGTGAGCGGGTTGACGACGAGAATCCAGCGCCAGCGCCCCGGCACGATGCGCGAAGGGTAGATGACCGGCGAGGCGAACATCAAAAACTGGATGATGAATGGGAGCGCGTGGCGCAGGTCCCGGTACTTGACCGTCAGCGCCGCGACCATCATCCCGACGCCGAGCGCGAGCACCGTCGCAAGCAGTACGAAGACGGGCAGCAGCAGCAGCCCCCAGGTAAGTGCGACGCCGTAGTAGACGGCAAGCGCGAGCAGGAGCAGCGAGGCGATGCCGAGGTCGAAGAGCCCCGCGCCGACCGCCGCCGCCGGGATGAACATGCGCGGGAAGTAGACCTTCGTGATGAGATTCGAGTTGCTGATGAGGCTGTTCGTGCCGTTCGTGACGCCGCTCGCGAAGAACGTCCAGAGGAGGAGTCCCGAGTAGGCGAAGAGCGGGTAGGGCATCGGCCCCGCGTCGAGGCGCGCGAAGCGGTTGAAGACGAGCGTCACGATGAGCATCATCAAGAGCGGCTGGATGATGACCCACGCCGCGCCCAGCAGCGTCTGCTTGTACCGGACCTTGATGTCGCGCCGCGTGAGGAAGTAGAGCAGCTCGCGGTAGGCCCAGACCTCGCCGAGATTGAGACGGACGCCGGACTCTTCGGACTCGATGAGGATGCGCGGCCCTTCGGGAAGGGGAGCGAGACTGTCGTCTGCCGTGGCTGCTTCGGCGCTTCCGGCGTCGGCGGGAGCGCGGGGCGCGGGTGCCCGCGGGCCCATCCTTTCGCTGGTCTTCAAACTCATTCAATCAGTCTTCGAGGGTCGCCCTCTCCGTCCCGAGATTGCCTCGGCGGGCCGCCGTCAAATCCTTCACTCAGCCTCCCGCGCGAGATGTTTTGGTGGTTCTCCAGCAAGCGAGTCTAGCCACCGCGAGACCGGGGCGTCAAGGAAGGTCACGGGAACAGTACCGCGGGCGGTGGCGAGCGTGTGTCCCGGTGTCTCCACGTCCGCTCGCCGCGTCAGCATGCTTTGTCAAAAGAGAAACCCCGCGCGAGTCTTCAAGACTCGCGCGGGGCTCCCTTGTCGAGAATCGGGGGCGGGGCCGGATTCGTGCGGGCAAGGCCCGCGGCGGCAACCCGCGCCCTGGTTGTCTTAGTAGCGCGAGCCGCCGCCGCCGCCGTAACCACCACGACCGCCGCCGCCGCCGCCGCGACCGCCGCCGCCGCCGCCGAAGCCGCCGCGACCGCCGCCGCCGCCGCCGCTCTCACGCGGCTTGGCCTCGTTGACGGTCAGGGCGCGACCGCCGACTTCCTTCCCGTTGAACTGCGAGATGGCCGCCTCGCCCTCTTCCTTGGAAGACATTTCGACGAAGCCGAAGCCGCGCGAGCGACCCGTCTCACGGTCTTCGATGACGTTGGCCGATTCGACCGTGCCAGCCTGCGCGAAAAGCTCCTGCAAATCTTCAGCGGAAGTCTGGAACGCGAGATTCCCGACGTAAAGTTTCATAGACATGTGTGTGTGTACCTCTTCCCCATGTGGGGATAGCAAGAGAAGCTTCGAATCTAAAGGGCTTCGGCGGAACGGTAGCGCGGCGAAGTCTCGTGTTCGGATGCTCTTAAAAGCGAGCGGCTTCCAGAGTTAAGATCAACCTACTCTCGAACCATCCACAACGCCGCCGCCTGTTTCTAAGGCGCGGGGCGCATCACCGCTGATGCGCGAGAGAAGGAAACTACTAACTGAGATGTGCCGCACAACCTTCCGGTTGTGTGACAGCCCGGTCATAGTAACCCATAA